>CAZPTH010000150.1:0-3102 GCA_964589315.1 uncultured Thermodesulfobacteriota bacterium
GGCGGATTTCACCGGGGTTCCGCTTATTATGTTTGACGTGTCGCCTCCAACCTCAGAAATTCAGGGGGGCCTGCCAGGCGTGCTTAGCCTCGTCACAAAAGACCGTGAAAAGGGGTAACGGTCCATCCCGGAAGACAACCTCCCGGTCCTCCCGCACGGTTCCGATACAGGCTATCGAATCGTCGCCCTCGAAGAGGGCCTCGAAGGCCCCCCGGTCACCCGGGGCGACGGTCAGGACAAGACGGCTCTGGGACTCGGAAAAGAGGACTTCATCCACTCCTTCGCATCCTTCCGCGGGAATTTTCGAGCAATCTATGTCCGCGCCGAACCCACCGGCAAGGGCCTTTTCCACCAGGGCAACGCCCAGTCCCCCGTCCGAACAGTCATGGCAGGATCGGACAAACCCGGACACCATGGCCTCATGGACCCGCCTGTAGCGTTCCCAGGCCTCCATAGCACGGACCCTTGGGACCTGGCCTCCCTTACAGCCATAGGTTTCATAGTATTCCGAGCCGGCAAGTTCCGGGTATGTCATGCCGAGAATATAGACAAGATGACCGGGACGCTTGAAATCCATGGAAATGGCGTGTCGGACATCCGGGATTTTACCGATGACGGAGACAAGCAGCGTCGGGGGGATCGAAATCTTTTTCCCCTGGACCATTACGTCGTTCTTCATGCTGTCTTTCCCTGAAATAAGGGGAATCCCGTAAACGGGTAAGAGGTCATACAGGGCCCTGTTGGCACGGACCAGCTGGGCAAGTTTATACCTTCCATCCGGATTGGTCTCCGAGACAATGGGGTCACACCAGCAAAAATTATCCAGGGCCGCCATATGCCCGGGGTCGCACCCCACGCAGATGGCATTTCTCACCGCCTCATCAGCGGCACAGGCTGCCATCCAGTAGGTGTCATAATCACTGTATTTAGGACAGATGCCATTGGCCAGCACCACCCCTGACATGGAATCGAGGAGGGGCCGTAAAACAGCGGCATCAGACGGTCCGTCGTTGACCTCTCCCATGAGGGGCTTGATGACGCTTCCCCCCTGGACCTCGTGATCATACTGGCGGATAATCGACTCCTTGCTGCAGACGTTGAGGGTTCCCATGAGGTTCAGAAGAATCTCTTTTAAGTTCTTGGCCTCTGGTTTCTCTCTGATTTCGAACCTGGGGGGAGACCAGTCCGCTTCCAGCTCCATGGTGGGAAGCCCTTCGTGAAAGAAATCCATATCGAGATAGGCAACCGTCTCTCCCTCGAAGGTCACATGGAAGACCCCGGAATCGGTAAATTGTCCGAGATCAGTCGATTCTACCCCCATCTTCTCAGACAGGGCAAGAAATTTCTCCAGGTTTTCAGGGGGGACCGCCACGGTCATCCTCTCCTGGGCCTCGGAAACGAGGATCTCCCAGGGCCGCAGTCCCGGATACTTCAGCGGGGCCTTTTCCAGGGTCATCTCGGCCCCTCCGGAAAGCTGTGCCATCTCCCCCACGGAGGAGGACAGGCCACCCGCCCCGTTGTCCGTTATGGCATGG
Source organism: uncultured Thermodesulfobacteriota bacterium (assembly GCA_964589315.1). Classification (GTDB taxonomy): domain Bacteria; phylum Desulfobacterota; class S145-22; order S145-22; family S145-22; genus JAOZMY01. Next base: position 1,536 of record CAZPTH010000150.1, read on the forward strand.
TAGAGCCCCAGGTCGCGCGCCTTGAGGAGAAAGTCGAACATCTTCTTTTGGGTGATAGGGTCCCCGATCTGGACCGCTGTCACGGGGGAGGACTCGGAAAGCTGCTCGGAGGAAAAGGTCGCCCCATGAATCCCGTCGGCCCCGATCCGCCCGCCGACCATGACGATCCTGTCCCCGGGCTCGACCCATTTTATATGGGATGGATGTCCGTTGATCTCCGCAGGCATGATTCCACAGGTTCCACAGAAGACAAGGGGACGCCCGAGGAAGCGTTCCTCAAAGACCACCGCGCCGTTCACGGTTGGAATTCCACTCTTGTTTCCCCCGTGTTCCACCCCCTCTCGAACCCCTTCGTAAATCTTCTTCGGGTGAAGAATCCCCTCGGGAATCGGTTTGTCATAGTGGGGGTCGGCAAAACAGAAAATATCCGTGTTGGCAATAAGCCGGGCACCGAGGCCAGTCCCAAAGGGGTCCCGGTTGACACCTACGATCCCGGTCAATGCCCCGCCGTAAGGGTCCAGCGCTGAGGGGCTGTTGTGGGTCTCTACCTTGAAAACAAGGTTATTGTCCTCGTCGAATCTTATGACGCCGGCATTATCGGTAAAGACCGAGACACAGATGTCCCGGCTACCCTTTTTCGCCCGGACCTTTTCCGTAGTTCCCTGGATGTAGGTCTTGAAGAGGCTTCGGATGATTTCTTCCCTTCCCTCTTCCCGGTATCGAATCGTGGCATTGAAGATCTTGTGCTTACAGTGCTCCGACCAGGTCTGGGCAATGGCCTCTAACTCCACATCCGTTACGCGGTGGTCCAACCCGAACCTTTTCCGTTTGTCAAGGATCTCGGGGCGGCGCAACTCATCCCGGATAGTCTCCATTTCCTTCAGGTTCAGGGCAAGGACCCGCTCTTTACTCAAACGAACCAGGTCTTCCGGTGGGATATCCAGGTCAAACCGTAACACCTCCCCCCTCGCTTCGAGTCTGACGACGGGGAGGACCCGCAGGGCCTCCCGCTTTTCGGTGAGCTCATCTCTCGAGAAGATGATGAAACGGTGGATCAATGGATTCCCGAGAATCCTCCGCGCGATATCTTCCGCCCTGTCACTGTCCACCGACCCGTAGAGGAGATAGGTCGTCGCGGTAAAGACATTCTCATGGTCATTCAGGGGTCTGCCGAGATAATCCTGTATAACCTGCCGGGCGGTCTTTCCCACATTGTCCGTCACCCCCGGTTTATACCCGATCTCAACCCATACGTCCGCATCCTCATATAGGGGATGATCAACGGCGATATCCTGAACGACGGGATCATAGAAGGTCTCCTTCACCATGCGTGAAAGGGTCTCAGAATCACAATCAAGCTGGATGAGATAAGTGGAAAGAATCCGAACACTCTCGAGGGAAATGGACATTTCACGGGCGATACGTTCCCGAATCCGTTTCCCCGGCCCATCTACGATTCCCTGTTTGAACCCGACTTCAACCCGATAGATCAACGCCCTGACCTCCCTCCTGAATCGCGAAAAAACTACCATGTTCCCTGATGGTTTTCAATACAACCTGACCTTAA
>CAZPTH010000150.1:3202-5824 GCA_964589315.1 uncultured Thermodesulfobacteriota bacterium
AATCGCGAAAAAACTACCATGTTCCCTGATGGTTTTCAATACAACCTGACCTTAACCCCCTAAGTAAATCGGTCAAAGGCTGTAATCTGAAGTGGGAAGGTTAGGATTAAGATTAAGGTTCAGGCTAAGATTAAGGTTAAGATCTGCGAGTGCATCAACTTTGAAATTTGAGACTTTTGGCCCGTCTGCTTTACATCTTGTATTTGCCAAAGTCTTCCGGATTCAGTTCTTCCAGGATCTCCTTGAGCTTCTCTTTGTCCTCCGTGGAAGTGACCTTTATCCCCTCCTTGACCTCTTTGTCATTTTCCACTTCCCTCTTTGATTTTTCGAGCACGGTATCGAGCACGAAGATAGGGGCTCCACAGCGGAGGGCAATGGCAATGGCGTCACTGGGACGGGAGTCGATTTGGATACAGGCCCCCTTCTGATCGAGGTGAAGGAGGGCGTAATACGTATTGTCACGGAGATCACAGATCTCCACCCTAAGGATACGCGCCCCCAAGTCACTGACGATGGTATTCAGCAGGTCATGGGTCATGGGACGTCCCACATCTATCTTTTCAAGGACCGTGGCGATGGAGGTGGCCTCCAAAACCCCAATCCAGATGGGCAGGGTTTGCTCTCCCTTCAGGTCCTTCAAGATAAGGACGGGTGAATTGGTCAATGGATCGATCGTCAACCCCCCTACAACCATCTCAATATACATGGTTCTCCTCCATGACCCCCAAAAGGGAATTCTGAAATCCTTTAAGAATGCGGACACTCACCTCCCGTCCCACCAGGTCCGGGGATGCCTCGAAATTGACCACTCGATTGTCTCGGGTTCGTCCCATCATAAAGCCCTTGGGGTGTTTACTCTTCCTTTCCACCAAAACCTCTTTGATTTTTCCCACCTGCTCCCTGTTCTTTTTCAGGGTGATCCCGGATTGAACGGCCTGCAGGGTTTGTAAACGCCTTGATTTCTCCTCTTCTGGAACCTGGTTTGGGTATTCCGCGGCACGGGTCATGGGGCGCGGCGTGAACTGGAAGGAAAACAGATTATCAAACTGGACCGTCTCCATCAGTGCTAAGGTCTCCTGGAAGTCTTCCTCCGTCTCTCCGGGAAACCCTACCATGACATCAGCGGCAAGAGCGATATCGGGCTGGACCTCCCTCAATTTGTAGATCTTGTCCAGATACATTTCCCGAGTGTATCCCCTCCCCATCATTTTCAGGATCCTGTTGGAACCCGATTGAAAAGGCAGATGGATGGCTTCACAGATAGTTTCAAGCTCCCCAAACAGACGGATCGTCTTGTCATCCAGGCTCGCCGGATGCGAGGTCACGAAACGAACCCTCGTAACCCCTCCTATTTTATCAATTTTACGTAAAAGCTGGGGGAAAGTCAAATCATTGTCACGGTCCAACCCATAGCGGTTCACGTTTTGGCCAAGGAGAATAATCTCTTTGATCCCCTGATCAGCAAGGGCCTGGACTTCCCTGAGGATTTCGGCCGAAGGACGGCTCCTTTCCCTCCCCCTCACGAAGGGAACGATACAGTAACTGCAGAACCGGTCACATCCCTGCATAATGGTCACGTAGGCACTGACCCTGGGCGTCACCAGGGGCGCCTTGAAAATTTCGAGAGAAACCTCTGGGGAGAAAAAACCGGTTTCCGCCCGTCTCCCCCCCGCCTTTAGGACCTCCCCGATAACCTCCGGAACACGGTGAAGGTTTTGGGTTCCAATCACGAAGTCGATGGCCTTTTCCTTTTCCAGAATCCTTTCACCATACTGCTGGGCCACACATCCCATGACCCCGATGATCCGTCCTTTTCCCTTGAGACGCCCGACAAGCGAGAAAACCTTTTGCTCCGGCTTTTTACGCACGCTGCACGTATTGATGAGGATGATATCGGCCCCGTCGGGGGATGTGGCTGGTTCAAATCCCTCTTCCCGGAGAAGGGCCTCAACCTTCTGGGATTCGTTGACATTCATCTGGCAGCCAAAGGTGTGGATGTAGAATCTCATGAGCTATTTAGGTTGAAGGTTGAAGTCCGAAGTCTGAAGGTTGAAAAAAATAGGAACTCAATTTTCCTTTGGGCTAAACCGCTTCGGACTAAAGAATCATACACAACAGCCCCGCAGGAAACAGAAATCTCCATACGGGGCTTTGTGCATTTAAAGTATTTTCATCCCGTTCAGCGAACAGTAAACTTGCCATCCAGGTTCTTCATCTTTTCGACGATTCCACCGTACTCCAGCTCACCGTAAGGAAGCATGGCGCATCCGGAGAATCCCTGCTGACGGATTTCCGTGGCCTTCCGGGAAATCTGGTTGCGGATGTAGTCCCAGTAGGGATGATCAAAGGCATCCGCCGGTTCCGTCAGTTTTCCCTCATGGACACAATAGGCGCTGCAGGACACGACCGGGGGTCCATCGAAGAAAGAAATGGAGGAATTCCGTTTCACCGGCATCAACGGTCCCGTGTGGCTGCCCCGCATGAATCCTGCCACATAGTGACCAATATTGAAGGGAGACAAAACCTCTCCCGTGGCGGGGAAGGCCCCCTGGACCCGCACCAGCATAATGGGATCGTCTTTCCCCGTGTATTTTCCGGCGATGTTATGGAGCCGGGTGGTGC
>CAZPTH010000151.1:0-5811 GCA_964589315.1 uncultured Thermodesulfobacteriota bacterium
AGATCGTAAAAAATGCCGTGGCCATGGCCAGGCAGTTGGCGGGACATGGATACCGAATCGTGACGGGAGGCACAGACAATCACCTTGTGCTTTTCGATGTGGGGTCCAAGGGGCTGACAGGGGACGTGGCCGAGGATGTTTTGGAATCGGTGGGAATCATCGTCAACCGGAACGTGATCCCGAGAGAGGGAGAAAACCCCCTTCATCCCAGCGGGATCAGGGTAGGAGCGACAGCGATGACTGCCCGTGCCATGGGGGAAGGAGAGGCAACGTTAATCGCGGACCTCATAGACATGGTTCTTGTGAATCACGACCGGCCTGATGTGCTGACTCGGGCTCGGGAAGAGGTGTCCAGGCTGTGCCGGCGCTTCCCGGCAACGATCGGGCAATAGACGTTCTGACACCTCTTCAAAACCCTTCTGTTACTTCTCGAATTGCTCCGAAAAGGCCTGTCAGGCTTGCCAGAAATCCGCTTGTAAGATATGATGAGTCCTGTGAAACTGCCTGAAAAAGAGCGGATCCTGATTGTGCGTCTCGGCTCGGTGGGGGATGTCGTTCGAACCCTTCCCGCCGTTTCCTCCCTTCGGTCCTGTTATCCTGATGCGACCATCGACTGGGTGGTGCAGGAGCTTTCCGCGGACGTGGTGAAGTCGGTCAGGGACATCGACCATGCCATTGTATTGCCGAGGAGACGCTGGGTTCGCATGATAAAAAAACCCCGGTATTATCCGAGGCTTTTCAAGGAAATAACAGGCTGGATTCGCGCCCTTCGGAAGCGAAGGTATGGCACGATCCTCGATTTCCACGGGATCCTGAAAAGTGGTGTGATCGGGGTTTTGAGCGGCGCGAAACGCCGGATTGGCTTCAAAAAGGGGTATTGCAAGGAGTTTAACTACCTTTTTAACCGGTTCCACGTGGACCCGAAAGATCCTCGCCTGAACCGGGTGTTTAAAAACATGGAGATGATCCACGCCGTTGGATGTGATGGTTCCCTGCCAAAAGTATGGCTGACTCCTTCTGAAAAGGATCGTGAGAGGGTCGAAAAATTCTGGCAGGAGATTCAGCCGGTTCATCCTCCCGTAGTTGCCATTCAACCCAGCAGCAGTCGAAATACGGACTTCAAACGTTGGTTCCCTGATCGCTACGCGCGCCTCTGTGATATGCTGGTGGAGACCCTTGGTGCCACGATTATCCTCACATGGGGACCGGGGGGCAGGAAGGCGGTGGAAGAGGTCCAGGGGCTCATGACACAGCCATCCCACATCGCGTGTTCCACGAGCCTGATGGAGCTCTCGGCCCTGTTCCAGAAATGCGACATGTATATCGGCGGGGATACCGGCCCCATGCACCTCGCCTGCTTTTCCGGGCTTCCCGCCGTGGTCATCTACGGGCCAACGGATGCCCGGGTGAACGCCCCTTATCCCCATAGCCTCCACCGTATCGTGCGGGTTGATCTTCCCTGCAGTCCCTGCCGGGACAAGACCTGCACGCGCCTCGACTGTATGAAGATGATCACGCCGGATACGGTTTTCCGGGAGGTCGTGACGCTCTGGGAGACGATACAGCAGGAAAGGGAAGGGACGGCTTCTAACAGACCGGCCGAATTGAAAAAAGGGGCGGTGGGCCGGCGATGAGGGTCCTCTTCATCTATCCAAACCTCCACGCCCAGATCGGCTTCAATTACGGTGTGGGGTATCTCTCTTCTTTCCTGAAATCCCATGGGCACGAGACGGGGCTTCTGAATATCAACGACCGGCTGGGTTACGACTTCGACCTGGAGAGGATCTTAACGGATGTGCGCGCCTTCAGCCCGGACCTCATAGGTTTTTCGGTTGTGACCAACCAGTACTCCTACACGAAAAGGATCGCGGAGACCCTGAAGAGAGAGACGGATATTCCTTTGGCGATCGGGGGAGTTCATGCCACCATGGCCCCCAAAGAGACCCTGGAAACGGGTCTTTTTGATTTCTTGTGCGTGGGGGAGGGGGAACTTGCCATGGTAGATCTGGCGGATTCCCTCGAAAACGGGGGAGACGTCAGCCGTATTCCCAACATCTGGCACTTTGACAGCGGGAAGATCTACCCGAACCCCGTCCGACCCTTTCTCTCCCTCGAAAAGATTCCCCCTATCGATTATTCCATCTTCGATTTTCAGAAGATGATCGACGCCAAGGGCGGCTGGGTGGGGATCATGGCTTCGAGGGGCTGTCCCTTCCGTTGCAATTACTGCTTCAACCACCGAATCGTGGATATCTATCGCCGGGACACGGGGGTCAATGTTCGCGACCTGCATTACCTCCGTCAGTATCCCATCGAGATGATTATCGAGGACCTGAAGAGGCTCCTCAAAACCTACCGGAACATCCGGATGTTCATCTTCGATGACGACCTGTTTACCATGAACCGCGAGTATGTCTTCGAGTTTTGCCGACAGTATGGAAAGGCGATTGATGTGCCCTTTGTCTGCAACGCCCATGTCCGTGTCTTCGATGAGGAGATTGCCCGGAGCCTCAGCGAGGCGGGATGCGCCATCGTCAAGTTCGGCCTGGAGAGCGGAAGCGACCGGATACGCCGCAAGGTCCTGAACCGGCCCATGCGAGATGAAGATATCATCCACGCCTTCAAGATGGCGGATAAATACGGCATTCATACCTCCGCTTTCGTCATGATCGGGCTGCCACACGAGACGGTCGATGACCTGATGATGACCATTAAGCTCCTGGGGACGATTAAACCGGGCCGCTTCCGGTGGTCTATCTTCTTCCCCTTTATTGGAACCAAGGCGTATGATATCGCCAAAGACGGTGGATTCATCAACTGGAAGAAGATGGAGAGCCTCACGAATTTTACCGAGGAATCGTGTCTCGACTTTGGGGAAGAGCAGAATCTCCTGATCGACAAGCTGGCGAAGACCTACCCGTGGTTTGTCAACGCGGCGACCGATTTTCCTTCTGCACCTCTGTATGAACGCCTGACCCGGATGGTTCTTTCCATGGACAAAAGAGGCTGGGCGAAGGTCAGACAGGAGATGAGAGACCTGGATGCAGCCCTCTCCAACACCCTGCTGAACTCAAAGACACCACATTATTCTATCCGCTTCAATCCCTTTATGGGGGTCCGGGACGACTGGCTTGAGCGGGGTGAAGATTGAGCGGAAATTCTCCCAGAATTATTGTTCGCCTGCCCAACTGGGTAGGCGATGTCGTCATGGCGACGCCCGCCCTCCTCTCCCTGCGAGAGGGGTTCCCGGAGAGCAAGATCACGGTCATGGGCAAGGAGAATGCCCGGCTGCTCCTCGAGGGGCTGGGCCTCTGGGACACCTACCTCCCCTTTAACCGCCATGGAAAAGAGGCCGGAACCCTGAAATTCCTCAAGATAGCGAGTGAGATACGCCGGCAGCGCTTTGACCTGGGAATCATTTTGCCCAATTCACCAAGCGCGGCCATCCTTTTCGCCCTGGGGGGTGTCAGAAAACGCATCGGTTACAATCGCCACGGAAGGGGGGCCTTGTTGACCCACCCCGTGGCGGTTGCGAGGGAAAGAGGGAAATTTATCCCCGTTCCCATGATCCGGTATTATATGAGACTCATGGAAGCGGCGGGGGTCACGCCCACCACGGACCACCCCCGCCTGGAGGTCCATGAGGAAGATATGCGATGGGCCGAAGAGCGCTGGGAATCTTTGGGCTTTAAAGACGGGAGTCCCGTCGTCGCGATAACGCCCGGGGCCTCCTATGGCCCTTCCAAGCAGTGGCTGCCCGAGTATTTTGCCCGTGTTTCAGATCTGCTCCAGGAGGAACTCAACGCCCATGTCCTCTTCCTCCCGGGCCCGGGAGAGGAGACCCTCATGGATGAAATCCTTTCCCAATGCCACCACCACCCCGCGGCCTTACCTCCGTCGGAGACTCCGCTGAACCGCCTCAAGGCGATCATAAAAAAGGCAGACCTGCTTCTCACGAACGACACGGGCCCCCGTCATATCGCCGTGGCCTTCCGGAGGCCTGTCGTGGTCCTGATGGGGCCCACCGACCCCCGCTACACGGCCCTGGCTCTGGAGGAAACGCGTGTTCTTCGTAAAGACCTCTCCTGCAGTCCCTGCATGTTGAAGGTCTGCCCGAGGGATCATGCCTGCATGCGCCTCATCAAGCCTGAAGAGGTTTTCGAGGCTTGCAGGGAGATGCTGAAGGGGTTATAGCGGCTTACTTCGCGGAGAGCATCTTGACGAGATGACCCTTCTCCGTGACTTTCCATTCCACGGTCACCTTTTCGCCCACCTGAAAATCCTTCAGGCTCACGCCCTTCTGGGTGCCCTTTTTCAGGACGGCATCGTCTGCCAGCGGACCGGCGACACGGTAGACCTTATTTTTCTCGATGGGGACGTCAACCACAACCGTGTTGGCATCGAGATCGATGGCCACAATCTTGCCGGCCATCTTATAGGTCTTTCCCATGGCGCCCATGGCAGGGGTGGCAAGCGCGCCGACAAACGCGAAGAGGAGGATCAACGAAAGCGCCTTTTTAAAGGATCTGGGTGATATCATCTTTTATCCCTCCCTTTCCTTGATTTCTTCTAAAAATATAATCACACATTCCGGAATAGCAAGGACCGAAATGGTAGTATTGGCTCAACAGAAAGGGGGATGTGATTGACAGAAACGGGGTCATTTGATAGGTTCTGCGGGCAAGGGAGGAGGTATGGGGGAAAAAGTTGACGCTGCTGTCGCGCTGGAGGACGGTAGCGTTTTTTATGGCGCCAGCTTCGGGGCCCCGGGCACGGTTTCCGGGGAGATCGTCTTCAATACCAGCATGATGGGCTACCAGGAGATTTTAACCGATCCGTCCTACAAGGGTCAGATCGTGACCATGACCTATCCCCTGATCGGGAATTACGGGGTAAATCCGGAGGACATGGAATCGGAGAAACCCCACGTGGAGGGTTTCATCGTACGGGAGGCGAGCCGCCTTGCGAGCAACTGGCGAAGCCGTGAGGACCTTGGGGCCTTCATGAAACGTCACCACATCGTGGGAATCGAAGGTGTGGATACCCGTGCCATCACAAAACTCCTCCGGGTCAAGGGGGCGCTCAACGGCGTCATCTCCACGGAGGAGATGGACAGGGGAAGGCTCGTGGAGATGGCCAGGGCCTGTCCCGGCCTGATCGGGAGGGACCTGGTTCGGGAAGTGACCTGCCAGACACCCTATGAGTGGACGGAGACCAGCCCCTGGGTGGAAGAAACCCTTGCACACATGAAGATAGAGACCCAGCCCGACTTCCACGTGGTGGCCATCGATTGCGGGGTCAAGTGGAACATTTTGCGCATCCTGAAGACCCTGGGGGCCCGGGTGACGGTGGTGCCTGCCCAGACGGATGCGGAGGCGATTCTGGCCATGGAACCGGACGGGGTTTTCATCTCCAACGGCCCCGGTGACCCGCAGGGGGTTCCCTACGTGGCCGAGACGGTCCGGAACCTTCTCGGGAAGAAGCCGGTCTTCGGCATCTGCCTCGGCCATCAGATCCTGGGGCTGGCCCTGGGGGGAACCACCTACAAACTGAAGTTCGGCCATCATGGCGGCAACCAGCCCGTGATGGACCTGGCCAGAAAGACGGTGGCCATTACGGCGCAGAACCACGGCTTTTGCGTGGACGAAAAGAGTCTCCCGGCCGACGAGGTGGTCCTGACACATATCAATCTCAACGACCAGACCCCGGAGGGTATGCGGCACAAGACCCTGCCTGTCTTTTCCGTCCAGTACCATCCGGAAAACTCGCCGGGGCCCCACGACGCCATTTCCCATTTCCTGGAGTTTTTTG
>CAZPTH010000152.1:0-5792 GCA_964589315.1 uncultured Thermodesulfobacteriota bacterium
TTAATCTCGGATCCCGGCTATCGGCTGGTCAGGGCGGCTCAGGAGAGGGGTGTCCGGGTGGTGCCCATTCCCGGGCCCTCGGCCGTGATGGCTGCCCTTTCAGTCGCGGGGTTGCCAACGGACCGGTTTTTCTTCGTGGGGTTTCTTCCCAAAAAGCCCGGGAAGCGGAGAAGAGAACTGGAAGAACTCTCTGAGTTTCCCCATACCCTCGTCATCTTTGACTCCCCGTACCGGGTTCTCAAGACGCTTCAGGACCTGCGGGAAATCTTTGGTAATCGGATGGTTGTGATGTGCCGTGAACTGACCAAGGCCTACGAGGAGATTCTCCGGGGAACCCCGGACGAACTGATAAAAGACCTATCGGACCGGAAGATAAAGGGAGAAATTACGCTGGTTATCGAAGGGAAAAGGCGGAAGAGTCGTGATGAATAAGTTCAGGAAGGGGGAAAAGAAAAAGGGGATTCGGGTAACCCCGAATCCCCTCTGTTTCAGCTAATACCGAGGCCTGCGGGATGAACGATCCCCGCGGGGCTTGGCCTGGTTGACCTTGATCTGACGTCCCTTGAATTCGCTTCCGTTCATGGCCTTCATTGCCTTGTCAGCCTCTGAATTGTCCGGCATATCAACGAAACCGAATCCCTTGGACTGGCCTGAATACCTGTCCTTGATAATGTTTACGCTTTCCACGTTCCCATACTCTGAGAAAGCGGCCTGTAAATCGTCTTCGGTTACGCCATAGGCAAGATTGCCAACATACATGTTCATAAAACACACTCCTTTTTCCTGCGCGGTCTTGAGATGGGTGCCAACCGTCGACAACCCGCGCGAATCGACGGACAACATTCAGCCACAAACTGGCTGCCTCTTTGGAAAAATCAGGCTATCTAATAATCTGCTTGGGAATTAGGTAAACTGATCATTCAAAAGTGGATTGTTTCTACCACTAAAAAGAAATCATGTCAAGGCGACCTGGGGCGTTACGCCTCCGTAAAGAGAACCGCGAGGATCTTCGTGGGATTTTCTCCCACGCAGGCAACCCGATGGGGAAGGGTCGAGTCGTAGTAGATGGAATCACCCGGGGAGAGGGTGTCCTTTAGATTTCCCAGGACGACCTCCATCTCTCCTTCCAGCACATAGATAAACTCCTCCCCGCTGTGGGACGAGAGCTTCTGGTGTTTTACCGTAGCGGGTTCCAGTGTGACGATGAACGGTTCCATCCGCCGGTTTTTCTTGTCGTATCCAAGGGATTCATAGGTATATCCGTAATTGACGCCTTCCTTCGAAGCGAATCGGGAGATCAGCTTTCGCTCGTCTTTGCGAACGATGGAGTAAGAATGTCCCCTCTTTTCGCCGAAGATCTTGCTGAGGGGGACCTCCAGGGCGTTGGCGATCTGGATCAGGGTTCCCAGGGAGGGGGACAACAAGTGGTTTTCGATCTGAGAGAGGATGGCGGAGGAGTAACCCGTTTTCTCAGCGAGGTCCGAAAGGCTCAGTTTTTTCTCTTCTCTGACCTTTTTGATCCTTTCCCCGACCTTTGCGAGGGCGGTTTCTTCATGTTTCTCCATGATACCTCCTGAGGTTAGTTTTTGAGGCCGGCGATCTGTTGGGCCCCAAGTTTGATGGCCTCAATGTTCTGGGGAATGAAACGGGCGTTTCTCTCAGAGATTACCTTTGAAAGTGAATTGATCAGGGAGTCCTGGGAGACTACCCCGGTGGCCGCCACGTAGGCCCCAATCAAAATCATGTTGGCCAGGCGGGCATTCCCCATTTCTGTGGCAAGGTCGTTGGCGGGGACGGGGTAGGCGGTGATATCTGTTCGTTTCTGCTGCTCGGTAGGGACGAGGGAAGTATTGAAGAGCAGGATTCCCCCGGGCTTGATCCAGGATTCAAACTTTTTCAGGGAAGGGAGGTTCATGACGATGACCGCGTCGGGCTTTCCCACGATGGGGGATCCGATGGGTTCATCCGCCACGACCACGGTGCAGTTAGCCGTTCCGCCGCGCATCTCCACGCCATAGGCGGGCATGTAAGTAACCTGCTTGCCTTCCTCGAGGCCCGCATAGGCCAGCATATTTCCGATAAGCAGGATTCCCTGACCTCCAAATCCCGCCATGATCACCGAATTTTTCATCACATGCTTCCTTTGCCGATTTTATAAGACATCTGCCGCTTTCCGTTCCTTGAAGATCCCGAGGGGAAAGTAAGGGATCATCTCGTTTTCAACGCGTTTCATGGAGTCGATGGAATTGAGCCCCCAGTTCGTGGGGCATGCGGAAAGGATCTCCACAAAGGTAAATCCCATCTCCTCTTTCTGGAACTGGAAGGCCTTTTCAATGGCCTTTTTGGCCATGTTGATATTTTTCGGAGAGGTAAAGGCCACGCGCGCGGCGAAGGCCGTCCCCTCGAGGGTGGCGAGGATCTCTGTCATCCGGATGGGGTAGCCGTCCTGCATGAAGTCCCGCCCGTAGGGGCTCGTCGTGGTCTTCTGTCCCAGCAGGGTGGTCGGGGCGAGCTGCCCCCCCGTCATGCCGTAAACCGTGTTGTTGATGAAAATGATGGTGATGTTTTCCCCCCTGTTGGCCGTGTGAACCGTTTCGGCGATGCCGATGGAGGCCAGGTCCCCATCTCCCTGGTAGCTGAAAACAATCTTGTCTTGCTGGGCCCTCTTGACACCCGTGGCCACGGCCGCCGCCCTCCCGTGAGGTGCCTCGATGACATCCACGTCGAAATAATCGTAAAGAAACACGGAGCATCCCACGGAGGCGACCCCGATCGTTTTTTCTTTCAGTTTATATTTGTCGATGGCCTCGGCTACCATGCGATGGGCAATGCCATGATGACACCCGGGGCAAAAGTGGAAGGGGGTTTCCTTCAGGGTTTTGGGCCTGCTGAATATTTTCTTTTCCGTCATGTTTGATCCTTCAGGGTTATGAGACAAGTTTCTTTATTTCTTCGAAGATTTCTTCAGGGGTGGGAAGGGCGCCGGGTGGTTTCCCAAAAAAGTCCACGGGGTTTCCCAGAGCAGCGATTTTCACATCCTCGAGCATCTGGCCCGTGTTCAATTCCACAACAAAGAATCGTTTTCCGTCCCTTGCCATGGCGGAAAGCTGGGGTTCCGGAAAGGGGAAGAGGGTAATCGGGCGAAAAAGCCCTACCTTCATTCCTTCTTCCCGGGCCGTCATAACGGCGGTACGGGCGATTCGGGCGGCACTCCCGAACGCGACGAGGACGAGGTCCGCATCTTCCGTCATAAGGGCCTCGAAGCGGATTTCGTCCCTTTTCATGGCCTCATATTTCTGGTGGAGTTTCCAGTTGTGGGCGGTGAGTTCTCCGTCCTTGAGGTAGAGCGATTTCAGGACGCGCTGCTTCCTTCCTTCGGCACCAGTCAGGGCCCAATCCTTGGGATATTCCCGGATTTCAGGGGAGGGATTTCGCAGGAGGGGTTCCTTCATCTGGCCGATCATGGCATCTCCCAGGATCATGACGGGATTCCGGTACTTTTCGGCCAGTTCGAAGGCGAGGATTGTCAGGTCGTAGAGTTCCTGAACGGAATTCGGGGCCAGGACGAGGAGGTGATAATCCCCATGTCCTCCCCCCTTGACGGCCTGGAAGTAGTCTCCTTGTGAGGGGGCGATGCCTCCGAGACCAGGGCCGCTTCGGGACATATTGACGATGACCGTGGGGATCTCGCTTCCCGCGATGTAGGAGATTCCTTCCTGCATCAGGGAGATCCCAGGGCTCGAAGAAGAGGTCATGGCGCGAACTCCCGTCGCGGAGGCCCCCAGGAGCATGTTGATAGCCGCGACCTCACTTTCCGCCTGGACGAATTCCCCCCCTACTCTTGGCAGGTGAAAGGAAAGGTATTCGGGAATATCGCTTTGGGGGGTAATGGGGTAGCCGAAGTAGTAGCGGCATCCCGCGTCGATGGCCCCCATGGCAACCGCCTCGTTTCCTTTAACTAAATCGCGCGTTTCACTCATTTCCACACCTCGATAGCAACGTCGGGACAGATTTTCGCGCAGAGGGCGCATCCTTTGCACGATTCATCGTTGGTGAAAACAGCGTAGAAATATCCGTTCTCATTGATCTGTTTACCGATTTTAATGAGCTCCAGGGGACATAAAATCGTGCACAAGGCACATCCCTTACATAGACCTTGATTGATTTCGATTCTTGCCAATGCGCCAGACTCCTTTAGGTGGTTCAATCTATCTACGTAAAATTGATGGGATTGTCAAGGCTGGCTTTGGGTTTGAAGCCAGGTTTCTTGACCCGTTCCCTGTTATTTGTTACGAAAAGGAGGTTTCTGTGCGAAGTGGCCCCGCTTTTAATGATAGATTGATGTGGACTGAAAATAACGTGCGTCAGAGCTAAATTCAATCCGTGGATAAAAATATAATGATATTTCAGATGGAAGATTACGATGGGTGATAAGAGGCAAAACTCTGAGGAGCGAGAGAAGATAAAACGCCTTGAGGAAAAGCTACGACGCTACGAGGAGAGGATAGAAGAACTTAAGCGGGAAAAAGAGACCCTTCAATCACTGATCCTTCATTCCTTTCTCGCCATTGTCACGGTGGATAAAGAAATGCGGGTGACCTCTTGTAATCAAGAGTTCGAGAAACTCTTTCAGTTCAAAAAAGCCGAGATCATCGGGAAAAATCTGGATGACTTAATCGCGGGAAAGGATTCCCTGGAGGAAGCCCTGGAGTTTTCGAATCAGACACTAACCGGAAATGCAACCCACGGGGTTGGAATCCGATTCAAAAAGGACGGAACGCCTGTTACGGTGGAGTTTTTCGCGGTTCCGGCTATCGTGAATGGCAAGGTTGTAGGTGCTTATGGAATCTATCAGGATGTCTCCGACCGCGAAAAAATGTCGCGGGCACTCAAGGAGAGTGAAGAACGGTATCGAAAGTTTGTGAACCTTTCCCCCATGGGGATCGGGGTTTACGACATGAGTGGAAAAATCCTCTTTGCCAACAGGGCAGCCGCGGAGATTGCCGGTGTTGAACGATTAGAGGATTTGATAGGAAAATCAGTTTTTGAATTTTTCAGTACTGAATCTATACCTGACATGAGGCAAAGGCTTAAAAACCTTAAGGCGGGAAAACTCCAGCCTAAAATGGAAGAAAAAATCATAACGTTAAATGGACAGACCCTGACGATTGAATCCACGTCCACGCCGATTACCTACCAGGGCCAGCCGGCCATCATGGCGGTTTTCCAGGATGTTTCGGAGAGGGTGAATGCCCAGAGGCTTCTTCAGGAGAGCGAGGCTCGGATGAAAAAGGTTTTCCAGGTCTCTCCCCTGGGGATGGGCCTGGTGAAGAACCGGGTCATGCAGTGGCACAATGAGGCCATGTCTAAAATTCTTGGGTATCAGCCGGAAGAACTGGTCGGAAGGCGTGCGAGGATAATTTATCCCAACGATGAGGAATACAGTAAGGCGGGGGATGCCATTTCTTCCATCAGTGATGAAAAGAGGGTGGTCGACATTGAGACAAAATGGGTCAGAAAAAACGGCGAGATATTTGATTGCCACATCTGGTACGCCCTGCTCGAAACGGAATCAGAAGATCCAGCCATTCTGGCTATTGTAGAGGATATTTCGGAACGTAAAAAGATAGAAAAGCTTTACCAAGAGAGCGAAGCACGGTATCGCCAACTGATAGAGCAATCTCCGCTTCCCATCGTCGTCTACGATGAGAGTTCCCTTTATCTCGGGAATCTCGCAGCTTTAAAGATGTTTAAGGCAAAATCAATGGGGGATTTTACCGGGAAGTCTGTCG
>CAZPTH010000153.1:0-5743 GCA_964589315.1 uncultured Thermodesulfobacteriota bacterium
CCTATACCTCCTGCAAACACGCCTATCCTTCATCCCTGTAAACTATGAACTTCATGTCCTCCATATTGACCTGGGGTTCCCGGGTGGAGAGAGCGACAGGCTTGAGGCCTACCTTGAAAACTTTGGGTTACCCTACACGCGCGTTAAGACAGAGATCGGTCCCCTGTCCCATAGCGAGGCCAACTGGGAAAATCCCTGTTTCATGTGTTCAAGGATGCGAAAAAAACTCATCTTCCAAACCGCGGAACGTTTGGGGTATAATAAAATTGTTATGGGACATAATCGTGATGACGTCCTTGAGACCTTCTTCCTCAACATGGCCTTCAGCGGAGAGATCAGCACGATGATCCCCATGCAGTCATTTTTCGATGGTATGTTTCTCCTGATCAGGCCGTTTTACCTTATTGACGAAGACGTAATCCGACGCTATGCACGCAGACACGAAATTCCCTCCTTCCATGACGGATGCCCTACCGGCAAGAATTCCAAGCGGGCCCTGATTCGAAGCTGGCTGGAAACCCTTTACCCCCACAACCGAAAGATCAAGGGAACCCTGTTTCATGCCCTTTCCAATGTCAAACCGGACTATCTGCCGAAAAATTTGTAAAGGAGTAAAAAATGGCTGTAGCCTCTCTTGAAATCTACAAGATTCTTCCCGGAACCAATTGTGGCGACTGTGGCCATCCCACGTGCCTTTCTTTCGTAAACGACCTCGTTTTTCGAGGAAAAGACCCGAAGCTATGTCCCCATCTGAGCCCCGCGGATCGGCAGAAAATCAGCGACCTGGTCCGGGCAGGTTCTCCCCGAAAGCTTGAAAGTTATGGGGAAGTCATGTTTCACCCACTTGAGACTGCCATCAAACGGGTCCAGCCTCTTAATTTCAGCTACATATCGGCCGTCATGGGCGAAGGGAGTCTCTATATTGCCGACGAAAACAAGATATCTCTCCCCTTTCTCAGTACCCGGCTTTATGTGACAAAGGAAAAGATTACCGATGAGAACGGAGAGCTTCTCCCACCCGGGTTTCAGACCGCGGTCTACAACTACGTGGCGACCGTGGAGAAGATTCATCCCGAAAAACGGTGGGTCTCTTTCAAGGAGCTTCCGGGAGCCGTTTTCCTTTCCTCTTATTTTGTCAATAACGTGGAGGGGCTCCTCTCGGCCCAATTCGCCTCCAGGACAGACCAGCTTTTGGCAGCGGCCGGCTCCCTGGGCGGTAAAATCCTGGAAGACCCTGAGATCAGCCCGGCGGATGTCAAGATATCCTTTTTTATTCTTCCAAAGGTTACGGTCCGGCTCCTCTTTTGGGACAGGTTTGAAGAAGACAGTCTTCCCGCCGTGGCAACCTTCCTTTTTGACACGGGAATCTATCGCCTGGACCTGGAAAGCCTGACCTATCTTATCGAGGAACTTGTCAAGCGTCTGATCGCAACTTTATAAATAAATTTTGTTCGTGGGGAACCCATTGTCCGGGATACAAGCGTTCGACAGGATCTTTCGGAGGATAGACCCGCGAATTTCCCAGGGAATTCCAGACCTTGAAATCGCCCGACGGCGTTTCTTGGAATTCTGGGAAAACCTCAACACGAAACAGCGAAACAGACTTGCCAACTCCCGTTTTCTTCCCGGGGCCCTCTTTCATTCCATAAGCCTCTCACCCTTTATTTATCAGACCCTGATTCGTCACCCGGATTTTATCGTTAAGCTGGACGATCCCTACCTCCGGGAACTTCCATCAAGACATGCCCTCGCCATCAGTCTGGGAAAGCGGATGGTTCCCGACATGTCCAGGGAAGATTTTTCCAGATTGATTCGTGTCTTTCGCCTCTATCATACCGTTCGAATTGCCTTGAGAGAATTGAGTGGGATTGGAACCGTCAAAGATACGATGAAGGAGATGTCAAACCTCGCGGACGTGGTTGTCGGAGCAAGCTTAAAATACGCCTGGGATCTTCTGATTCGTCAATACGGCCCTCCCACACTCACGAAAAACGGGAGAAAAATCCGATCGCATTTTTCGGTCATCGACCTGGGAAAACTTGGGGGAGATGAACTCAATTTCAGCTCCGACATTGATATCCTCTATATCTACGACAGTGAAAAAGGGGAAACCCTTCCCCCGCCCTCACGATCGCCTCTCCCCAACGCAGAATTTTACAAGAGACTTTCAGAAACCTTAACACGGCTCGTTTCCGAGAAGACGGACTATGGCTTCGGCTTCCGGGTCGATCTTGGACTCCGGCCTGATGGCCAGTACGGGGATATCGCCAATTCCATCCGGAGCATGGAGATTTACTACGAATCCTGGGGCAAGCTATGGGAACGGGCCGTCTGGATCAAGGCGCGGCACGGGGCTGGACATGACCCCTTGAGCCAAACCCTTCTCGAAATTCTCCACCCCTTCATCTACCGGAGATATCTCGATTTTACCGCTATCGAGGAGATCCGGGAAATGAAGCAGAAAATGGACCAGGAAAACCGCCTCAAACGGAAGGGAGAAGACGATATCAAGCTGGGTCGGGGCGGAATCCGGGAGATAGAGTTTTTTGCCCAGGCCATGCAACTGATCCACGGGGGGAAGATTCCCCGCCTCCAGTGCCGAAATACCCTCAAAACACTCCAGATACTCGAGGACACAGGTCTTGTTCCCGCCGGGGATGTCCGGGCCCTCTCGGACGCCTATCTCTTTTTGCGGCGCCTGGAGCATCGGATTCAGCTGATACACCAGCGACAGACACAACAACTCCCGGCCTCAGAGGAAGAACAGGAAAGGGTTGCAAGGTCACTCGGGTTTGACGAAAAGAGCGGTCCCGCCCTTTCAAAATTGAAGACCGTTCTCGATAAACACAGAGACGCGGTCCATCAAATCTATGAAAATCTCTTCTTTACCCCCTCCAGGAACACATTGTCTGGCGTCACCCAGGAAATCCAGTCACTCTTTACGGGAGACGTCCCTCTGGAGATCGCCTACTCCTGGCTCAGCGAGAACGGATTCGAATCGCCGGAGAAGGCCTACGAGATTATTCGGCGCCTCAAGGAGGGGCCCCGGACGGCACACTATATACCAAAGACCCTCAACCTCTTAAATCGTCTCCTTCCATCCCTTCTCCAGGCAATCATTTCCTCACCTGATCCCGACATGGCCCTTGGATATCTCCTCACCTTCGTCGAGAAGATTGGGGCACGGGGGACATTCTACGCCCTACTGCTGGAAAATCCCCCGGTCCTCAAGCTATTAGCCAAAACCTTTGGAAGCAGCAGGTTCCTGTCGAATCATCTCATCCAGCACCCCGAACTCCTGGATGAACTCCTGTACCCTTCCCATTTCGATCCCTATAAGACACGCGAGAGAATGGAGGAAACACTCCGGGAACAACTTGCAGACCTGTCCGGAGACCTCGAAGACCAGATGAGCCACCTCAGGAGGTTCAAACACGCGGAAGTCCTGAGGGTGGGAATCAATGATATTTACGGGGAGATGGACATAGCCGAGGTAACCCGCCAACTCTCCGAGATTGCCGAGGTCTGCCTGATTGCCGCCTACAGGGTCGCCCTTGAAACCCAGAAAAAACGGTACGGCCTTTCCCCTGGCTGGGATCCCCCGTTTGTCATCCTGGGCATGGGAAAACTGGGAGGACGCGAACTCAATTACAGTTCGGATCTCGACCTGATCTTTCTTTTTGACGCCTCAAACCATGCGGGCCTGCCGGGAAGTATCGATCCCAACGAATTCTACGGACGGCTTTCTCAGCGTTTCATCACGGTCATGACCTCGCCTACCGTGGAAGGCACACTTTATGAAATCGATACCCGCCTGCGCCCTTCAGGCACCTTTGGTCCCATTGTCACATCCCTCGAGTCATTCAGGGACTATCACGCGCGTTCGGCCCGTTTCTGGGAGCGCCAGGCCCTTATCAAGGCCCGGCCCATTGCGGGTCATCCCGCCCTGTTCAACCCTGTCTCTCAAGCCATCGATGAAATCGTTTATCAAAATCCCCTTACGGAAAAAGACAGAGAGGCGCTTTTGCAAATCCGTTCTCAGATGGAACGGGAAATCGCCAAGGAATCTCCCAGAAGGAAACATATTAAGTCGGGACGCGGGGGACTGGTTGACATCGAATTTCTTGTTCAGTATTATCAGATGCAAGAGGGAAAGAGATATCCCAGCGTGAGAGCCTCTAATACCCTGGAGGTCCTCGAGGCTCTGAAAAATGTGGGGATTTTACCTCCTCTGATAGCATCAGACTTGAGGGAGATTTATCTCTTTCTCCGACGGCTTGAAAACCGCATTCAGATCCTTGAAAATCGATCTTCCCCCTTCTTCAATCCCGAAAGCCGGGAGGTTATGGTTTTGGCTCGGCGTATGGGATACCGGAAAAAGGGGGGGCGTTCCGCTTCAGAGAGGCTTATTCAGGATTACCTGGCCAAGACGAAGCGTGTGAGGGAGGTTTTTACGCAGATGATCGGAACCGTAACAGAACAAAAGGAGGCCACCCGTGAGGAATAAAAGGTTCATCTTCATTCCCCTCCTATTAATATTCCTTTTCAGCCCATTTCTTGCTTTGGCCGGCTCGAACGCATCGAACCCAGAGAATAAAACGGAGAAAATCCTCGACGTAACGCCGAAACAGGCATGGAAAATGATCCAGGAGAACAGAGGAAACCCCAATTTCGTCCTTCTTGATGTCAGGACACCGAAGGAGTTTTTTAAAGAACGACTGGCAGGCGCTATCATGCTGGATTTCTATTCCCTGAACTTTAACAACGAACTCGGGAAATTAGATCGTAACAAAACTTATCTCGTCTATTGCAAGACAGGCGTAAAAAGTGATTCCGCCCGAAAGGTCATGCTGAAAATGGGATTCAAGAAGGTTTACAACATGCTCGAAGGAATCACCGGATGGGTCAAATACGGGCTTCCTGTTGTTAAAGGCGCCCCCTAAGACAATGGGCGGCATTGTAAAAATCCAATTCTGAATTTTGTCTTTTTTAGAAGCCGTCAAGGGTAACCTGAACGTAACCCTTTCCCATACATTTACAAGGAGATGACTGAAAAACAAAAACCATCTCCGGCCTATTTTTTATTATTGCATTTTACGTGGGTCTGTGTTAGGTAAACAGCACACAATTTTACAATTAAAAAAACAGAAAGGAGGGAAGCACGCACATGATTGTCGAAGAAAAATTCACTGTAAACGCATCCGCACAAAAGGTTTGGGATTTCATCATTAATCCTGAGCTTATTGGTCCCTGCGTACCAGGTTTGGAGAAAATCGACGTTATTGATGAAAACACCTACGACACGGTTGTCAAGGTCAAGGTGGGTTTTATCAAGGTCAAGATGAATACAAGAACGGTTATTACCGAAAAGGACCCCCCTCACCATATGAAAACTGTTTCCGACGGGAGGGACGCCTTGAAAGCCGGTGAGGTCCACCAGGAAATGACCGTCGATATAAAGGAAGTTTCAGATAGCACCTGTGAAATCTCTTATAAAGCGGACGTC
The DNA here is from genome assembly GCA_964589315.1 of uncultured Thermodesulfobacteriota bacterium. Lineage (GTDB taxonomy): Bacteria > Desulfobacterota > S145-22 > S145-22 > S145-22 > JAOZMY01. The sequence continues at coordinate 5,507 of CAZPTH010000153.1, forward strand.
CGGATTACCGGAAAACTCGCCACGTTCGGGGAAAAGATCATGCGCTCCACCACCAAGAAACTTTCCGAACAGTTCATCAAAAATCTGAAACAGAAACTCGAAGAATAACCCGGGAGGCATATAAGGTCATGAGAGACTTTGATTATATCGCACCGAAATCGGTGAAAGAAACCATCAAAATTCTTTCCGAATACAAAGATGACGCCAAGATCATCGCCGGTGGTCAGTCTCTGCTCA
>CAZPTH010000154.1:0-2717 GCA_964589315.1 uncultured Thermodesulfobacteriota bacterium
GTACGTATAAATAACAGGAGGGATGTGAAATGAAATTTATTACCGTCAGGGACCTGAGGACCTCACCCGCACGAATCTGGAAGGAATTACCAGAGCAACGCGAAATGATTATCACAAACAACGGAAGACCCATCGCGCTTCTAACGCCGATCGGGGACAGCAACCTGGAAGAAACCCTCTCCATCATCCGCCGGGTGAAAGCCATTGAAGCGGTAAAACGTATGCAGCAGAAATCCCTTGAAAACGGAAACAACAAAATGACGATGGAAGAGATAGAAGCAGAAATAACCCGGGCGAGAAAAGGGGTCTCCGAGTAGATGAAAATCGTGCTGGACACGAATGTCCTTGTCTCCGGAGTCATAAACCCAGACGGCAAACCCGCACAAATCATTAACCTGCTTCTCAATGGAAGATTAACGGTTCTTTATGATAACAGGATCATAAGAGAATACAGGGAGGTTTTATCCCGCGAAAAATTCGGGTTTTCTCTGGATTTGATTCGTCCCCTGGTGGATTTTATCATGATAGAAGGAGAATTTGTTGTCGCCGAACCAGTTAAGGAGAATATGAGGGACGAAGCAGATAAAAAATTCCTGGAAGTAGCCAGAAGCGGCAAGGCTGAATACCTGATAACGGGCAATAAAAGGGATTTCCCAGGGATAGAGTGGATTGTCGATCCGGCGGAGTTTCTGGATAAATTTCTTTGATACACGCTGGAAGATATCCGGGCCAGGCCTGGGAAAAGGCCTCTTGACTTTTCAGCCGATAATCCTTAGAAACATAGATAAATAAAAGGCAATGAAGTCTGCCTGAAGCGCCCAGAAAGGGCTGATGACTTCTACCCGTCAAGGGGTAGGGGTCGCCGAATCCTGCCCCATCCACATGCCGGATGGGTTTCTTTTTAAGCCCCCACCTCCAGGACGGATATTTTGAAGGAGCTAACATGTTAGACGCCTATACCATCTACCATCGCAAGGCAAAAGAATTGCTGGACCCTATCGTGCGTTACGCCACCGAGGCCCAGAATCCGAACCTGACTTCCGCCCTGGGCCAGATACACCGGAAGCTCGTGGACAATCGGTTTTATCTCGTAGTGCTGGGACAGTTCAAGCGGGGGAAGAGCACCTTCATCAACAGCCTCATCGGGGATAAACTCCTCCCCACCTCCATCGTCCCGCTGACCTCCATTGTCACCGTGCTTCGTTATGGTGAGCGGCAGGCCATCGAGGTCATCTTCCGGGACGGGACGCGCGAGAAAATAGACCGTGAAACCCTATCGGATTACGTCACGGAAAAGGGAAACCCGAAAAACGTCAAAGGTGTGGATCACGTGGAGATTTCCTATCCCTCCGAATACCTGAAGCAGGGTGTCCATATCATCGATACCCCCGGCGTAGGCTCCATTTTCGCCAACAACACGGAGATGACCTACGATTTCCTCCCCCACGTGGATGCCGCCCTCTTTTTGCTGGCGGGAGACCCCCCCATCAGCGAGGCGGAACTGGCCTTTCTGAAAGATATCCGCAAATTCGTGGACAAGATCTTCTTCATCCAGAACAAGGTGGATTACCTGGATGAATCGGAGAGGGAAGAGTCGATGGCCTTCTCGAAACAGGTCATCGAAGAGACAATAGGAAAGGATTCCGTGGTTATTCATCCCCTCTCCGCCAAAAGGGCCCTGTTGGGGAAGACCCAGGGAGATGAAACCCTGCTCGCGGAGAGCTTTCTCCCCGAGTTTGAAAAGACCCTCAACGACTTCCTCACGAAGGAAAAGGGCAAGGTTTTTCTGACCTCTATCCTGAAAGGGACTCAGAAACTCCTCGGAGACGAGGAGGTCTCTCTGAAAATCGAACTGAAGGCCATCGCCACTCCTCTGAAAGACCTGGAGGAGAAAATCGCCCTTTTCGGGAAGCAACTGGAGACCATTCAGGCGGAAAAACGGGACAACGGATATTACTTTGAGGCGGAGGCAAAACGTCTCATCGACAGGATCGACGACGAGATCCGGGAGCTCAAGGAGCGCCAACTCCCCGCCCTTTTGGAAGAGCTGAAAAAGGCCGCCGAGGAGAAAAAGGGACTGGACATCAAGGAATACGTCGAGGAGCTTGAAAAAACCCTGAACGAGGGAATCATCCGAACCTTCGACGAGTGGATCACGAGACAGGAAGATACCCTGAACAAGGAATACGCGAGAATCTCCAGGAAATTTTCCGACAAGGCCAACGAGATTATCGACAGTCTCCTGGAAGCATCCGCGAAGCTGTTCGGGATTCAACTGGAGCGGGTAAGCAGCGAAGAGGCCATCAAGGAAGACAGCCGCTTCTACTACCTCACGGGGGACCGACCCAAGTTTTTCGACCTGGAAGGCGCCATCGATTTTTTCTCCCGCTCTGTGCTTCCCAAAGGCTTTTCCCGGGGACACGCCCTGAAGAAGATTCTCAAGAAACTCCCGGAACGCATCGACGCCAACTGCGGGCGCGTCAAGGCCGACTTTACCCTGCGTGTTCGCGAAAGCTTCATGCAGTTCCGGTATGATCTGAACCAGAAGATCGACGCCACCGCCGCCTCCATTGAAACGGCCCTGAAACGGGCGATGGACATGAAAAAGGTCAACACCGAAGACGTGAAAAAGAGGGAAGCCGCCCTCGCCTCCCGCCTCGAGGAAATCAACAGATTCAACACCGAAATCTCCGGCCTCCTGGAAGAGATCAAAAAGG
>CAZPTH010000154.1:2817-5663 GCA_964589315.1 uncultured Thermodesulfobacteriota bacterium
GAAGTTCAAAGTTCAAAGTTAAACTGTGAGAGGGCAAGTTATAATCTGTGATGTATTATCTGCCTCCATCTATCCTTGTGTTCCAATCCTGTAGCTATTCGTAGTGCGTCCACATTCGGATGACCTTGACGGTTTTTATGTCATCAAGAACCTGGTAGACGATCCTGTGCTGAATATTAATTCGACGGGAAAAGGCGCCGGCTAAATCACCTAATAACTTTTCAAAACGTGGGGGTGTTTGATATGGGTTATCGCGCAGGATTTCAATTAATTTTTCGGCCTGGGGACGCAGACCCGCGGAAGACAGCTTTTTCGCATCCTTTTGAGCCTGCCTCGTGAAGACGATGTTCCACATTACCAGTCGAGCTCTTTCTCACATTCCTCGACCGGGGTCACCAGCCCTTCACGAATCGATTCACGCATACCGGGTATATTCAAAAGGTAAAGGGTTTCCTGGATGGCACGCCAGTCGTCTTCCGAGACAAGAACCGCACTCCCCCGCTTCCCCTGAATGACAATGGGTTCATGAGATGACGCCGCCTCGTCTATGAGACGATATAGCCTTGCCCTTGCTTCCGTAACGGTCAACCTTGGCATGAGTGCCTCCATCAAGATAGGTTTTTATCCTAAATACAGTACGATATTCCGTACGTTTTGTAAAGTGTGGATTTGAAAAGAGAATATCTGTGTATTGAATGTAAGATATTATTTGTTTCAGGTGGTTTAGCTATCAGGAAGCATAAGGGACAAGTGCAATCCGTGATCCGTAATGAGTGAACAGGACTTGACAGACAACAGACAAGTTCAGGGAAAATCAGGCGACGCCTTTTTCAGCTACTGACAAAGGCCTCCAGCGAAACCGTATCTGCCGGAAATTCTCTCAGTATCTGCTTATCCACTGTAACCAATGGGACACTTAGGTCCCGTGCCAACGCCACGAATTCGCAATCATATGCCGAGCACGAGCTTTTCCTGACCAATTAAAGCACGTCCATGGAGACAACTTCATATTCCATTCCCTCCATCAATCTTGTAGCTTCATCCATGACGCGCACCGCATCTTCAAACGATAAAATCTCTTTTCTAATGTATTGAGCAAGTACATTCCGGAACGCGCTTCTCCAAAGCAGCGGTGCCGCCCACTCCGCGTCCTTTAACAACGCCTTTTCCAACTGCCCCGTTCGCGCGCTATTCAGGTATAAATAGCCGATAATGTTTGTATCCACAACAATCATGGACGGCCCACCGCTTTTGCCGCGTCGAATTCCTCATCGGAAATCGGGGTCCCCATCGTCATTTTCCGTAACCGCCGCGCCCTCTCCAGGTATTCTTCCGGACGAACCTTGTGGCTGTGGACCACGCGCTCTATGCACAAAATAACCTCACTGTTCAGGCTGCGCCGATTAATCTCTGCATGACGTTTTAACTGGTTATAAAGGTTCTCAGGAATGTTTTTTATTGTCAGTGTCGGCATAATCCCTCTCCTTCAATGGTTCCATTTTGATACCATTATGGTTGCTTTCCGGCGTTTTGTCAAATGGAAAAAGAATCAGAGACGTTGAAACTGGTCACAATTCATTCGATGCGTTTTTGTTTTTTAGCCACAGATTTGCGCAGATGAACGCAGATTGAAAAACCAAAAACTGACCTCACGCAAAGACTCGGAGAACGCGAAGAAAACATAAAAAATGTGACAACGGTTATCCCTTCAGCAAAACAGGATAAACAGTTCAAAGGAAGAGAAGGTTTGCTCCGGAAATTTTGAGGGAAATTTTTGACACATCTAAAAGCTGCTTTACAGGTTAGCCGTACAGTGTTATTATAATGATACGTATAGCAACCTGCTCCTGGGAGTGAATAATGAAAACAAAATTAACATTGCGCCTCAATGAAGACCTGATAAAGAATGCAAAGGAATATTCCGCTAAGAGCGGCAAGCCTGTTTCGAGAATTGTTGCCGACCTGTTTAAGGTCATAAGGAACGAAAAATTAAAAAGGGATTACGACCTGACACCTGCCGTAAAATCCCTGAAGGGAATTCTACGCGGCAAGAAAATAGACGAACCTGATTATAAAAGGCACCTCGAGGAAAAATACCTGTGAAAGCCCTTTTCGACACGAATGTCCTCCTCGATGTTTTGCTGGACAGAGAGCCTTTTGCGGAAGCGGCAGCCTATTTAATGACCCAGGTGGAATTATCAGAGATAAGGGGATTTTTGGGCGCGACCACCCTGACAACGATATACTATCTTTTGCAAAAAAGCCTTGGTAATGAAACAGCGGCACAAAAGGTTAAAACATTACTCTCTATTTTTGAGGTTATTCCTGTCAACCGTATAATCTTGGAAGACGCATTAAAATCGGGGTTCACAGATTTTGAGGACGCGGTTTTGTATCAAGGGGCACGCCATACAGGTATTGATTACATCATTACACGGGACACCAAAGGATTCAGGCAGTCAGAGATACCGGTATTTAATCCCGTTGAATTTATAAATATCCTTGAGAGCATCGAGACGGGTTTGAAGACTTCCTGAGAGGGCGGGGAGAAATAGGGTGCGAGACAAAATAATACTCACGAACAAAATAAAGCCCCTCTTCTGGGAATACGATCCCGAGGAAATAGACCTGGAAAAAGACCAGAAGCTGGTTATAAAGAGGGTCTTGTCCAATGACAGCGTGGAAGACCTGCGGTGGATGAGAGAGGCTTTTGGGGATGAAGAGATAAGAGGATTCCTGTTGAGAACCCGGGGAAGAGGGATAGAAAGGAAACGCTTGCGATTCTACGAGGTTATTTTCGACCTCCCCACCCGGAGGGTGACAGCGTGGCTGAAAGACCCTTCGAG
>CAZPTH010000155.1:0-5592 GCA_964589315.1 uncultured Thermodesulfobacteriota bacterium
AGCTTCTTCACGTTTTTGGGGAGAGCCTCTGATTTAGACGGGGTTGCCTTCTCGGCCTTTTGGGCTACCTTGACAGGTTTTTCTTTTACCTTTTCTGTCGGTGCCTTTTTCACTTTCTCAGCCTTGGTGACCTTGGCGGGCGGTGCGGCAGTTGGAACGGGGGGTTCCACTTTTTTCGGTTTTGATTCGGGTGGTTTTACAGCCACCTTCTTTTCGGGTTGGGATGAAGGCGATGATTTCGCGGTGGTTTCCGTCTTTTCAGCAGGGGAGGCCTTTTGGGCAATCTGCTTTTCTTCTTCCTTCTTTGGTTTTACAGTGGTTTTCTCTTCCATAGGTTCAGGCTGTTCTTTGGCCTTTTCTGACGGTACCTTATTCACTTCCCCGGCCTTGGTGACCTTGACGGGCGGCGCAGCAGTGGGAACGGGTTTTTTCGCCTTTTCAGGTTTTGGTTTAGGAGATGTTGCGGCTGCCTCCTTCTTTGGCGGTGAGGAAACCGGGGGTGGTGGAGCGGCGACAGGTGTTTTCTCTTTCTCTGCAGTTGCAGAAGTTAGCGTCGTTTTCGAGGCCTTTTCCGGGGGTTTTGTGGGTTTTTCCACGCCCTTGGTGGACATGGGTTTTTCAGGCTCGGCCTTCACAGTTTTTGTGACAGGAGGGAAGTAGACTTGAGGTTTGGCCCCGGTCTTTTCATTCTTAGCGGTTTTTTCCTGGGGGATGGAAGCTGATTTCTCTTTCGCCACAGTCTTTTCAGGCTTCTTCTTTTCCTCCTTTTTGACTTCGGAAGTCTCGGCCTTTTTCGGCTTGGGGCTTATATTTTCGGCAGTTTCCACAGGCATGATCTTGGGAAAGGTCACATCGGGTAGATCGTTGATGGAGGCCACCTTGTAGTCTTTTTGGAGGAGCTTCCACGCCTCTTTTCCGTATGGGGAGTTGGGAAAATTTTTGGCCACGTAACTCAGGTGGCGGTACGCGGCATTTTTATTCTTCAATTTGAGGTATGCCTTGGCAATTCCGAGGTGGGCACGGTCGTGTATCTTGAGATTGTAAAATCTCCGAAGGATGTCTTCATAACGCAGGATAGCGGATTTATAATGATGGGTACGCAGATAGAAGTCCGCGATAAAGAGCTCATGCATGGCAAGTTCGCGTTGGCAGAAGGCGATCATCCGGATGGACTCATTGATCATGACTCCCGGGGGAGCTACGGTCAGCACCTTCTTGAAACTCTTGATTGCCTTGCGGACAAAAGTGGCATCACGATCGTAGGTTCTGCGCTGTTTGTAATAAGACATTCCGATTTGAAAGTAGGCATAGGAAACGTCGGGGCTCGTGGGGTAGAGCTTGATAAACTCCTGGTAATTGGCAATGGCCTCCGGGTATTCCTTCAGCTTATAGTGGCTGTCCGCGAGGTAGAGGGTAATGCGTGACTGATATTTCTCTTTTTGAGGGTAGTTTTCCCTCAGAAATAGGAGGGCCTGAATAGCATCCTTGTATTGTCCCGCATTGTACATTTCGACAGTACGGGTGAAAAGTTTTTCAAAGGGGGGAAGTTTTTTGTTGACGACTTCCACCTCTTTTTTCTTTTTCCAGAATTTCAGGGATTCTCCACAACCGGTTACGAAGGGTACAATCAGGAAGAGACAAAGGACCAAGGCTAACTTTTTCCTCATGAAATCCACCTTTCCTAAGTTTTTAGGTATTGCTGTTGATATTCCTTCGCCTGATACATAAAGGCCTCCAGGCGTGTCAACGTATTGGTCTGTTCCTGTCCATCGTAAGCCATGTTCAGAATGGGGAAATTCTGGTTTTCCTCCCTGAACCGTTTGAGGATAGCGCTGACGATGGTTCCAGGCATGCAGGTAAATGGCATAATATTTATAATACCACTTGCGCCCTTTTCCTTCAAATCGATGGCCTTTCCAACGCTCAGGATGGCCTCCCCTTCGAAGGAGGGATGCAGGTAAGGGGATGCCTTTTCAATAATTTCGTCTGTCTCCGGCTCGTGGGAATTTCGGAGGTATTTGGAGAGAAAGTTCATGAGCATCTTCTCGTCTTTCTTCTGAAAATGTTCGACGATAGAGAGCTTCAGGTTCGCGAGCCATTTTTTCTTCAGGGAATTCCGCATACGTGCGGTGAAATTCGTGTAATAAACCCACTCGGAAAGCGGTGAGAGCCAGACTTCTCCACCAAGAGTCTCGACCTTCCGGATGACATCCTCGTTGCTGAAACGATTCAGGCGCACGAAAATCTCTCCCACGATTCCTATGAGGGGTTTGCGGACGGACTGATCCACCTTGATTGTCCTGAAGTCTTCGATGATTGCCTCGAAGGTTTCGATAAGGTTTCGTTCGTTCCGGATATCATCACAGATCTTTTGCAGACATCTCTTGTAAACCTTGTCTGTGGCCCCTTTCTCTACCTCATAAGGCCGGGTTTCGTGGAGCATTTTATACAACAGGTCCACGGCCACGATTCCCTGCCATCCGAGCCTTTGGAACTTTTTCCCAAGAGCGGCCACGTCCTCGTAGAGCGATTCGTCCTGCTCGGGGGCGAAAATAGGGAGGTTCGTGTAGCCCAGCTGGTCCAGAAGGAGCCTGTGAAATCGATGGTACTGCCCGTAGCGGCAGGGACCACTGCCTGAGGGAAAGAAAATGGCAACTTTTCCCGGGTCGAAATCCGGTTTTTTTGTGATGCGTATCAGGTCACCCGTGGTCACGATGCAGGGGAAGCATTCCTTTCCCGTCGTGTATTTCCGGCCGTGCTCCAGGGTCTCTTCCGTGGACTCGGGAAAGACATCCGCTTTAAGCCCGCAGGCCTCAAAGGCCGCAGCAAAGGCATACGCATGGTCCGCCATATGGGGGATATAGATGACCCTGTCGGCCAGTCCTAACGCAACCTTCCTGGGCTTGTTCATAATTGGCTGAATGGATGCCTCTTTTGCCTCTTTTTTCTTCACGTTCCTCAGGCTGTCCAGGAAGGCCTCGCAACGGGTAATAGCCCCGGCATCCGCGCTGTGTTCATCGATTTCCAACTGGAGATACGGTTTTCCCTTGCTTTCCTCTCTGTAAAAGTGGCTGATAAAGGAGTCGGGGCCACACCCAAAGTTTGTGATGTAAAGGGAATACAGGTTGTCTTTGTCTTTGAGTTTCTTCGCCATGGCCAGGATCTTCTGGCCATATTTCCAGTAGATATCCCGGACACCCTCCGTGGTGGGGAGGTCATCCAGCCGGATGAAATCCATGGGGATGGGAAGGACCTCCAGGTCAAGGAGTTTCTTGGGAAGGTTCAGGTTAACACCACTGTCGCAGGTATTGTAGGGACGACCCACGACGACGATCCCAAGTCCGCCTTTCTTTTCGAGATCTTCAAGAATTTCCCTGCCACGTTCGAGGAGCCTTTCGTAAAAACGCTGTTGAACCTGCCATGCCGCCTGATAAGCCGAGATAACTTTCTGGGCGGGGAGGTTCAGCATCTTACTGAAGACCTTCAGGTCACTTTTCAAGACCTTTTCTCCCTGTCCGAACCGCATCACCGGGTTCAAGATCCGCACGTTGTATCTGGAGAGATCGATGGCAGAAGGAATGGTGTAAGGGAGGGTCTGGGAGTAAGGGCAGTTGAAGCTGTTGACAGCGTCTTTGACCAGGGGGGGCTGGTCGATAATGCTGGGGAGAAAGAGGTTGGCGACCCCCTTTTCAAGCAGGTCGATGACATGGCCATGCGCCACCTTCACAGGAAAACAGGTTTCAGCCACGATGGATTCCACCCCTTTGCGTATGAGGTCGCGGCGCGTGGGGGCGGAAATCATGGGTTTGAACCCCAACTCCTTGAAGAATCGAAGCCAGAAGGGAAAATATTCGTGAAAATAGAGAAGCCTGGGAATCCCGATGACCTCCGGCCGGGACGGGTCTTCAGGGTCTCCATCGTATTCTTCCAGGAGATAGGCCTCCCGTTCTTCGAAGAGATTGGGGAGGTCTACCCGTTTCTTTTTCTTGACCACGTCGTATTTTTCACAACGGCTGCCGTAGTAGAGCGGGGCCTCATTTTCGATACTGACTTGGCGGATGAGACATCGGTTATCACACCCCTTGCATTCGAAGGTCTTGATGGAATAGGCGCGTTCCGACAGGTCGAACCCCTTGAAGTTGGAGGGGCCCGGATGCTTCGCCTTGAATTCCTTCGCAAGGATCGCGGCGCCAATGGCTCCTGTTACATCGTGGTTGGGCGGGACAGTAATGGGTCTGCCGAGGATTTTCTCGAAGGCGGCCACAACTCCCTTGTTGAAGGCCGTGCCCCCCTGGAAAAAGATGTTTTTCCCGATCCTCCGATCACCCACAACCCGGTTAAGGTAGTTCAGGACAATGGAATAGGATAATCCAGCGACCAGGTCGTCTGTCTGGGCCCCCTTCTGCTGGTGGTGAACCAGGTCCGATTCGATAAATACCGTGCAGCGCTCTCCCATTCTCACGGGACGCTTTGCCGAAAGGGCCAGGTTACTGAATTCCTCCTTGATAGAGATTCCCAGGCGTTCCGCCTGCTCCTCCAGGAAGGATCCGGTTCCCGCCGCGCATGACTTGTTCATCTCGAAGTCTACGACCACGCCATCGTCTATGCTGATATACTTGGAGTCCTGTCCCCCGATCTCGAAGATGGTGTCCACCTTCGGGTCTATCTTAACCGCCGCCGTTGCCTGGGCGGTAATCTCATTACGAACCACGTCGGCCCCCACGAAATCACCCGTCAGATAACGGCCTGAACCAGTCGTCGCAACCCCAAGGATCTCCACCTGGTCTCCGACCTCTTCCCCGATGGACTTGAGCCCGAACCGTACCGCTTCGATCGGTTTTCCGGCCGTCATCAGGTAACGTTTCGTGATGAGATTCAAGTCTTCGTCGATTATCACCAGATTGGTGCTGATGGACCCCACATCGATTCCCAGGTATCCCCGAATCTTTTCCCGATATTCCTTTTTGGGTGCCTCGTCGATTTCATGGCCAGGGGACAGGGAAAGCGGGGCCATAGGTTTATCATCCCGTTCGATTTTTGTGAGATATCGTTCGATGGCCTCAAGGTTTGGAGGACCGGTCTTTATCCCTTCTTCCGAGGCCTGAAGGACTGATCCGATGGCCCCCATGGCGGTGAAATGTTCCGGGACGATCAGTTCTCCCTCCTCAAGGGAAAGCACATCCTTGAAGGCCTTGCGCATGGCTACGTTCGCCGCCACACCACCCTGAAAGACGACAGGACGTCTGAATTCCTCTCCCTTGCCAATGCTGCTCTTGAAGTTTCTTGCCAGGGCATAGCAGAGCCCCGCCAGGATATCCTCGTCGGGGGTGGCGATCTGCTGGAGGTGGATCATGTCCGATTTGGCGAAGACACTGCAACGTCCCGCAATCCTTGGCGGGTTCTTTGAGCGCAAGGCGATTTCCCCCAGCTCCTCGATCTTGTAACCCAGACGCGTGGCCTGCTGGTCGAGAAACGAGCCGGTCCCCGCCGCGCAGAGGGTATTCATGGAAAAATCGCGTATCTTGATGAGGCCACCTAGGCAATGGCCTGAGAGGCAAACGCCTCGTTCAATTCAATCAAGTCGATATCCGA
>CAZPTH010000156.1:0-5536 GCA_964589315.1 uncultured Thermodesulfobacteriota bacterium
TCTTCTTGGCCCGGACACTGTCGATGGACTTCATCAGGCAGTGAGGCATCAGGTTCGTGAAGGTCCAGACGATCTTGTTGACCTCTTTGTCCACCAGCTCAAAGTCGGTGGGAAGTTCCTTGATCATGGCGCGGGCCTCTTTCGCCTCTTCACCAGTCTTGAACTCACCGTAAACAATCTCACCGTCCTCGACGTACTTGTCTATAATGACAAGCGGATTGCGGATGAATTTGCCGTCCTTCTTCAGAATAGGGGCCACCTTGGAAATCAGGCCCAGGCGCTTCATCTTGTAGGAACTCCACATCTCGCAGGAGACGCAGTTCCACATGGCATCTTCGATACCGAGATACCAGGGCAGGAAGTCGGAAGATCCACCATCCGGGGCGGATCCATGCCGTGGTCCCGCTTGACCGAAGATGGCCAGGTCAGAAGACACGGCCAGGTCACACGCCATACCGATCTCCTGGCCACCGGCAACCCGCATCCCGTTGACACGGCAGATGACCGGCTTCTTGCACATGAGGATGGAATCGACCATGGCGTTGAACAGATCCATGTAGTCGGCGTATTCCTGGGGCCGTTTCGTGTAGTACTCGGCGTATTCCTTCGTGTTCCCGCCGGTGCAGAAGGCCTTGTCTCCAACACCCGTGAAGATGGCAGCCACGACGCGTCGGTCGGAGGATGCCTTCTGGAAGCCGGCGATGACGCCTTTGACCATCTCCGTGGTGTAAGAGTTGTACTGTCTCGGATTGTTCAGGATGATCCAGGCGGTGTAGAGCCCTTCCACCTCGTTTCCATCCGGGTCCACGACGGGCCTGAGCTCATACATGGTGCAGGGGGGCTCAGTCCCGAAATGCTCATCTCCGTAAATCGCGTGATTCTTGATGTTGTTGTCCCTTGGTAACCAATCTAACGACATAGTTCTACCTCCTTCTTTTTTGGGTTTAGAAATCAGGCTCCAGGACGATCCGCTTGACGGGCGGGGTCCTGTGGGCCTCTTCAAATGCCTCGGCAATGGTGCTCATGGGTCGTGGGTCGACAAAGTTCTCGATGTTGACTTTGCCCGTCAGAACCATATCCAAGACGATCGGATAGTATTCCGGCAGACATCCCCACGTCCCGATGATCTCCGCGTCGAAGGCCATCAGCCGGGAAATGCTGTATTCGTTCTTTGCCATGCCGAAACCGACCACGATGAGCTTCCCGATGAAGCTCAAAAGGGCCAAAGCAATGTCCTGGCCAGGCCGCGTTCCTGTGACCTCGAAGATCTTCCACCCATAGTTGGGCAGGCCATTTTCCTTGCACAGTCCGCGGAATTCCTTGGAGACCGCCCGCGCATCCTTGTCCGTGGAGTTGATCACGAAGTCAGCGCCAAATTTCAGGGCCCTTTCCAGTTTCTCCTTGTTCCGGGCGATTCCCACGACCGTCTTCGCGCCCAGCGCCTTTGCGATCTGGCCCATGTACTGACCCACGCCACCGGTGATGCCAACCACCACCACGTTGTCCCCCGGCTGGAGGTCGGCGCGCTTGGCGGCCTGAAACGGAGTCGTGGCCGCGTCCGCGATCACCGCAAAGTGTGACAGCGGAATTCCCTTACGGTCCTTGATCTCGCAGAGATCGATGGAGGGCACGGGAATGTGACTGGAGAAGCCCCCGTAAATTCCCAGGCTGTTGCCGGGCATCTTCTGATCCAGGCACCGGTTTCCCCGGCCGATCTTGCACATATAACATTTACGGCAAGGCATGACGGCGGGAATAATCACCTCTTTTCCGATCCATGCCTCGTCACCGGCCACCACGGTTCCAGAGATTTCATGCCCAAGCGTCAGGGGGGGCTTATTCACCGTCGGGACGCCATCGTAGAAGTAGCCCAGGTCCGTATGACAGACGCCACACCCCGCAACTTCGACGAGAACCTCCCCTTCCTTCAGCTCCGGAACGGGAATCGCCTTTTTTTCTAATTTTCCCGGGGTGACTTCGCCTGTTTCCCGGTTCTTGACAGTCGGCTGGACCATCTGCCAGGTCAATATCTCTTTTGGTACCTCAGCCATTTTCAATCCCTCCTTCTTAAGAAGTTTTAGACCATTAAATCATTCCATAACCGCCATCGACACACAGCAGCTGGCCCGTGATGTATCCCGCCTCATCCGAGGCAAGAAACACGAACGCAGGGGTGATGTGGTCCGGTTCGGCAAACTTTTTGAGCAAAATCCGGTTCATGTAAATCTCTTTCAGTTTCGGGTCCGTCCGGATCTTCTCTGTCATCTCCGTCGCCACGATCCCCAGCGAGATGACGTTGGCACAGACCTGATAGCGGGCCAGTTCCCTCGCCATCGACTTGGTCATGGAGATGATGCCACCCTTCGCGGCGCTGTAATTGATCTGTCCCACGGTTCCCACGATTCCCGCCACGGAAGTAACGTTGATAATCCGGCCCGATTGCTGCTCCTTGAAATAGGGATAGGCCGCCTGGGCGCACAAGAACGTTCCCTTCATGTGAAGATCTACCACGGCGTCCCACTGCTCTTCCGTCATCTTGTGCATCATGGCGGGACGGGTAATCCCCGCATTGTTGACCAGGATATCCACTTTCCCAAAGGCATCTCCGGCCGCCTTGAGGAGGGCCTGAGCGTCATCCCGTTTGGAGACATCCGCCTTGACGGCAATCGCCTTCTGCCCCATTTCTTCAATCTGTTTCACGACCTCCTGGGCCGCTCCCTCGCTCCGGGAATAGTTCACCGCCACGTTGGCCCCTTCTCGGCCAAACGCAAGGGCGACCGAGCGTCCCACGCCCCGGCTGCTGCCGGTAACCACCGCAACCTTACCTTCCAGTTTTCCTGCCATTTCGACTCACCTCTTCAGGCAACAGTCATCCACGGGTGGTATTCAACCCCCATGGATGACTATTAACTTGTTTTTTAAATTACTTCCTGTATCCCAGGGCAAACCCCGCGATGATGACCTTCTGGATGTTACTGGTTCCTTCCACAATCTGGTAGGTCTTGGAATCTCGGTAATAACGCTCGATCGGGTACTCCGTGGAGAATCCGTAAGACCCATAGATCTTCATGGCAACATTCGCCGCATGAACGGCTGCTTCCGCCGCGTAGAGTTTTGCCACCGAGGTGTTCAGGGTGGTCTTGAAAACCTTCCCCGTTTCGCGCCACTGCTTGTCCTTTTCCCACGCGGAACGGTACACCAGCATCTTGGCGGCTTCATGCTCGATGTACATGTCGGCAATCTGCTGCTGAATCATCTGAAATTTCCCAATGGGAACGCCGAACTGGGTCCGCTCATTGGCATACTGAACACTATATTCAATCAAAGCCTGTCCTACGCCCACGGCACGGGAAGCAGAACTCAGCCGGGTGCTGTCCAGCATGTTCATGCAGATTTTGAAGCCCTGTCCCATTTCACCTACGAGGTTTTTCTTGGGGACAAAGGCGTCCTGAAAGGTAATCTCGCCCGTGGGGGCGCTGAAGAGTCCCAGCTTGGTTTCGATGGCGATCTGTTCAATGCCTTCCGCGTGCATGTCTTCGATCAGGAAGGCGGAAATCCCCCGGTGCTTCTTGCTCTTGTCCGTGTAGGCAAAGGTCACGGCCACGTCGGCCACCGGGATCCCGGAGATCCAGGTCTTGGTTCCGTTGAGGAGGAATCCATCGTCTGTCTCCGTTGCCGTAGTCCCCATACCTGCCACATCGGACCCGCTGTTGGGTTCCGTAATGGCAAAGGCGCCCAATTTCTTGGCATTAACCAGGCCGGGATAGAAGGCGGCCTTCTGTTCATCATTCCCATAATTCATCAGGACGGTCTGCATTCCCATCATCTGCAGATTGAAGGGCAGCCCCCAGGACGGACTCACCCGGGCGATTTCTTCACACATGACCGTTGCACCTAAGAAGCCGGCATCATTTCCATCATACTCTTCCGGGGCGATACATCCGAAAAATCCCTGGCGCGCCATGTCTTCCACAACTTCCCTGCGAAAACGATGTTCCTTTTCATCCTCTTCCATCGTGGGGCGGATCTTCCGTTCCGCGAAGTTCCGAGCCATGTCTCGCATTGCCTGCAATTCTTCATCAAATTCAAAATCCATAAACTGCCTCCTTTTTTTATTTAAACGTTCATTAAGTTAGCAAAATATACGAAAAATTCAACCTGATTCACCATGAACCTTTCCTTCTCACTCATACTTTGTGCAAATTATAACAAACTCCCCTGCCTTGTCAAGGAAAATTATAAGGCATCCCTGCCAAAAACCGCATGGGGCTCCAGGAAAAAAACAATAAAAAACCCGCGGAGATTCCCCGCGGGTGTCTTAACGATGAATACTCTCCTATCTCACTTATATTCAGCCTTCAGCTTCTCCGCGATCTCCCGCAACAGTTTGTAACCGTTCTCCACCGTCGCCGCGCCATCCGGATTGACGAGGGAGCAGGTCGCGGGCATCAGCAGGGAGCGTTCTCGAAGCAGGTCCCGCCCGACTCCCTTGGCGGCCAGGTTGTCCAGGATTCCCACAATCTTCTTATACAGAGTCTCGAAGGATTCCTTGTTGAAATCCTCGTAGACCACGGGGACGATTCCCCAGGCGATGACGCCCCCCTTCTCGAGGAAGGCCTTGACGCGGTCGGCGTAGCCCACGAAGATATCCCCCCGGTCATAGGCGTTGAACGAAAGGATATCGATGTCGAGATCCAGCATGAACCCCCACCCCGGGTTGCCGCAGAGGTGAATCCCGCGTTTCCCCTTGATCTGGGCCATCATGGCGTTGATTTCGTCCTTCGCCTGGATATCCCCGTAGCCAGAAAGGGCGGAAAAGATGAACTGCATGCCAGGTTCATCGATAAACATGAAGGCGTTCGGATTCTTCTCCAGAAGCTGGTCCAGCTGGGCATTGACCTTGCGTGCCACGAAATCGAAGAGGATCTGACGCACCTCGTCGATGTAAAGGATGGGGCGATCGTTTTCGTCGTGGACCACCAGCCCAAAGCTCACCGGTCCCTCCATCTGTCCCCGGATAGCGGGGTATTTGGACAGATCCTTCTCCAGAAAAAGATGAAAGACGAGGGAGGCCTCCGGCGTCAACTGGAAAAAGTGGGGGTCATCCACCTTGAAGAGGTAGGTCTCCAGATCCTCATAAAAGGTGGCCTGGTTGAATTCGACCTTCTGTTTTTCCACATTGATGTTGGACCCGGGAAACCGGTGCGCCACCTGCGCGTACATATCCTCCTCGTAACGCATCTTGGGAAGCTGCGGCCAGAAGGGGATATCCACGCTCATGGCCAGCGCCAGCCCTTTTTCCAGATCGGTATGGGGCAAAACCCCCATGCCAGAGGTTAAAAAATTACCTGGTATTTCCATATCATCCTCCTTACAATCTACTGCAAAAAACTATCTCAGATAGCGGACTTTATATTTTTCGAAAAGTTTCAACAGTTCTCTGAATTCTGAGCTCGTCAGCATCTTTTCCCCTAATTAACAGATAATCACGCACCATGTCCAAGGCCGCCTCGAATATTGCGGAATCACCCTGCGA
>CAZPTH010000157.1:0-4154 GCA_964589315.1 uncultured Thermodesulfobacteriota bacterium
AGGCCACGTGGTGGAGCAGATCATCCGTCCCACGGGGCTGGTGGACCCGCCGGTCATCGTGAGGCCGGCGAAGCACCAGGTGGACGACCTGACGGGAGAAATCCGCAAACGGGCAGAGCAGGGCGAACGGGTTCTGGTCACCACCCTCACCAAGCGGATGGCGGAGGACCTGACCGAGTATCTCAAGGACCTGGGGATCAAGGTGGCCTACCTGCATTCCGATATCGACACCCTGGAGCGGATCGACATCATCCGGCACCTGCGGATGGGAACCTACGATGTCATCGTGGGCATCAATCTCCTCCGGGAGGGGATGGATATCCCCGAGGTCTCCCTGGTGGCAATCCTCGACGCGGACAAGGAGGGATTTCTCCGGTCCAGAACCTCTCTCATCCAGACCTTCGGGCGGGCGGCGCGGAACGTGAATGGCACGGTAATCCTCTATGCCGACCGGGAGACAGAGGCCATGCGCCAGGCCATCGATGAAACCAACCGCCGCCGCAAGATCCAGCTTGCCTACAACGAACGGATGGGGATCACGCCGGAAACCATCAAGAAATCGATTCGTGACATTCTGGAGTCTATCTACGAAAAGGATTACATGACCGTCCCCATTGAGGTTCGGGAAGAGGGAACCGATTATGTCGTCCCCGAGGGGGACGTGAATGCCCTCATCGAGACCCTGACCCAGCAAATGCTGGATGAGGCGGAACAGCTCAACTTTGAGAAGGCGGCGGAGATACGTGACAAGATAAGACAGCTCAAGGGGGAGCGGCCCCTGGGGCACAAAAAGTCCAAGAAACGCCGCGTGCGATTTCGAAGATGACGGATTCTGTTACCGAAGTTCCCGCTGAGGGCATGGAGAAAGAGACGGAAGGGGAGGTTCGGACCCTCACCCCCGATGCCATCGACCAGATGCCGAAGCATCCCGGGGTCTATCTCTTTCGAAACGACGCCGGTCAGATTATCTATATCGGCAAGGCAAAGTCGCTCAAGAACCGGGTCCGGAGCTATTTCACGCGATCGGACGATAAGGACGCCAAGACCCTCACCCTGGTTTCCCATATTGCCAGCATCGACTTCATCATCACCCGTTCGGAAAAGGAGGCGCTGATCCTGGAGGATGCCCTCATCAAGCGCCATCGCCCCCGATACAACGTGGACCTGAAGGATGACAAGCGGTATCTCTGTATCCGGATCGACACGCGCCACCCCTTTCCCGCTATCCAGTTTGTCCGGCGGTTCCAGCCCGACGGGGCCTTCTACGCGGGGCCGTTCACGTCGGCGGAGTCGGTGCGGCGGACCATTCGGCTCCTCCATCGGTATTTCCCCCTGCGCAGTTGTCCCGACACCAAATTCGCCCGGCGCACGCGCCCCTGTCTCAACTACGAGATCCACCGGTGCCTCGCCCCCTGCGTGGGCAATATCAAAAGGGAGGAGTATGCCCAGCTTGTCCGGGAGGCCAAGCTCTTCCTGACAGGGAACAAGGAACGGCTTGTCGAGAGCCTCAAAAAGCAGATGGCGGAGGCGGCCAAGGCTCTCGATTTCGAACGGGCGGCCGTTCTCCGGGATGAATTGAAGGCGATTTCGAAGACCCTGGAGCGACAGACCATCTCGAGTCCGAAACGGGTGGACATGGACGTCTTTGGGGTGATCCGGCGGGCCGGATGGTGGGGAATCTTCGTGGCCTTTTTCCGGCAGGGAACCCTCATGGGGAGCCACTATTCCGAGGTGGAGGACGTCGGCCTGTCCGGGGAGGAGTTTCTCTCCGGGTTTCTTGTCCAGTTCTACGGGAGGAACAGTTTCATCCCCGGCACGCTGTTACTCCCCTTCGAGCTGGGGGACCGGGTGGTCCTCGAGGAATGGCTGGCGGAGAAACGGGGCGGAAAGGTGAAACTCCAGGTCCCGAAACGGGGAGAGCGGCGAAGGCTCCTGGAACTGGCCACGGAAAACGCCCGTGTGAAGTTTGAGACCTTCAAACGGTCCCGGAAGGATCCCGTTCGGGAGCTCCAGGCGGCCCTCAATCTCCCCGCGCCGCCGCGACGGATTGCCTGTTACGACATCTCCACCCTCCAGGGACACCAGACGGTGGGGGCCAAGGTCTCTTTCCTGGACGGCGCGCCGGAGAAGGCGTTGTATCGCCGATTTCGGGTCAAGGAGGCGGCTCCCAACGACGACGTGGGCAGTATGATCGAGGTCCTCATGCGAAGCCTGAAACGGGAACGGGAAGAGGGCGCCCTGCCCGACATGATCCTCCTGGACGGGGGAAAAGGGCAACTGGCGGCGGGCGAGGAGGTTTTGCGTGAACTGGGACTCGGTGGGATATCTCTCGTTGCCATCGCCAAGGGGCGGTCAAAAAAGGAGCGTTTCTCGGACTATTTTTTCGTTTCGGGGAGATCGGAACCCGTTCACCTCGATTCCCACGGCCCCGCGTTTCAGCTTCTGACGCGGATCCGGGACGAGGCCCATCGTTTTGCCATCACCTACCACCGAAAGCGGCGGGGCAAAGCGGCCCTGGAATCCAGGCTTCTCACCATTCCCGGTATCGGAGAGAAACGGCTGAAAATCCTGTATCACGCCTATCCCTCCCTCGAAGCCATTCGAAAGGCGTCCATCGATGATTTGTCAGCCCTTCCCACCTTCAACCGTAACCTGGCGGAGAGGGTAAAAGTGAGACTCGAGGTTGAAAGCCGGGAATAAGGAAGCCAAAACATGGATTTACACTACGCGGATGAACGAAAATAATAACCCTGGATAAGGCTACATTGAAAGTCCTGATTGCTTCGGAAGGTCCTGATTTGAGCGCGCGAGTGGGGGAGCGGCTGGGAACGTCTCCCTATTTGCTGATAGTTGATATCCCTTCCATGGAGACAGAGGTTTTGCCCAATCCCGCGGCCTCCGGGCAAAAGGGTGGGGGAATGCAGGGGGTGGTTCTATCCATAGAGAGGCAGGTTGACGCGGTGTTAGCGGGTTACTGCAGCCCCCTGGCTGAAAAGTATCTTACCTCGAATGGAATCAGGGTTTACCAGGGCCTTCGGGATTCAGTCGCCAGCGCCATTAAACAACTTGAGGAAGGAACCCCGGCATCACAAACTGCCGTGTCCAATCAAGCGGCGCCAGAAAGGAATTCCCTGCGTGCCTCTTTCGCCCTGACATTGAGGCAGTTTGGCGTGATGATCCCGCTGATCCTTGGCGTTGTCGGCCTTATCGGTCTTTTTAACACCTTTGTTCCCAGGGCCTTGATCGTCTCCGTTTTTACGGGGAACAAATGGCTGGATACCCTTCTGGGAGCGGGTTTTGGAAGTATCCTGGCGGGAAACCCCATTAGCAGCTATATCATCGGAGGGGCATTGCTCAAAAACAATGTGAGCCTCTTTGGCGTGACTGCCTTTATTGTGGCCTGGGTCAGCGTGGGAATTCTGCAACTTCCCGCGGAAATAGGCGTTTTGGGAAGGCGTTTTGCTGTCGTACGTAACCTGCTGTCATTCCTTATGGCCATGGGGGTCGCTTTCCTGACGGTTGAATGTCTGAAAATTTTTTAGGGAAGTGCGCGCGATGAAAAAAACAGTCGGGAAGTTAAAATGGAAAGGCTCAAGGGGTTTTTTCATATTTGTTCTGATTGTGTACGTGGGAGTTTACGCCCTTTCCCCCTCCGGGACGGTCGCGGCCCTGAAAAACTGCGGTGGGATCCTGCGGCAGATAGCTTTTCCGCTATGCCTTGTCTTCGTGTTTATGGTCCTTTTGAACCGGTTTCTAAACCCTGAAGGGGTTACAAAATATATCGGGAAAGAGGCGGGATTCAGGGGACTTTTCCTGGCCGCCGCGGCGGGGATTTTATCCGTGGGTCCTGTTTATGCCTGGTATCCCCTGTTGAGGAACCTCCGGGAAAAAGGGGCTTCCAATGCCGCCTTGGCAACCTTCCTCGGCAACCGGTCGGTCAAACCCTTTCTTATCCCTGTCATGATTTCCTATTTTGGATGGAGCTACGTCCTTATCCTGACGGTTTTTACCATCCTGGGTGCCGTGGCTGTGGGCCTTGGTGTCGAGAAGCTGACATAAGCCGTTTTTGACAAATCTTAATCAAGAAAATGCCGCCACACCCACCAGCCGATAAAGACCCCGGCAAGGCTCCCCGCAAAACTGAGAAAGTAGGC
>CAZPTH010000157.1:4254-5521 GCA_964589315.1 uncultured Thermodesulfobacteriota bacterium
TTTCAGGAACAAGACCTGAAGATTCTTTCGGGGTTTTCGCCAAAATTATGGGGAAAAGTGTGTCCGCAAATAGTTATTTGAACCGAACGTCATTCATGAATAGGAGGTAACTATGTATTGGAACTGGAAAATAGGCGGGTTTGCCCTTGGGTTGATCTTTTTCATGGCGGTCGCCCTGGTGAAACCCATCGGGGTGTCCACGCAGTTCGTGATTCTCGATGGAATCATCGCGAAAACCTTCAATCCTGACATCGTGAGGCAAGACAAGTCCCAAAAATCCGGTTACGGGAGTGATAACCCCTATCTGAACAAATCAGGGGGGAAATACGCGAAATCGGTGGCTCACCCCTGGAATTACAGCTTCATCTTCGTCATAAGCATGATCCTGGGGGGATTGTTGGGCCGGATTTTCACCTGTCCGGAAGAGAAGAAGCCGTTCGGCCCGGTACCGGAACACCACCGACGGAGGTTTGGGGAGACCCCCGCCTTGCGATATGCCCTGACTTTTGTCGGGGGGGTGCTGGTTTTGTGGGGCTCCCGGGTGGCGGGAGGCTGCACCAGCGGTCACATGATGAGCGGGATGATGCAAACGGCTCTCAGCGGCTATCTTTTCGCCTTTGCCGTTTTTGTCGTCGCCGTTCCCGTTGCAATCTTTCTGTATCGGAAATAGGGGGGAAATGGGTATGCATATCTTTCTGGCGATTGTCTTGGGTATCATCTTTGGCTTTATCCTGCAGCGAATTGGAGCGGCCGATCCGGATAAGATTTTAGGAATGCTGCGCTTGACAGACCTGCATCTGGCGAAGGCCATTTTGACGGGAATCGGGGTGTCGTCGATCCTCTTGTTTTTGAGCGTGGCGCTCGGATGGGTGCCGGCGTCGCACATTCATATCAAGGCGCTCTACGCGGGCGTTCTCGTGGGTGGGCTTGTCTTTGGACTCGGCTGGGCCATGTCCGGTTTTTGCCCCGGCACCGGTGTCGTCGCCCTGGGGACGGGGCGCAAGGATGCCCTCTTTTTTGTCCTGGGCGGACTGGCAGGCGCCGGACTGTTGATGGTCATGTATGGTCCGCTGAGTGTGACCGGCCTTTTTCACGGGTGGCTGGGAGGCAAAATCGCGCTGGCCCAGGCCGGTGAGTTCAAGTTTCTACTCGGCGGGGCAATGGGAACGGCAATGGCCGTTGCTATCGGATTGCTCTTTATCATCTTTGCGGCGGTCCTGCCCATGTCTTTGAGAAATGAAGAGAATTCCTGATATGGGTGACGATT
>CAZPTH010000158.1:0-5502 GCA_964589315.1 uncultured Thermodesulfobacteriota bacterium
AAAAAATCCCCCATAAGTTAAACTTATTATAGTATAAGTTTTTTTACATTGCAATGCTTGATGAGCGTTTTCCGTCATCTCCCCTTGAATCTGCCTTTGAAAATCGTTTATGATGGAAAAAACCATGGAAATCCTGACGGGTGTCCAGACCAAATCAGATAAGTTGGCAGGAAAAGAAACCTTTAAGAGAGGAAATGCCTATGAAATCGCATCAGATCTATTGGAACCCTGTTCTTGAAACCCTGCCGCGAGAAAAACTTCAAGCCCTCCAGCTCAAAAAATTCAAGCGGATCTTTCAATGGGCTTACGAACATTCCAGGTTCCATCGAAGACTCTATGACGAGGCGGGAATCACCCCCGACGACATTCAAGGTTTTGAGGACATTCATCATGTCCCCAAGGTCGAAAAATCGATGATGCGGGATATTCAGCTCAAGGACCCTTATCCCTACGGGGATGCCCTGTGTGTCCCTCTCGAAGAGGTCACGGAATTCCGGCAGACGAGCGGGACCACGGGCCAGCCCGTCTATCAGCCCGACACCTGGCAGGACTGGGAGTGGTGGGCGGAGGCCTGGTCTTATATCCTCTACGCCCAGGGATACCGGAACACGGACCGCGTTTTCATCCCGTTCGGTTACAACATCTTCGTCGCCTTCTGGGCGGGCCATTACGCCTGTGAGAAGATCGGGTGCGAGGTGGTGCCCGGCGGCGTCCTGAACACGGAGGCCCGCGTCCTCAAGATGCAGGAGCTTCGTACCACGGCCTTCATGGCCACCCCCACCTACGTTCTTGGCATGGCCGACACGGCACGAAGGAAACTGGGAATCAACCCGGCGAAAGACCTTGCCATCCGTCGCATTACCTGCGCGGGTGAGCCCGGGGCCAGCATCCCCACCACGAAACGGAGAATGGAAGAGGCCTGGGGCGCCAAGGTCTATGACCACATCGGGGCCACGGAAATCGGGGCATGGAGCTACGAATGCATGGAGCAGCCCGGGGGGCTTCACGTGAACGAGGCCCTGTTCCTCGTGGAGATAGAGGATATAGAGACGGGTGAAATCATTACGGAACCGGAACGCCCCGGGAAAATGGTCATTACGGCCTTCGACCGCATCGCCCAGCCCTGCGTCCGCTTCGACTCCAAAGACGTCATCCAGTGGGCGAAGGAACCGTGTGACTGCGGCCGGACCTTTCGCCTCATCAAGGGTGGGGTTATCGGAAGGGCGGACGACATCACGAAGGTCAAGGGGGTTCTCCTGGCTCCCACGGCCATCGAGGAGGTTGTGCGAGGGATTCCGGAACTGGGAAACGACTATGAGGTCATCGTCGACAAAAAAGGTGACATCGACGAAATCACTCTCAAAATAGAGATCCTCGAAGAGGCCCTGAGCCGAAAAGACGAAATCCTGGCCAGTCTTAAAGATCAGCTAAGACTGAAAACCAATCTCGGCTACAAGATCGAGGTTTTTCCATATGGAAGCCTGCCTCGTTATGAGGTCAAGGCCAGGCGCTTCAAGGACTTGAGAAAGAAGGGACACTGAAATGGAAATGGAAATAGAAAGGCTCAAAGAAATACAGAAAGAGATCGAAACCATCTCGAACGCGGCCAAACATCTGAGGGAGCTCTCCGGGGGAATCCAGGCTATCGATCGGAACGCAAACCGCATCCAGGCCAGCGTGAAGATGCTGGAAATCAACATCTCGGATCTCCTGGAACTCACGTGAATATGTCCACAATCCAGGGAAGTTCCATACAAGGGCAAACTTTAAAGAATTATGCGAACAGGCCTCGGCAGGACAGCTTGTCGCGGGGATCGGTAAATTGAAGAGAAACGAGGTCATCCAGAAAATAGTGGACAGAAAAAAGGCCCGGACCTACCTGGAAATTGGTGTGGGTTCGGGAAACAACTTTTTTAAAATAAAGGTCAAAGAAAAAATTGCCGTGGATCCCGCCTTTAAGTTCTCGACAATCCGCCGTTTGAGGTGGATGATCAAGAACCCTTACAACCTCTTTGCGAAATACTACCCCACAACCAGCGACCACTTTTTCGAGAAAGCCGAAAACCTCAGTCCCCCGGATGTGGTCTTTATCGACGGTCTTCACGAATATCGCCAGGCATTGAAAGACGTTGAAAACACGCTGAGGCACCTCAAGAAAAACGGGGTCATTGTCATGCACGACTGCAGTCCCCCCAGCGCGGCAGCCGCCACGACCTCAAAAAGCTATGAGCATGTCGCCTCGCTTCACCTTCCGGGCTGGGAAGGGATCTGGTGCGGAGACGTATGGAAGGCAATCTGTCACCTGAGGAGCGAGAGAAGGGACTTAAGGATATTTGTCCTGGACTGCGACTATGGACTGGGAGTCATCACGAGGGGAAATCCCGAAAATATTCTGGACCTTATCGAAAGTGATATCAACGAAATGACCTACGAAGAGTTCTCTCAACAAAGAAAAGAACTTCTCAATCTGAAAGAGGAAAATTACCTGGCCGAATTCCTGGAAACAATTTAAAAACGCATGCCTCTTTTAAAGGAACTGGAAATTCAAGAAATTTTCCATAAAGATGAAACCAGGCTTTTAAATTCATACAAAAATGGCTGTCATCTATCCTTATTTTTAAACACCGTTTGTTATTTTAGACAGTGAGAATTTTACGCATTAGATTATCTTATGTTATCATAAATTTATTTATGTTGCATGTTTTCCTGACCTATTGTAAATTTTAAAGATTAAAAGGTATCCCTTTGGGGGAAAGATAGAGAGGAAGGAGGTGAAGTCACCCTAAAAACAGGATTTTAAAACAACCCTTTTGAAGGAGGTCATTATGGCAGGAAAATTTCCGGATCCCCACGAGTATCAGGTTCCTGAAGAGCTTGAAGGTTGGGAAGAGATGTATCCATCGCATTATCTGTTCTCAGAAGATAGAAAAGAATGGGAAAATAGTCAATTCTGGTATCTGGACAAGATCCACGCTCCCGAACCCATGCCACCCCTGGATTTGATTTTTCAGGAAGCTTGGCAGATTTCTCTTTCACAATATACAACCAGAGTATTTTGTATCCCCCCCGCCCAGGGCATCGCACAAAGAATGGTCGGGCCTTACATGTATATCTGTGCCATTAACCCACCCCCTGAAAACATTATTCAGGAAAAGGCGGGATACTTCGAGAAGCGTGTGTTCTACGTCTTTGAGCACTACGACGAATTATGGGACAAGTGGTTGACGAAATTTCGGGCCCTGGGAGAAGAAATGAGAGCGGTGGAAATACCCAGTGAACTCCCCAACTACGTTCCAGATGATCAGGTTCTGCCCGCTCCAACCGGGTGCTATGTCAGCTACGATCTCATGGCAGCTTTCGACAAACTCGTATATAACATGATCAAGGGCTGGCAGTATCACTTCGAGATGTTGAACCTGACCTATCTGGCCTACCTCATGTTTGCGGATGTAACAAGGAAACTCTTCCCGGGCATAAGCGAAAGCGCCATTGGGAAAATGGTAGCCGGTGCCTATGTGTCCATGTTCCGGCCGGAAGAGGAATTGTGTCAACTGTCCCGTTTGGCCACGTCTATGAGAGGCGTAATGGATATCCTGAAAAAGGATATCGACGTAAGACAAAAGATGGCTGAGCTGGAAAGGATTCCCGACGGCAAAAGGTGGCTCGAGGAATATCAAAAGGCAAGCGATCCCTGGTTTTATGTCTCCTGCGGAAGTGGATGGTTTCATCATGAAGGAAGCTGGATTACCCATCCGGAGATCCCCTTTAGCTACATAAAAAGTTACGTGGAACGCCTGGAAAAAGGTGAAAATATCGAACGGTCCCTTGATGAAATTGACAAGGAACGAGATGAGATCGTTGCCAAATATATTGACCTTATCAAGACCGATGAAGATAGAACTGCCTTTGACAACGCTTATAAAACAATTCGTACCATCTACCGATACGCTGAAGACCATCTTTTCTGGGTCGAACACTGGTTCCATACCATCTGGTTTTCCAAGGTCCGTGAGCTGGGTAAAGTCCTTGTTGACAACGGGATGCTTGACCAACCAGACGATATTTTCATGTTCAACCGCTATGAGGTGCCCGAAATTCTTACGGAGGTATCCACAGCTTGGGCACTGGGCGTGGATGTGCCAGTGAGAGGCAATTATTACAAAGCAAAGGCAAGGAAAAGGAGAAAAATCCTTGAAGCGGCGGAGAACTGGAACCCCTCCCCTGCCCTCGGGGTACCTCCAGAGGAAGTGGCAGAACCCTTTACCATCATGCTGTGGGGTGTTACCACCGACAGGGTGAAAGAGTGGCTGGAAGGTATGGGAGAGGTAAAGGCTGAAGATGTCAACCAGGTCAAGGGGTTTGCCTCCTCTGCCGGCGTTGCCGAAGGTCCGGCTCGTGTCTTGAAGCTTCTCAAAGACATTGTGGATCTCCAGCCCGGAGAAGTCTTGGTATGCCCGACTACCAACCCATCGTGGGCGCCTGTTTTTACAAAAATCAAGGCTGCTATTACAGACATTGGTGGTCTGACTTCCCATGCAGCAATCGTTTGCAGGGAATACGGGATCCCGTCCGTTACAGGTACCGGCATCGCTACCTCCGTGATAAAAACCGGGGATATCGTACGGGTAGATGGCGACACGGGCGTTGTGACCATCGTTGAAAGGGCTTCGTAAACCAACTTTAACTTTTGCGGGGGGAGGGCTCATTCCTCCCCCTCTCTTCATTAGCAAAAACACATGGAGGGAAAATTGAAATGAAATACGTTTTAAACTTTAATGAGATTGATAAAAACTTTCTTAATACCGTTGGAGGAAAGAACGCAAGTCTTGGAGAGATGATAAAGGCTGGAATCCGGGTCCCCCCCGGCTTCGCGGTCACCACGGAATGTTACCTTGATTTCATAACAGAAACAGGTTTAAAGAAACGGATTTTTGATATTCTCGAGAAAATGGATGCTAAGGATCTCAGCTCGATAGACGCGGGAAGTGAAGAGATTCAGCATCTTTTCATGGAAACGGAGATCCCCGACAACATGCGTTCAACCATCAAGGACGCATACTTTGGACTGTGTGAGATGTGCCAAGTCGACGCTGTCCCCGCGGCTGTTCGTTCCAGTGCAACTGCGGAAGACCTGCCTACCGCGAGCTTCGCGGGGCAACAGGATACCTACCTATGGGTGATGGGCGCAAATAATATTGTGGAAGATGTAAAACGGTGCTGGGCAAGCCTCTTTGCCTCGCGTGCCATCAGCTACAGGCTAAACAACAACTTTTCACATGAAAAGGTCCTGATTAGTGTGGGAATCCAGAAAATGGTGCATGCCAAGGCCGCCGGCGTCATGTTCACCCTGAACCCAATCAATGGAGATATTTCCAAGGTCGTCATCGAGGGCAGTTGGGGGCTGGGAGAGACCGTCGTTTCAGGATCCGTAACACCGGATAAGTTCGTTGTCGACAAGGTAATCATGGAGGTAAACGAAAAAACTATTTCCCGCAAACACAT
>CAZPTH010000159.1:0-5501 GCA_964589315.1 uncultured Thermodesulfobacteriota bacterium
AAAATACAACACCTTACGAACCATACAACCCTCCTTCTTTTTTCTGTTAGTTAATTATGTTATCCCAATCATCCGAACCAATTAACAACCTACGTATAAAAATAATATACTTTTCCATCGAAATGTCAAGGGATACATACAAAAATCAAACGTTATTTTCTTTGACTTAAGTCAATTTTTTCTTTCCCGGAATGGCAGGAGGTGCCCTTGACAGGCACCCCAAATCCGGAGAGTCTCAGTAAAATTGAATGCCAGCTCTAACCGTTCAGCGAATTAACCGGAACATCCCTTCCGCTTGACATTACCCATGTGATTGGTTAGGGAAGAAACGCCTTCATCCTTATGTATCGGGTTGAAGCGCGATAGCGAGCGGGAAGGACTTTAAGTTGCCGGAAGACGCGATTATCAAAGAGGAAGACCGTTTTCACGAGGTAGAAGGAGAGCCTTTTGACTCCGCCGTATGCCCGGGATGCGGGTGTCTCTGTGAAGACATCGACCTCACCCTTAAAGGCGATCAGGTTGCCCAGGTTTTTAACGCCTGTTCCTGGGGATTGTCGAAATTTCACCTGGGTCACCGTTTTCTCCGGGAGCCAAAACACGCAAAGATCGTTTTCCCCTCGCGGAAAGGGCCATCAAACCAATCGCTTCCCATCTCCTTTGAAGAGGCCTACGGGGAAGCGGCCACCCTTATCAGGGAATCCCGCCGCGTCGTTTTTTTCGGACTCTGCCAAACCTCTTTTGACGCCCAGGTAAAGATTGTTTCACTCATAAAACGCCTCGGCGCGATTGCGTATCCTTCCGAGGGGATGCTGCTGGACCCCTTCTTCAAGTCTGTGAAATCCCAGCCGTATCGCCTGGCAACCCTCGAAGAAGTCCGACAACTGGCAACCACCGTGATTTTCTGGGGTGCCAACCCCCTTCACAGTTGCCCCCGGCTTCCAACGCGCTACGCCGTATTCACCGCGGGAATCAACGCCCCGGACCGGCACATCAGCCGTAAAATATTCTACGCGGACCCCTACGAAAACGATACGGGTTCTTTCGCCCAGCGAATCCCCATCGATACGGAAAATGAACTCGAACGTTTGAACACGATCACGGAAATTATCGAGGAGGAGTCTTTCTCCATCCCCAAGGAACTGGAGATGCTCATCCGTGCCATCGAGGCCAGCCCCTTTGTGGCCATCTTTGTCGGTCGTGGGATCGCCTATCACGAGAAACCACAGGCCCTCATGGACGGCCTGGTGAGATTATGCAACGTCATCCATCGCGGAAGGCCCTGCGCCCTCCTTCCCGTCATCTCGGATTTCAACGCCATGGGGCTCTACCAGGCATCGATTTTCAACGGGATTGATCTGTCAGACAACCCCTTCCTCAAGGGGGATTTACAGACGTATCAACCCGAAGAAGGAGATACGCTGGTTTGCATCGGCTCGGACCCCTTCTGGTTTTTCAAGGAGGAACAGCTCTCTGAAATCCAGTCCCTTCAGATTCCGGTCATTGCCGTCTCCGCGCTGCAGAACCAGACAACCCATGCCGCGTCTCTCGTGATTCCCGTCGCGTTGAGCGGCGTCGAAACGGAAGGGCTGGCCTACAGAATGGACGGAACCCCTGTTTGGCTCAGGCAGGTCCTTCCCACGGCCCAACCCTCTGACCTGACCGTGCTGAACGCCATCGAGGAAAGGCTGGAAGAATAACAATGGCTGAGATGAAGGTACTCGATGTCTATCGCCTGCTCCCACGCACCAACTGCCGACAGTGCGGAATGGTCTGTATGGCCTTTGCCTCCGCCCTCCTGATGGGAAAGGCCAAGCCTGAAGATTGCCCCCCGCTCGTAGAGGATGAAAAATATGCCGACGCACTCCGGAAGCTCCAGGAAGCCTTTGGCGACAAGGGGGAGCGGGAGGCCACGGGCCTGAGCATCGACAGGGACAAGTGTGACGGCTGTGGCATATGTGCCGCCGTCTGTGAAATCAGCCTGGAGAAAAGTCAGGAACTTGCCAATGGCAAGGGGTCGCGCAGAATTGAATCCCCCGTTATTGCCATCGTGGATGGGCTCATTACCATCAAAAACCCGGATGCCTGCCGACGGGTTGTTCCCGACGCCCCCACCTGTAATGCCTGCGTGGACCTTTGTCCAAATAAGGCCTTAACGTTTCACTAACGGAGTAAAAGACACCCTTTATGAAGCTTCTCATCAAGAACGCCGCGGTCTACGACCCAAAAAACGGAAAGAACGGAGAGATCGGGGACCTCTTCATCCGCGACGGAAAGATTTCCAAGCCTTACGCGAAACCGGATACGGTCATCGATGCCTCCGGCCTCTGGGCCCTGCCGGGTGGGGTTGAAACCGGCGTGCCCCTTACCTCTTATGGCCTTGGCGTCTATGGATTCAAGAAAGGCTTCCCGGGGCCGGAAGAGATAAGCAGGCAGTACGCTCAAATGGGCTACACCCACCTCCACGAATCGATGATGTTTCCCACCATGGCAACGGGAACCCATCACTTTCTCACCACCCTTCCCTATCAGGACGCCTCCGCCTCCCTCTGCCTGACCCTGAGGGAATTCGGGACCCTGATCGGCTCAAACATCCCGCCCGAGTGGACCGTCCGTTTCTTTGCCACCTGCGCCCAGCGGTTTCGCGCCCTCGCAATCCGGCTCCCGGAAACCAGCGCCCACTTCAAGGAAAGCACCCTCGCAAAATACAACCTTCCCGCCCAGAGGGTATTACAATACCTCACCCATCTCCCCCTGAATCTCCCCCTCCACGTGGAATTGACATCCCGGCTCCTTGACGAGGACCTTCCACAAATCCCCAATCTCCACTACGCTCACATCGGCCGCGCCATCGACGGTGAATACGCCTATAAGCAGGTTTCAAACCTCCTCGCTTCGAAAAACATAACGGGAGACACGGGGCTGGCCCCGAAAGGCCCGCATGATCAACTGAAAATTGAGGCGGAAATCGGCGAGGGGGAAGCCCTGTCCGCTTTCATCGGCATGCACACTCCCCTACGTTACCTCGAAGTCCCCGCCGGCTCTCAAAGCGAATACGTCCTGTCCCTCGCAACCCATCCGGATTTCAAAAAGAATCTCGCGTTCTCTTCCCTCTGTCTGGGAGCGCAGGCTCCCACGCACTATCCCGGGATCTTCAAAGACCTCTTCGAGGCCGGCGAATCCTACACCGTGTCGGATTTCGTCACCCAGACACGATGGATGCCGGCCGTCCAGCTGGGATTATCCGATAAGGGACATCTCGGAATGGGCGCCGTGGGTGACGTGGCCCTGTATAAACCTGAAGAGGGTCGCTCAAGGGGTGAAACCCTCAGCCGCTGCGTCACACTCGTAAAAAACGGGCACCTTGTCATGGATAAAGGGCGTTTTCTTGAGCTTCCCGTCTCTTTTGTCACCAGGACCTATTACCGCCCACATACCCCTTCCGAACGGGATCTCGCCATGTTTAGAGGGTATTTCAAATCCTATCCGAGATTCGAGCACCTTGAAGTTCCCGAAGCACTGGGGTCTTGGCTCCCCGTCACGGCCGACTCAACATAAGCTGATCGTCCGTGTCGCCCATCCCCAATCTCTAACTCTAACCGCTAATCCTCTTTTCCTTTCGCCCACCAGACCCCCAGATACACAAAAGGGGTGTCCAGGATGGCAAAGGCAAACTTGAAGAGATACTGTCCGCCGATCAACCGAAGACAATCCGAAAGGGTATACGTTCCATAAAAGGCGATAAAGATGAAAAGAACCGTGTCGACAAGCTGGGACGTCATGGTGGAAACGTTATTTCTGATCCAGAGATGGCGGCCCCTGGTTACCCCTTTCCAGAAATGGAAAAGGGCCACGTCACAGGTCTGGCTGGCAAGGTAGGCAATGAGGGAAGCAACGATGATCCGGTTAGAGGCGCTGAAAATCTGCTCAAACGCCCCCTGATTCTTATAAAAGGGGGCGGAGGGAAGCCAGATGGCCACCCTCGTCAAAATCAGAAGGAGAATCATCATGGCAAACCCAAACCAGACCACACGTCTCGACTTCTTCTTGCCATACACCTCGGAGATGACATCCGTCACCATGAAGGTCACGGGATAAACGATAATACCCGCCGGGGCGGCAAAACCAAAAAGGATGATAACCTTGGAGGCAATCACATTCGCCGTAGCCAGGGCAAGGATGAAAGTGGCCGTCAATAAGGCATATTTGTCTTCGCGTTGCATCGTAAAAGATTAGCGGGGATCAAGGGGCGGGAACAGAATTTTATCCAGAACGGTATCGGAGGCACTCGCCTTTTCACAGATGGCTGTAATCCCTCCTCTGGGATGGTATTCGAGCGTGACTTTCAGATACCTGGGGTTCAAAAGCGCCCACAGATCTTTAAAGATACGCGTGGTGGCGTTTTCCTGGTAGATCCCCACCTGCCGGAAAGACACGATATAATACTTCAAAGACTTCAACTCGACGAGCTTCTTATCAGGGACATACCTTATCCCGAGATGTCCGAAATCCGGCAACCCTGAAAAGGGGCAGACCGCGGAGAACTCCCCCGTTTCATACGTAACGAGCTGGGCCTCCCCCGAATATGGAAGGGCTTCGAGCCAGTCTGACCGGATGGCATCTTCCTTAAGCCACTCAATGATTTTACCTTCTGCTTCAGGCATTTATATATTCCTCCTCCCTCTCTTCAGGTTTTAACGTTACCCGTGAAAAAGACCCGTGTCAATGTTATCCAAGGCAAACCAGCAGCAAGTGTCTATATTTTATCCATGTGACCCCAGGAATTTCTTCGGCACTCGAAATTTTCTGGTTGACCCTGACCTTTCATGCCCCGCACCTGTATCGCCTCACCAGGAAACCGAAGCCACGAACAAAACTCTCTCTAAAACCCTATTCTATAGAAATCCAATTTACTTACAATGCAACTTGTTTATAATATAAATCAAAAATACGGCATGGCATATTTATTCTATATTTCTAACATGTTACATGATTTAAAGGGGCCAAGAGACAAGATTTTTAATGTTTAAAGATTATTTTAAAATTTTCTTGACAAACATATTTTTAATGTGTTAGTTTTCACTCTTGATGAACGTAGGTTTAAATATTTACAGCGCAAAAAAAGCAATTTGGTGGTGCTGGCGGATATCCTAAAGCACGAGGAAGAAAGGGTCTTAACATATAAGACCCTATTTTTATTTTAACCCTTACCTAAAGGAGGTTTTTATGGAGGTCAAGAAAATCCTGCTAACCGAAGACGAAATGCCGAGGCAGTGGTACAACATCGCGGCGGACATGCCTACGCCCATGCAGCCACCCCTGCATCCCGGAACTGGAGAGCCTCTTGGTCCGGAAGATCTTGCACCCATTTTCCCCATGAATCTCATTGAGCAGGAAGTCAGTACCGAACGCTGGATCGACATCCCTGAAGAAGTTCTCGAAGTTTTACGTATCTGGAGACCCGCTCCTTTGGTAAGGGCTTACGGCCTGGAACGCGCCTTGGA
>CAZPTH010000160.1:0-5489 GCA_964589315.1 uncultured Thermodesulfobacteriota bacterium
CGTGTCGTGGTATGGATCTCTGCGTTCAGGATATTGATCTTGTTGGCCGTCATCACCCCGGCAATGGAAGAAAAGAGACCGTGACGATCGTCCGTAATCACGATGATCTCTGAAATTCCCCGCAGGGGATCCTCTTTAATGTCACAAACCACCGGTTCACTGAGGTGCTGGTAAAGTAACCGAAGATGTTCTTTGATACTCTCCGGAGGGGCCTGCAGGAGGTAACGATGGGGCAGGGTTTCAAGCAGTTCAAGAAGGGGCTGATGGGGCAGATCTGTCTGTTTTATCCAGGTTGTAAGCTCCCTGATCCTTCTTTTAAGCCTCACGGCGGCGGCCTTTGTCCCCCCTTCCCCCTTTTCCAGCATGTGAAGAACCTTGAAAAAACACTCTCGCAGCAGGTGTCCCTTCCATTCGTTCCATGCCTCGGGCCCCACCGCCCTGATATCCGCATACGTAAGGATGTAGAGCATCTTCAGGGCCTCAACCGATCCAATCGTATGAGCCAAGGAGATAATCAGTTTCTCCTCAAAGAGGTCGCGCCGCTGCGCCGTTTCGGAAATCAGCAAATGGTGCCGGACGAGGAAGACGAGGAGTTCCCTGTGGGCCTTGGGAAGTCCAAACCGCTTAACAATCCTTTCCACCATTTTCGCGCCCAACTCCGCGTGTCCTTTCCCGCGCCCCTTACCGATATCATGCAAAAACCCGGCAAGATACAGCAGGTAGGGATGGTTGATCTCCCTCGCCAGCTTCGATAAAAGGGGATCGGCCGTCTCTTCCCGCACATCCCGAAGTTTCTCTATTTCCCCCACAGTAAAGATGGCATGAACATCCACTGTGTAGATATGATAGACGTCGTGCTGAACACGACAATAGATATTCCTGAATTCCGGGACCAGGACATCCAGGATCCTCACCTGGTTCATCTGGAGGAGGGTTGAGGCAATAGACTGGCCCTTGCGAAAGATATCCAAAAAAACCTCGAGGGCTTCCTTGTCCTGGTTCAGACGGGGCTTTGCCCCGGAAAGGACATCCGTTATGTATTCCTTCGTCTTCCACCCCACCTCCACACCGTACACCGACGCGAAGAAAAACGCGTGAACCATCTCGACCGGGGTTTCTTCAAATACCTTTCTGGTAGTCACCTCCAGTTTTCCCTGTTTCAGGATGAAATTTTTCCCCACCCGTTTGGGTTTGAGAAAGCGGGTAAAGGCCCTGTTCCTTCGCCTTCGCCAGGACAACTTCTCAAATACAAGCGACATGGTCCGGTTGAGGACGGCCGCCTTCTCGTAGTAATCCCTCATGAAGACCTCAACATCCAGGGTATGCCTCTTCTGCTGATACCCGAGTTCCCGGGCTATCTCTTCCTGGAACTGGAAGGTCAGGCGGTCATTTTTCCTTCCGGATATCAGGTGAAGGCTGAGCCTCACCTTCCACAAGAAATCAAGGGCTTCTTCCAAGTCACGTCCCGAAGCGGGAGAAATAATCTCCCTTTCAATCCAATCCCGTATCTCAAGAATTCCATCAAAGGCCCACAAGGCCCAGCGCATCACATGGTAGTCCCTGAGCCCCCCCTTCCCTTCCTTAACATGGGGTTCCAAAAGAAAAATCGACCTTCCATAGTGGGCGTATCGCTTCTCCGTGGTAGTCCTGAGATTAAACAGGGTCTTTTCAGGATTTTCTCTAAGGGTCCTCTTCAGGATTTCCCTTTGATATCGATTATATAAGACACCGTCTCCCCAGATGTAACGGCTGTCAATAAGGGCGGTGAAAATGGTCAGATCCTTTTTTGCCAGGTCTCTGCAGGCCTCGATAGTTCGGACACTGTACCCGATTTCTATTCCCAGATCCCACAAGGGATACATGAATGCCTGGATAAAGGTTTCGATCTCTTCACGCGACCGGTCATGGGAAAGAACCATGACATCGACATCCGAATACGGGGCCATCTCCCCTCTTCCGTATCCCCCGACGGCTACCAGGGCGAGACCTTTCCGCGAAGTCCCGAGTCGAAGCGAATAGGAGTCCGCGACCTCCGCGATCAGGGCATCCATCGAGGTGGTGAAGTCCCTGAAGAAGTTTACCGGGCGAAAATCTGGAAGGGTAAGGGCACCTTTCAGCGAGGCCCTGATTTCACGAACATGCTTCCAGCGCCGGTCGTCCAGAAACCCATGTTTTCCCTCTTCACTTTTCGTATCGTGCCTATTCATTTATTGACAATCCGGATCATCCATTATATTATATGTCCACGTGCCGAAGTGGCGGAATTGGTAGACGCGCTAGGTTCAGGGTCTAGTGGGTGTACGCCTGTGCGGGTTCGAGTCCCGCCTTCGGCACCATCTTTTTGCCTGGTCTATGGAAGATAAATCACCTCATCATTGGTCACAGAGAGACGTCGAATACCCGTTTCCGTCACGAGGTAATCGTTTTCCAACCCCACGGCCCCTACATCGGGAAAGACCATTTTCGGTTCCACCGCTACCACCATCCCCGGCTCCAGGGGTTGCGACTGTCCCTTGCCTAAAACCGGCCACTCGTTGAGCTCAAGTCCAATTCCATGTCCCACAAACCTTGCCCTGTTTTCTCCATACCCCATGAAATGCTCCGCCAGGCCGGCTCGTTGTGCCATACCCTCCATTATGCGGAACCAATCTCCGCACAGGTCTCCCGGTTTTGCCTCACTTTCAAAGCGTTGGAGCATCTCCTCGGCAACCGAGTAGGCCTTTTCAAGCTCCGAAGAGAGTTTCCCCATCACCGCCGTCCTTGTCTGATCGGAGACATATCCCCCCACCCCGGGTGAGGCATCGAAGACAATCGGCTCATCCCGGGCAATTCTGTGAGCCCCTCCGGCAATGGCCACGGCGGGGGTCATGCCGACCCCGCCCAGCGGGGCGTCCAGGAACGAGGGAATCGCGGCCCCCTTCCCGGCATACAGGTATCCGCTAATCCCCTCCTGGTTCCATCCCCGCATGCGAACCAGGCCCTGGTGACCCTGACGGCGCATCTCGAGGATCAGTGCCGCCTCCGCTTCCGCTTCCGTCATCCCCTCCAAAACCAGCTTGGGCATTTTCCTGATGGTCCCGTCGTAAATTTTAATCCCCTTTTCGATCTGTTCGACCTCAAAAGAGGATTTAATCATGCGGCAGGAACGAATGAACAGAGAATCGTCCACGATATGTGCCCTGTCCAGAAGTTCCTTGAATCGAAGGAACAGATTCGTGGGGACCACGTCCAGGGAAAGTGCCACTTTATCAGGCATCTTTCCCATGAGCTTTCGGACAGCCTCCTTGATTTCACCAAATCTCCTATATTCCACAACCTGTTCAAGAGGAGATTCCATGCGGCCCCGCTCCGCGTCTTTCCTGACGAGGTAAACCGATTCACCGTCCTGGGTAATCAGGGCAAACCCGGACTGGACAGACCCCGTAAAATAGAACAGATCCGGGTTATACCCCACGATACCCAGCGGAATTCCATCCTTCCTCAGTAAATCCGCGTAATGATGCGCCCGTTGGTTCAACTCCTCACGGGTGACCCCGCTTAAAGGGAGGAGGGAAGGATCAATCATGAGAAAGCCATTCCTCCAGGGTTTTAACCACCATTTCCCTGTCCACCTCCACGACTTCTCCCGTGGCACGCGTTTTGAGCTCCACCACGCCTTCTTTGAGAAATCCCCTTCCGATGGTTACCCTGTAGGGAATCCCGATAAGGTCGGCATCCTTGAAACGGACGCCCGGCCGGAGGTTCCGATCATCCAAAAGGACCTCGAATCCCTTTTTACGCAGCATTCCGTAGAGTTCCTCCGCGAAGCCAGCGACCTGTTCGTTGTTGGTCTGAACGGGAAGGATTTCCACCTGATACGGGGCAATTGAAAGGGGAAAAATGATCCCATTCTCATCGTGTTTCTGCTCGATGGCGGCGGCCACGGTTCTGCCGATCCCGATGCCGTAACACCCCATGATCAGGGGACGCTCTACCCCTTTCTCATCCAGGAATGTGGCATGAAGGGCCTCGCTGTATTTCGTTCCCAGTTTGAAGATATGCCCCACCTCGATACCCCGAAATGCCTCCAGGACACCCTTTTCGCACTTGGGACATCTTTCCCCCTCGCGGGCAAGACGGATATCCACAACTTGCTGTGGCGCGATATCCCTTTGAGGTTCGACATGAATAAAATGGTAGTCCGTCTCGTTCGCCCCGCAAACGGCGTCGCGCATTCCCGCTACGGTGGGGTCCACATAGACGGGGATTGAGAGGTCAATGGGGCCCGCAAACCCAACGGCCGCCTTTGTGATATCCTCCACGTCCCTGTCCGAGGCGAGTTCTATGAAATTGGCCCCCAGCGCGTTCTTCAATTTAAGGGGATTGATCTCCAGGTCGCCCCGGATAAGGCCCGCGACCAATCCCTTGTCCGTCACGAAAATGAGGGTCTTGATAAGACGATCCGGGGACACCTTCAGGAACTCGGACACCTCCTCCACATGCTTCTTCCCGGGGGTGTAGACCTTTTCCATTGTAGGAGAAGCCCCTTCGCCGGTAATGTTCCCTTCAGGCAACAGGGACGTCGCCTTTTCCAGGTTTGCCGCATAGTCACACCGGTCGCATGAGAGGATGAGATCTTCCCCCGTGTTCGCCAGGACCATGAATTCGTGGGAATTACTTCCGCCAATACTTCCTGTATCTGCCTCCACCGCCTTGAAGGAGAGTCCACACCGTTCAAAGATTCGGGTATACGCATCATACATCTTCTGATAGCTCTCTTCAGCGCCGGCCTCATCCCGGTCGAAGCTGTAGGCATCCTTCATAATGAATTCACGGGCCCGCATGACCCCGAAACGGGGGCGGATTTCGTCCCGGAATTTTGTCTGAATCTGGTAGAGGTTCAATGGGAGGTCCCGGTAGGACCGCACCTCCTTCCGGACAAGGTCGGTGATGATCTCTTCGTGCGTGGGCCCGAGGCAGTAGTCCCGCTCGTTCCTGTCCTTGAACCGAAGCAGCTCCTTTCCGTAATACTCCCAGCGCCCCGACTCCTTCCAGAGATCGGCTGGCTGAACCATGGGCATGAGAAGCTCCTGGGCACCGGCCGCGTTCATCTCCTCCCGGACGATCTGTTCGACTTTTCTGATAACGCTGAGGCCAAGGGGGAGATAGGTATAGATTCCGGCCGCCACCTTCCGGATCATGCCGGCCCGAAACATCAATTGATGGCTGATAACCTCCGCCTCGGCAGGTATTTCCTTCATGGTGGGCAAAAATAATTGGGAATAACGCATTAAGACCTCCCTTCGAAATTAGGCGAATTCAACGATTTCAAGCTAACCCCTAAAATCCGCCTGTTCTTTATAACATTTCCTTTCCGGTTCATCCATGGAGACCCGTATGGTCCCCTCTAAGGCCCCTTCGCCAACGGCTACGGCGCGGCAAACCACATGGCATAAAAAGGCAACATCACGGCGAGGAGGATAACGATGACATTCCTCCCCGCATAAATA
>CAZPTH010000161.1:0-5462 GCA_964589315.1 uncultured Thermodesulfobacteriota bacterium
CTCAACAGGCCCAAGGTCTTAAACGCCATGAACAAGCAGCTCTGGCTTGACCTGGAAGACGCCCTGGAAGACGCGTTGGAGGATACCGCCATCAAGGCCGTGATCTTCACGGGCGAAGGACGCGCCTTTTCCACCGGGGCGGACCTGAAGGACTCCAAGGGACGCACGCTGACCGCCTACCGGGACTACCTCGTTCATCTCCAGGAGGTTTCCCGCCGCATCATCCGTTTCCCCAAGCCGACCATCGCCGCGGTGAACGGGTATGCCCTGGGCTCGGGCTACGAACTCTCCCTCGCCTGCGATATCCGCATCGCCGCGGAGAGCGCCACCTTCGGCTCTCCCGAGGCGCGGGTCTCATCTTCCGTTACCGGAGGTGCCATGCGTCTCCTTCAAGACCTGGTAGGCCCCGGCAAGGCCAAGGAACTCCTCTTCACGTGTGACTACATCGACGGGAAGGAGGCGGCGCGAATCGGTCTGGTGAACAAGACTGTCCCGGATGATCAGTTGATGGACGCGGCCATGGAAATGGCAAGAAAAATAACGGAAAATTCCGCCTTTTCCATCAACCTCATCAAGAAAGGCCTCAACATGGCCCACGAGGTGAGCCTGGAGGCCCTGATGGATTACGAGGTGGAGGCCTGTCTGGCAACCGTCTCCGCCCCGGAGCGGCAGGAAAAACTGGAGGAATTCGCGCAGAGAAAAAAATAGGGGAGGACCAGGGCCGGAATCTCCGGCCCTTTTTTACGCAACCTGGGGCTTCTCGTTTTTCCAGAGCATGAGGTTGCGGATGTAGATGAAGACACCGACGCCCTGGCCGAGGATAAAGACGGGATCCCGTCGATGAACGGCATAGACAAAAAGGAGACTGCTTCCGACAAGGGAGAGGTACCAGAATACCTTGGGGATGGTGCTTCGCTTCTTCTTCTCGGACACGATCCACT
Organism: uncultured Thermodesulfobacteriota bacterium; assembly: GCA_964589315.1. Taxonomy (GTDB): domain Bacteria; phylum Desulfobacterota; class S145-22; order S145-22; family S145-22; genus JAOZMY01. The sequence goes on from CAZPTH010000161.1 coordinate 942, forward strand.
GCACGAGGAACCGCGCGCTAAAAATCCCCTGGGCGATAAACCCGAGGACAATCCAAAAATCCCATTGTAATTTCATGTAATCTCCTTTGCGTGGTATCTGATCGCCCTTTTCTTCATCCAGCGGACCGCGAGGAGATCCAAAAAGGGTGAAATAAGCCTGTTCCAGAATCCATACTTCGATTTCCCGAATCTTCTCGGGTGATGACTGACGGGGACCTCCGTGATCATGGCCCCCTCCATGGCAAGAAGAACCCCGAGAAACCGGTGCATTCCCTTGAACATCTTTATTCTTTTCACATACTGGGCCTTGTAGGCCTTTAAGGAACACCCCGTGTCGTGAATCGGGTCGTTCAGGGCCTTCTTCCGGAAAAAATTGGCAATCTTCGACGACACGCGCTTGACGAAGGGATCTCTTCGGTCCACGCGCCATCCCAGGGCCGCGTCGTATTCGGGAAGTTTCTCCAGGAGCTTGGGGATATCGGCGGGATCGTTCTGGAGATCCGCGTCGAGGGTGACGATAACCTCCCCTTTCGCCGCCTCAAACCCCGCTGTCATGGCGGTGGAGAGCCCGTAATTCCTGTCCAGCTGGACAATCCGAATCTCAATCTCCCCGAACCTTTCGCGCATGGCCTCCATGCGCTCCACACTCCTATCCGTGCTCCCGTCGTCGATGAAGACGATCTCCACGGGATTGTCGAAAGGAGAGAGGGCCCGGACGATCTGCTCTGTCAGGGGTTCTATATTGTCTTCCTCGTTATAAACGGGGAGGACAACGGAAATGCTCGTTTCCTCAGAGATCATGGCACGTCCGTCCACGATTCTGGTCAGCGGAAAAAATCGAATCAAAAATTTTCATGGGCGCAATCTATCAATAATTAAGGAACTTTTCAACTTATCAGGATTCATGGGTGATGGGATCTCTCAAGGTGTGTTCATAATCGGCTTTGAGAAGCTCGTTGGACTGGCAGAAATCCCCTGAGATCTCTAAGAGTTGTTGAACCTGGCGGCGGGAGAGTTTTTCCTGTTGGGTTCGGGCCAGGTGCGCCAGAGTATGGTAGGCCAGAACGAAGGGAATGATGCAAAACATCCGGATTTCATGCTGAGATATGGGCAGCAGGGCAATGTAGCGGTAGGCCCCGTCCAGGTAGGGAAGGGTTTTGGGAATCATGTGACGGTTGATGGATCGTCTCGCCTTAAATGGATTCGAAACAAGGTCTTCCAAATCAATACCAAGCCGGTCGGTAACGGTTCGGGGAATGTAGCACCATCCCCTCTTGAGATCCTTCGGATAGTCTTTGATGACATTGGTCAATTGGAGGGCAACGCCAAAATAGATCTGTTGCTTCGCGAGGCCCACCTTGTAAGAGGCCAGTTTTGGATCCAGGCAAAACAGCTCCGTCAGCATTTTCCCTACCACGCCGGCGACAAAATAACAGTAACGGACAAGTTCCTTTTCATCATCGAGCTGATAGATCTGGATTCCTTTTTTCCGGGACTGGTACTCGGCCATCCCGATAGCCGACTCCCGAAGGGCCCGGGTAATGATAGCCTGGGTAGCCCGGGGAAGACTGGAAAAACACGCAAATACCAGGTCCCCGTGAACCATGAGATTGTTCTCATCGTCACTGATGGACAACTTTGCCGACACGGCAGAAATCGTTTTCGCGTATGCGTCCGACGGGTTAGGGTCTCGAAACAACCGGGCAAAGTGCTTCAGGCCTGTAATCTTTTCCTCTTCCGTCAAGGCGGGGCTATCCTCCAGGGTATCCGCCATCCTGAAGAGGAGATACCCAACCAGGACCGCCCGGTAGAGGGGGCCTTCCAGGCGCGCGATATTCAGGGCAAAGGTCCTGGAAACAAGGGGAAGCATCGCTTCGCAGTACTGCCAGGCTGAATCAATCGATTTTTTCACGGGTGACGACCTCCTTTGACGGCCACAAGGCAGCGGATCATCCCCTTGAGAAAAAGGCGGGAGCGTTCCACCTCAAACCCGTGCCCCTTGAGAAAGCCGGCCATGTCTCTCTGAATGAAATCGAAGGCATAGGGACACTCCGTAACCCTGAAGGGCACCCGGAGATACCAGGGAAGGTCTCCAAGATTAAATTCATTGTAGTCCAGGAGGATCAGCCACCCACCGGGGTCAAGCATATTAAAGCAGTTTTCCACGATGGTCTCCCTCACGGGGTGGGGAAAACCATGCAGGACAAAAGAGAGAACCGCCCTGTCAAAAGTTTCGCCCGGGTTGAAGGGAACATCGATCCGCTGCCTCCGGAACGCGACATTGGCCATGCCCCGACAGCGCTTCCTGAACTGTAGCGCCATATCCTCCCCGATATCCACGCCCAAGATCTTTCCTTCCCCGGAGAGATACCGCGCCATCAGGCAGGCGTTTCGCCCCGTTCCGGCTCCCAGATCCACAATCCTGTCCCCCGGCTGGATATCCATCCAGGCAATCGCCTCTTTGATAAAAGTCCTGTACCAACCCAGCGTCACCACATCCAGGAGAAAATCGTAATGGCGGGCAAGAAAGCCGCGGATCTCGATTTTTGAATCGGGATAGAGAAGATCGGGTTGGCCGGTATCAGAAACTTTGGAAGACCCTTGCAAGGGAAAATCCGGGGGCTGAGAGTTCCAGGTCGAGAAAATAGCCGAGAGGCGTCTGGTGAACCTCATATCCGGCATCCTCCAGGCGTTTTTGGGCATTGTCCAGGAGAGTCGCCACGAAATCGGCCGGGGCCTTGCTTTCAGACAGGTGGGCAAAGGAGTGGAGGACGATGGTTTTCGTATTGTTTTTACCCGCCAGCCATTTCAGGTTCTTGATGAGCCGGGTCGTAACCTTGGAGGCCCGTTCCGTGTCCTCAACCTCCGCATGAATGAACCCCACGATCGCGTTTTTCACCTCCGCGCCCTCGGTGACATCAGGGGCCTCCGGCACGGACTTCACGGCCGGGTGGTAGGCAAAGCGGCTTGAGTAGATCATGAGCAGTTTCATAGGCTGGTTCCCTCAACTCTCTGGAAGTGACAGGATAAATTCACGGATGGCCTCGTTGATTTCTCCCGGCTTTTCGAGCATGACCATGTGACCCGCCCTGGGGAATGTCTTCAGGGCAGCGTTCGGTATTTTTTCCAGGAGAAACTGTGAATATTTCACCGGGGTCAACTGGTCGTCTTCGCCGCAGAGGATCAACGTGGGATGGGAAATGTCCGAGACCCTGTCACAGATATTGAAACGGTCACACGCGAGGAAATCCCCGTGGATAACCGATGGAGGGGTCTTGACCATCTCGCTTGTGCCTTCCTGGATGATATCCTCGTCCGTAAACTTGGAAAAGGCGTATCGGTTGATCATGGACACCGTTTCCTCGAAATTGTTGAGCAACCCGTCCAGAATGGCCGTCAGAACCTTGAGGCGGCATCCCGTTCCGATGAGGACCAGGGCACGGACCTTATCGGGGTAATTCAACGCCACGGTTTGGGCAATGGCTCCTCCCATGGAATGACCGGCAATCACCGGCTGGTTCGGAGAGAGGGCGGCAATCACCTCTGAAATGTCTTCCGCGTAACGTTCCACCCGGTTGGCCCCCTGGGGGGACGATTTTCCATGCCCCGGAAGTTCCGCGACGATAACGTTAAAATCGCCCTTGAGACCGTCAAACTGGTTGATCCAGTGGTTTCTGTTTCCACCGGCCCCGTGAACGAAGAGAATCGTGTTTTTGTGACCGGAAAGCGGTTCTTCACTCGTCAGGCAGTGGATTTTTCTGTCCTTCACATCGATTGTTGGCATAGGGGCTCCTTTCATCTTTTCTATATCATGGCAGGGATTAGATGAAAAGATGCCGGAGACTTTTGAATTTTTATTGAAGTCCACGGGGGCTTGTGATAGCTTGGTTAAAATTACAGGCAGAGAATCTTTGTCTTGAGTCGCTTAGAATCGTAAAGGAGAAAATGATGGAACAGGATGAGAAGGTTGTTTCCATCGCGTCCCTCGACGCCAGGTTTAAGTTCGACCTGGCCAGCCGGGCGGGGGCAGAGGGGCTTACCCACTGTTACAGTTGCGGGACCTGCACGGCAAGCTGTCCCGTCAGCGAAATCGACCCCGAATACGCCCCGAGTAAGCTGATCCGCATGATCCTTTGGGGGATGAAGGAAGAGGTCCTTTCCTCCAACCTCATCTGGATGTGCGCCATGTGTTACAACTGCTCCTTCAACTGCCCTCAGGACGTCCGGTTTGCCGACGCCATGCGTGTCATCCGAGAGGTGGCGATCGAGGAGGAATTCGCCCCCCCGGAACGGCTTGCCATGATGGCGGAAATCGACCGATTCTCCCAGATGCTCCGACACCTGCTGCTGGACCGCCTCCTTAAGGATCCCCCGGAAGGCCCGGTGGACGAATCCCTCCTCATCGGGAAGGCACAGGAGATTCTAAGCGAAATGAATCCCCGGAAAAGGAACAATCAAAACTCCTGAAACTAATCCAGGTCCAGCTCCGTTTTGCACCGGTTACACCGCGTCGCTCCTCGG
>CAZPTH010000162.1:0-5446 GCA_964589315.1 uncultured Thermodesulfobacteriota bacterium
CCCGAAGAACTTCCCCTTGTTTGGCTTGGGTTGGGGAATCCCGGTAAGAAGTACCAGGGGACCCGTCATAATGTCGGGATGGCCATGATCGATTTTTTTTTAGAGAAGCTGGGAGGGGCTCGTCATCAGAAGACACGCCATGGGACGATGTGGCAAGCCATGTTTCACGGACTGGGGGTAACATTGGTTAAACCGACGACTTACATGAACCTCAGCGGAAGGGCGGCCCGGTGGGCCTTGCAGGAGACGGGAATGGATCCGGAAGCAATGGTTGTCTTTCACGACGATATGGATTTGGACCCTGGCAGGATAAAACTCAAATGGAAAGGAGGGGATGCGGGACATAAGGGAATCCGTTCCATTATGGAGACCCTGCAAACGGATGCTTTCTTTCGAGTACGGATTGGGATTGGCAGACCGCCAGAGGGTATTGAGGCCTCAGAATACGTCCTTTCCCGCTTTGAGAGGGCGGAGAGAGAGGTAATCGATGAGGTCCTTGTGCGGGTTGCTGAAGGAATGGAAACCTGGGCAGAAAAGGGAATGACTGATGCCCTCAACTTTCTAAATCGCAGGTGATTAAAGGAGGAGATTCATGTACAGTCTGACGAAATTTGCTCCGCTGTTCGGGATTGCTGGATTGATTTTGGCATGGATCATTTATGCTTACGTACGGAAACAGAATGCCGGCAATGAAACCATGCAGGACATCGCGGAGATGATCCACAAAGGCGCGATGGTGTTCTTGAGGAAGGAGTATTCCATTCTCGTGATCTTCATCGTTGTCGTTTTTCTTCTGATGTTGTGGAAAATTGATATCTATACGGCGATTGCCTTTGCTTCTGGCGCGGCCAGTTCCATGCTGGCCGGGTTTTTCGGGATGAACGCCGCCACACGTGCCAACGTTCGGACCTCCCAGGCCGCTTTCGAGTCCGGCCAGGCGAAGGCATTGAACATAGCCTTTTTTGGCGGTTCGGTCATGGGGCTTTCCGTGGCAAGTCTCGGACTTTTGGGGCTGGGAATATTTTTCCTGATTTTTGGTAAGGACCCTGCCACAGCAAAGGTTATCAACGGGTATGCCATGGGGGCGAGTTCCATTGCCCTGTTTGCCAGGATTGGTGGTGGAATCTATACGAAGAGCGCCGATGTGGGTGCCGATCTCGTCGGAAAGGTCGAGGCGGGCATCCCGGAGGACGACCCGAGGAACCCCGGGGTTATCGCGGATAACGTGGGCGATAACGTGGGTGACATCGCGGGAATGGGTGCCGATATCTTTGAGTCCTACGTGGGATCCATTGTGGCAACCATCGCCATCGGGGCTACCTCTGCCTACGCCGTTCAAACCAAGCTTCTTTACATGGCCTATCCCCTCCTGGTCGTCATGGGTGGCTTGGTGGCTTCCCTTCTTGGCATTCTTTCCATCAAGATTCTGCAGAAGATGAGCCCGCAGGCCGCGCTCCGGTATTCGACGTTTATCAGCGCCGCCTTTCTCATCTTCTTCACCTATCTCATCACGGTTTCCCTCAAGCTCCCCATCGGGGTTTTCTGGGCCGTCTTTTCCGGCCTGCTCGCGGGAATGCTCATTGGGCTTATTACCGAGTATTACACTTCAGGGGCTCCCGTGCGGCGAATTGCCAAGTCTTCGGAAACGGGGCCAGCAACTGTTATCATTTCCGGGCTGGCCGTGGGGCTTGAGAGTACGGCACTCCCCGTGGTGGTCATCTGCGCGGCAACCTTCATTGCCGCCAAGACAGCCGGCCTTTTCGGGATTGGTGTCTCCGCCGTGGGGATGCTTTCCACTGTCGGCGTGACCATGTCGGTGGATGCCTACGGACCTATCGCGGACAACGCGGGTGGGATCTCCGAGATGGCGGGCCTGGGGCCCGAAACCCGGAAGATCACCGACGGTCTGGACGCCCTGGGGAATACCACGGCCGCCATTGGCAAGGGATTTGCCATTGGATCCGCGGCCTTGACCGCGTTGGCCCTGTTTGCTGCCTACTCCCAGGCGGTTGGACTCAAGGTGATCAGTATTACCGAGCCCCGGGTGGTTATCGGAATGTTCATCGGTGGAATCGTTCCCTTCTTCGTGGCCGCCCTGACCATGACCTCCGTGGGAAAGGCCGCCTTCAAGATGGTCGAGGAGATTCGCCGCCAGTTTCGTGAAATCCCTGGCTTGATGGAGGGGAAGGCGAAACCGGATCCTGAGTCCTGCGTGGCCATCAGCACCGTTGCCGCACTCAAGGAAATGATCGTCCCGGGTCTCACGGCGGTGATTGTTCCCATCCTGGTTGGATTTATTTTGGGTCCCCAGGCCCTGGGGGGACTTTTGGCTGGAACGACCCTTGCTGGCGTCATGCTTGCCTTGATGATGGCCAACGGTGGAGGCGCCTGGGACAACGCGAAAAAATACATCGAAGAAGGCCATTTTGGCGGAAAGGGTTCGGAAAACCACAAGGCCGCTGTTGTCGGTGACACCGTGGGTGATCCCTTCAAGGATACCTCCGGACCTTCCATGAACATCCTCATAAAGTTGATGTCCGTGGTTTCCCTGGTTATCGCGCCGCTTCTGATTCACCTGAAGTAGACAATCAATTAAAAGCAGAAAAGGGCGGGAAATCCCGCCCTTTTTTTGCCATTTTATCCTTGACTGGTGGAGATTCATGGTTATATTCGGGGTTGTATTTTATGGCAGAGGTGCGTATGCTGAGATCTCTTGCGTGTCAATCAAGTCAAGCAAAAGGGTGAGAGGCTATCATGATTGAGATTCAGAATTTGACCAAACGTTATGGGCATATCAAGGCAGTTGAGAATATCTCATTTACTGTTCAAAAAGGAGAGATCCTGGGGTTTTTAGGACCCAATGGCGCGGGTAAGACCACGACCATGCGGGTTCTGACGGGGTATTTCCCGCCCACGGAGGGGAGAGCCAGGATCGCGGGGTTTGACATCACAGAAAAACCCCTGGAGGTCAAGAAGAGGATCGGCTATCTCCCGGAGAATGTGGCCCTCTACAATGATATGCGGGTCATCGATTACCTCAAGTTCGTGGGACGTGTTAAGGGAATCAAACGTTCCGCGAAGCTCAAACAGCAGGTTTCGAGGGTCGTTGAGCTTTGCGGAATAGATGACATGCAGAAACGTATCATCGGGAAGCTCTCCAAGGGATACCGCCAGAGGGTAGGGCTTGCTCAGGCCCTCCTGGGGGATCCGGAGGTCCTCATCCTTGATGAGCCCACCGTGGGGCTGGATCCGAAACAGATCGTTGAGATTCGGAAACTCATCAAGGAGCTGGGGGGAGAGCGCACGGTCATCCTCAGCACCCATATCCTTCCAGAGGTCCAGATGATCTGCGAGCGGGTGATTATCATCAATGAGGGCAAGATTGCCGCTATCGATACCCCGGATAACCTCAACAAGCAACTCTCCAATCGCGTGGTCATCCTCATGGAGATCGAGGGGGATCCGCAGAAAATAGTCAGTACCCTGGAGGGAGTGGAGGGAGTCCTTGAGGTCAAGCAGAAAAAGAAGGGAAAGGTCAAGCAGTACGAGGTTGTCACAAGACCCGACAGGGATCTCCGAAAGGATCTGGCCAGGGCGGTCTTCGAAAACCAGCTGGGCCTTTACGAGCTGAAGACTGTTGAGATGAGTCTCGAAGAAATCTTCTTGAAACTGGTGACACAGGAGGAGCATCATGCTTAACAGTACCCCGATTTTCAAGAAGGAGATTGGGTCCTACTTCCTTTCTCCCATTGCCTATGTGGTTATTACCATGTTTCTTATTCTGTCCGGATACTTTTTCTACAGTTCCGTTGCCTATTACAGCCTTATCAGCCTCCAGGCCATGCAGAATCCCTACATGGTCTCCGGGCTGAACCTCACAGAGGGGTTGATTTCTCCCCTTTTCGCCAACATCGGGATTATCGCCATGCTGATTATCCCCATGCTGACCATGCGTCTCTTCGCGGAGGAGAAAAAGAGTGGCACGGTTGAACTCCTTTTTACTTATCCGGTTCGGGACATGGATGTTCTGATGGGTAAATTCTTCGCCGCTTCGGTGGTTTACCTGGTCCCCATCGCCGTGACCCTCGTCTATGTCATCTTCCTTCGAAGTCTGTCGGAGCTTGCCCTTGGGCCGATTCTCGCGGGTTACCTGGGGCTGTTCCTGATGGGAGAGGCCTTTATCGCCCTGGGGATTTTCGTCTCTTCTACCACGGAGAATCAGATTATCGCGGCCATCATCACCTTTGGTCTTCTTCTCCTCCTCTGGGTAATCGGTTGGGCGGCAAGTTTTACGGGGCCGACTTTTGGCAAGATTCTAAATGAGCTGTCGCTGGTGAAACACTTTGAGAACTTTTCAAAGGGTGTCATCGACATTAAGGACGTGGTGTTCTACCTGCTCTTTACATTTTACTGCCTGTTCTTGACGTGCAGGGTTATTGAATCGAAGCGTTGGAGGGGTTAAATCATGGCAAAGATTGATCGTTCGAGTGGAAGTTCAAAGCGGTTGCGTTTGGGGACCAATGCGTTCCTCTACAGTATCGTAGTCCTCGCCATCCTGGTCGTTATCCAGTTGATTGCCTACCGTCACACGAAGCGCTTCGACCTGACGGAGAGTAAGATTCATTCCCTGTCACCCCAGACGGTAAAGGTCCTTAAGAATATCAAGGAAGACGTGACCATCAAGGCCTTTATGCGGGAGGGGCAGGACAAGGAAAAGGCGGCGGAACTTCTCGACCTGTATGCCTACCATTCCAAGAAGATCCATCCCCAGATCATCGACCCCGACAGGCATCCGGGCGAGGCAAAACAGTATGATGTCAAAAATTACGGGACGCTTGTTTTCCTCTGCGGGAAAAGGAAGGAAAAGATACTGCAGTCGGATGAGGAAGCCATCACTAACGCCCTGATCAAGGTGACCCAGAAAAAAAAGAAAAAGATCTACTTCCTGACGGGACATGGTGAAAAGGACCTCAAGAGCGCGGGTAAGACGGGATATTCCAAGGTGAAGAAATCGCTCGAGGAGAAGAACTACGAGGTCAAGAGTCTTCTCCTTACAAGAAATGAAGGGGTTCCGAAAGACGCTGACGTCCTCGTTATCGCCGACCCGCAGGTGGAACTCCTTCAGCACGAGCTGACCGCCTTGAAAGCGTACCTGAAACGGGGGGGGCACCTCCTCGTGATGTTGAACCCCTACACCTCTGTGGGGCTGGTGAATTTCCTGAAGGATTACGGTTTTATCGTGGGAAACGACATGATTGTGGATAAACTGAGCCGCATCTTGGGCGGGGGTTATCTTATGCCCGTGGTTGCCTCCTACGGACCCCATCCCATTACCCGGAACTTTAACATGATGACCTTTTACCCGACGGCGAGAAGTGTCAAGGTCATGAAGGGAAGGGACGCGGAAATGAATTGGAACTTGACAGTTCTGGCCAAAACCGGGGAG
>CAZPTH010000163.1:0-5443 GCA_964589315.1 uncultured Thermodesulfobacteriota bacterium
GGGATGCAAGGAGGGTAGATTCGCATAACGTTTCCTTTTTACGAGGGCATCAGTTTGTCAGGTGTTTCAGTCGTTTCACCCGCGGCCATCCGGGCCAGTTTGAACTTCTGTATCTTACCGCTCCTCGTCATGGGAAAGCGGGTCACAATCCTGTAGTTGCCGGGGACCTGATCATGTGGGACGTGCTGACTCATGTGCGCGGCGATCTCTTCCACGGTTAGGGTGGAACCCTCCTTTACCCGGACCCAGGCCGCGACTTCCTGCCCCTTCTCCGGATGGGGATACCCGAAAACCTGCGCCTCGATGATATCCGGCAGGGTGTATAAAACCTCCTCCAGCTCGACAGGAAATATCTCAATCCCATCCCGGGTAATCACGTCTTTCAACCTGCCTGTGATTTTGACATATCCGTTCTCGTCCATTTCCCCCAGGTCCCCCGTATGCAGCCAGCCCTCCCGGTCAATGGCCGCGGCCGTGGCGCCGGGCATCCTGTAGTATTCCTTCATGATGAATCCCCTGGCGCAGATTTCTCCCTGAGCCCCGGGCGGCATGTCCTCTCCGGTGGCAGGGGAAATGACCCGGACCTCGTTGCATTCCAGGGGCAGGCCCACGGTGGAAACCCTCAGCTCAATGGGGTCCTCAGGCCGGGTCATGGTAATCCACGAGGCAGTTTCCGTAAGACCGTACCCGACGGTGACGTCCGAAATGCCGATCTCCTCCACCAGGCGTTTCATCAATGCCATGGGGCAGGGCGCCCCGCCGATAATTCCCTTGCGGACCGGTTCCCAATCCTTCTTGTCAAATGCCGGATGCTCCAGCAGCGCAACCATCATACTGGGGGATCCGTAGATAGCCGTGCATTTCTCTTCCGAGATTGCCTGAAGGATTCTTTCTGGATTGAAATCACGGGAAGGCATCACGAGGGTGGCGCCACGAAGGAATCCCGCAAGGGCGATGCAGGTATTCCCGAACATGTGGAAGAGCGGAAAAAAGAGACACAGCCGGTCGGTGCCGTCAATCCCCTGACGTTCAGTGGCAAAGAGGGTCTTGTTCACCAGCCCCAGGTGATCCAGGACGACCCCCTTGGGGTTGCCGGTTGTTCCCGAGGTATACATGATGGCGATAGGGTCGTCAGGGCGCTGGGCTTCCTCCGCTTTTTCCAGGCGCTCCGGGTCGACTGCTTCCCCCGCGGCTTTCAATTGTGCCCATGAAATCGCGCCGTCCAGAAGGGTGTCTTCCATCGAAATCACACCCTTCAGATCAGGTAGGGCGGGTTGAACCTCCCTGAAAATCTGCTCCCGCGAGGCGCCGGACAAGATCAGTCCCCGGCTCTCCGACTGGTTCAGGATGTAGCCGATATTTTCCGGACCGGCCCCTGGATCAAGGGGCACGGTGAGAGCGCCAATGCGTGCCAGGGCCAGCATGGAAAGAATCCACTCGGGGAGGTTCGGCGCCCAGATGGCGACCCTGTCACCCTTGCTGATTCCCTGCGCAAGAAGCCCCCGGGCTACCTGCCCGCTTTCTTCCCATAACTGACCATAGGAAATCCGAGTGTTTAATTCCCCATGCACAAGGGCAAGATGATCCGATCTTTCTCCTGCTACCTTGCCGACCACGTGTCCGATGGTTTCACGAATGGGTTTCACCTGACAGCCTCCCCATCAAGATGCCGGTTGCAGGCTGTTCCATTATTTTTTGCGTGCGGCATCCCTTCTTAATTCGTTCGATCAGCCATTCTGGTCCTTCGGCGGTACCGGGCCATCTCGGCGAGTGCCTTCACGGCCCTTTCCGGTGATTGAAAGACGGGGAGATTGTGGGATTCAATCGCCTCGATTATTTCCATCTCCCCTCGATCCATGGAGGTAGACCACAAGGCGAATGGCTTTTCGCTTCTCTTCATTTTCAAGATCATCTCGATGTATCGCTCGGAAGGAGAGTGACTCTCTCTTGCGGGTGTTTCCTTGTTTTGCGACAGGATATAGAAGAAATTCGGAGGCATTTGCATCACGGCGCAATCCACGTTTTCATCTTTCGGTATGGCCGTAAGGGTGTCAAAAATTATTTCTGGTTTTTCAAGGTGAAATTCCATGCAGACACCGCCATCAAAGGGGTTTAGGGGGATCTCCCATCTGGGGAAAATTTCTTTGAGGGTTTCATGGGTTTTGGTACCCAGGGTTGCCAGCTTGAGCCCGTTTGCCTCGCAGGCATCCGTGGCTATTACGCCTTCTCCGCCGGAGAGTGTAATGATGGCCAGGCGGTCTCCCTGGGGCAACGGGAGAAAAGAGAATGCCTTGGCAAGATCAAAAAATTCTTCAAGGGTTTGCGCCCGAATGGCCCCTGCCTGGCGGATAGCGCTGTCAAAAACCGCGTCGTTTTCCCCTGCCAAGGATCCGGTGTGTGAGGCCGCGGCCCGGGACCCCGCCCGGGTCCTTCCCGTCTTCAGGATGATGACGGGTTTTCGCGGTGTAACCGATTTCAGAAGATTAAAAAAATCACGCCCATTGCCATGGAGGCTTTCGATATGCATGGCAATCACGCGGGTTTCAGGGTCCATGGAGTAATATTTCAGGGCGTCCAGTTCATTGATATCCATCTTGTTTCCTGTATCTAAGATCTTGCTTATTCCCAGGTGAGAGAATATCCAGGCTATCTTCGGGTCGTAAAAACCGGACTGAAAGGCAAAGGAGAGGTTTCCCCTTCTCGTTTTTTTGACGGGATTAAAGCTGATAACGAAATTGTTGGAGGTGTTCACGGGGCTGAGGGTATTGGGGCCGAGGACTCGAATGCCCCTTTCCTTCACGTAGGCCCCTATTTTCCGGTGGAGCCTTTTGCCATCTTCCCCGCCCTCGGAAAACCCGCCCGTTACGATAACGGTATGTTTAACGCCTGTCTGGGCGCAGTCCTCGATGATGCCCATCGTTTTCGAAGCGGGAACCGCCATGACGACGAGGTCAACCTTGTCCGGGATGTCTTGTAATCTCTTATAGGTTTTGAACCCGAGAATTTCAGGCTCTCTGCTGTTGACCGGATAAATCCTGCCGTTAAATTTCAGGTTCGCCAGGTTTTCAAGGATTCGGTAGTTCATTTTGAAAGGGTTATTCGTGGCGCCAACAATCGCCACCGAATCCGGCCAGAAAAAGGCATCGAGGAAGTGATCAACGTGCTTCATGCGGATACGTCCTTTTCAAGAACCACCAGGGCGTCCACCGCGACGGGTGAGCTTCCCTTGAGAAGGATAGGGTTGAGGTCGATTTCCCTGATCTCCCGGTTCTCGAGCCCGATTCTGCCGAGGGCCATAAGCATTTTTACAAGCGCGTCTTTATCTGCCGCGGGCAGGCCCCTGACGCCCTCGAGGATGCCATGCCCCTTGATTTCGTTCATCATTTCCAGGGCGTCCCATCTTTCCAGGGGTGCGACACGAAAGGAGATATCCTTCAGGATTTCCGTAAAAATCCCTCCCAGCCCGAACATGACACAGGGACCGAACTGAATGTCGCGCGTCAAACCCATGACCAGTTCCCGCTGGCCCGGGACCATTTCCTGGACAAGAATGGTTCCTCCGGAGGCTCCCAAGGCCTCTTTAAGCGAGATAAAGGCCATCCGGGCCTCTTCATCGTCCCTGATGCCGATTCTAACCAGGCCCTTTTCGGTTTTGTGGGTCGCGTCCGGGGAGCAACCCTTCATCACGAGGGGATATCCAATCTCCCGGGTCGCGTCTGTCAGGTCGTCCAGCTCTTCAATTTCTACTTCTCTCGTTACGGGAATGCCATAGGCAGCGAGGAAACGCTTCGATTCGTGTTCGGAAAGGGTGGTTCGTCCCTCGCCAAGCGCCTTTCTGATAAGACTGTTACCTTTCTCTGTCATGATCACTCCCTCCCGGAAATCCTCTCAAGATATGTCTGCCGTTTTCTCAAGACCGAAAGCGCCCATGCCGCTCCCTCTAAGGTTGGAAAGGTTATTATCTTTCCTTTTGCCTCGAGCTTCTTACCGATCCCCTCGCTGTTTTCCCCGTAGAGCCACGCCACCACGGGCTTGTTGCCGGAAACGACTTGATTCAACTCCTCCGACACGTCGAGAAAGGCGTAATCCGGCAGGTTCAGCGCCACGTTGATACACAATACCCCATCCACGGCCGGGTCAGCAAGGAGCGCCTTCAGCGCGCGGGGATAGACCTTCCGCATTCCGTGTTTCATCACGGCAGGCCAGATATCCAGGGGATTGCCCAGGGGCATCCACGGGGGAGACAGCTCCATGACAGGTTCAAGTGTATTTTTTGACAGCGGCGCCAGGATCAGCCCGTATTTCTCCAGGGCATCCGTGGCAATAATCCCCCCTGCCCCTGTGACGGTCATCACCGCGATGCGGTTTCCCTTCATCGGTGGGAGATGCAGCAGGGCACGCACGGCGTCTCGCATCTGGCTGTCTTCACTGACCAGTGTGCAACCTGCCTGGGTCAGGGCCGTCTGATATATCTGGTACTGACCGGCCATGCTGCCGCTGTGAGAAGCGGCTGCCCGCGCTCCCGCTTCACTCCGGCCTGTCTTGAAAATAACGACCGGCTTTTTACGGGTGATTCGCGAGGCAAGAGAGACAAAGTCCCTGCCACGATCGACCCCCTCCATGTGGATGGCAATGACCCGGATGTCGGGGTCTTCCCCGAGGTAGGTGAGGGCCTCCGTGAAACCGATATCGCAGGCGTTCCCGATGTCGATCCCCTTGCCCATCATGCCTGAGAATTTCCCGGATCCCACGAAAAATATCCCCGATTGGCAGATAACCCCAACCGGGGCGGCTTCCCGGGAAAGCGGCATGAAGGAGGTGGTGAAAGGACGGAAGGCATTGAGGACACCCAGGGTATTGGGGCCCAGAATCCTTATCCCGCTTGCCCGCGCAAGGGCCACCATGTCCCTCTGCATCTTTTTTCCTGTTTCGTCCGCGTCGGCAAATCCTTGACCGACCACGATGACCGCCTTAATCCCCGCCGTGGCACATTCCCGAATCCCCTGTATCACCAGGTCGCGGGGAAGGTTGACGACGGCCAAATCGATAGCCTGACCGATATCTCCAACGCTGGGGAAGGCCTTGAGGCCGAGGATTTCATCCGCCTGTGGATTAACCGGGAAGACCTTTCCCTGGTAGCCGAACCGGAGCATGTTTTCCACCAGGTTATAGGCGCCGGGACCGTTTTTGCGGGTGGCGCCGATGATGGCCACGCTTTCCGGTTCCATGAATCGTTTCAGCAGGTTATTCATGCCTCTCCTTTCGATGTAAATAACATGGGGCGCATCCGCGCCTCATACCCTGTCGAGTTTTCCACCCTTACCCTAACCTGCCTTTTCCTCCACCGGCATCTTCAAATACAGCGAGAGCACCATCCCTACCAGCGAGATTCCCCCTGCCACCAGAAACGGAAGGGTGAAAGAGTGGCTGACATCCGCCAGGT
>CAZPTH010000164.1:0-5433 GCA_964589315.1 uncultured Thermodesulfobacteriota bacterium
GGGACGACTCCCAACTATCTCAACTTCGGCGCCCACCTTGACGACGCCTCGCTCCACTCTCCCCGTGACGACGGTGCCGCGTCCGCTGATGGAAAAGACGTCTTCGATCGGCATCAGGAAGGGCTTGTCGATGTCTCGCTGGGGTTCGGGGATGTATTCGTCGATGGCGTCCAAAAGCTTTAAGATGGAGGGCTCGCCATATTCACTCTTGTCCCCTTCCAGGGCCTTTAAGGCACTCCCCACGATGACGGGTATGTCGTCTCCGGGAAAATCATAGCTGCTCAGCAGCTCCCGAACTTCCAGCTCCACTAACTCTAACAGCTCGGGATCGTCTACCATGTCGGCTTTGTTGAGATAGACGACGATGTAGGGAACTCCCACCTGACGGGCCAGAAGGATGTGCTCTCGCGTCTGGGGCATGGGACCATCGGCCGCACTGACAACCAGGATCGCCCCGTCCATCTGCGCCGCCCCGGTGATCATGTTCTTGATGTAGTCGGCGTGCCCGGGACAGTCCACGTGCGCGTAATGACGCTTTTCTGTCTCGTATTCCACGTGCGCCGTCGCAATGGTGATCCCTCGCTCCCGCTCCTCCGGCGCCTTGTCTATCTCGTCAAACGGCACAAAGTCCGCTTTGCCCTTCTCTGCCAAAATCTTCGTGATCGCCGCCGTTAAGGTCGTCTTCCCATGATCCACGTGACCTATCGTCCCTATGTTTACGTGCGGCTTCGTCCTCTCATACTTCTGCTTCGACATCTCTCGTCCCCCTATATAAGTTTAGACTTTTTTCTTTGCTACTATTTCTTCCGCAATATGTTGCGGAACCGGCATATACCGGGAGAACTGCATTGTGTAGGTCGCCCGGCCCTGGCTCATGGACCTGAGGTCCGTCGCGTAGCCAAACATGTTGGCAAGCGGAACCTCCGCGCGGATGATCTGAACCGTGGAACGGTTTTCCATTCCCTGGACCTTTCCACGCCGCGCGCTGATATCTCCCATAATGTCTCCCAGGTATTCCTCCGGGGTCACTACTTCCACCGACATAATCGGTTCTAATAACATCATTTTGGCTTTAGAGCAAGCCTCTTTAAAGGCCATGGACCCGGCAATTTTGAACGCGATCTCCGAGGAATCGACCTCATGGTAGGATCCGTCAAAAAGGGTTACCTTCACGTCCACCACCGGATAGCCCGCGAGGATCCCCTGATTCATGGCCTCTTCCACGCCATTTCTCACGGCAGGAATATATTCCCTCGGGATCACACCCCCGACTATTTTATCCACGAATTCGTATCCCTTACCGGATTCGTTGGGTTCCACCTTCAAATGGACATCCCCGTACTGGCCCCGGCCACCTGTCTGGCGGATATATTTCCCCTGGGCCTGGGCGGGTTGACTCACGGTCTCACGATAGGCCACCTCGGGTTTGCCCACGTTGGCATCCACGTGAAATTCCCTCAAGAGCCTGTCAACGATTACCTCCAGGTGAAGTTCCCCCATTCCGGAAATAATCGTCTGACCCGTTTCCTCATCCGTTTTCACCGTAAAGGAGGGATCTTCCGTGGAGAGGAGGTTCAGGGAGCTGGACAATTTCTCCTGGTCGGCCTTGCTCTTCGGCTCGATGGCGATGGAAATAACCGGGTCCGGAAACTCGATCGATTCCAGGATAACGGGATCCTTGTCGCTACAGAGGGTGTCTCCCGTCAGGGTATGCTTGAGCCCTACCGCTGCGGCAATATCCCCCGCATAAACTTCCTTGATCTCCTCACGCTTGTTCGCGTGCATCTTGAGTAATCGCCCGATTCGTTCCTTCCGTCTCCGGTTGGCGTTGTAGATATAAGACCCCGTCGTCATGAATCCCGAATAGACGCGGAAATAGGTCAGGTGTCCCACGAAGGGGTCTGTCATGATCTTGAAGGCCAGGGCCGCAAACGGCTGGTCATCCGCCGCTTCCCTTGCGACTTCCTTCCCGTTCATATCCTTCCCCTTTACGGGGGGGATATCGAGAGGAGAAGGGAGATAATCAATAATGGCATCGAGGAGGGGCTGAACCCCCTTGTTCTTGAAAGCGGAACCACAGAGAACGGGCACGACCTTTAAGGAATTGGTTCCCTGGCGAATGGCCTCCTTCAACTCGTCATCAGAAATGGCCTCTCCCTCGAGGTATCTCTCCATAAGGGAATCGTCCAGGTCTGACACCGCCTCGAGGATCTTTTCGCGGTATTCCGCCACCGCATCCGCCATATCCTCGGGAACGGGAATCTCCTCAAAGTTGGCCCCCAGGGAGGTTTCGTCATAGATGTAACCCTTCTGAGTCACCAGGTCGACGACCCCCTTGAAATTCTCTTCACTCCCGATGGGAAGCTGCAAAACCAGAGGTTGTGTCCCCAGTCTGTTTTTCATCATCTCAATCACATGAAAAAAGTCCGCCCCCGTCCGGTCCATCTTGTTCACGAAGGCAATCCGCGGCACAAGATATTTATCCGCCTGCCGCCACACCGTCTCGGACTGGGGTTCCACCCCCCCCACGGCACAAAACACCGCAACCGCTCCATCCAGGACCCGGAGGGATCGTTCCACCTCGATGGTAAAATCCACATGGCCCGGTGTGTCAATGATGTTGATGCGATATGTTTTCCAAAAACACGTGGTCGCGGCGGAGGTAATGGTTATCCCGCGTTCCTGCTCCTGCTCCATCCAGTCCATGACCGCCGTGCCATCATGGACTTCTCCGATCTTGTGTGAAATCCCCGTATAATACAAGATTCGCTCGGTCGTCGTCGTCTTTCCGGCATCGATGTGTGCCATGATGCCGATGTTGCGAATCTTCTGTAACGGTACTAAACGTCCCAAAATTAAATCCTCTTATTTTCTCTCGTGTCAGTCTAATTACTTTCGTTTTTAGCCCTCAAAAAGGCAAACACGTCCCCT
This sequence comes from uncultured Thermodesulfobacteriota bacterium, assembly GCA_964589315.1. Classification (GTDB taxonomy): domain Bacteria; phylum Desulfobacterota; class S145-22; order S145-22; family S145-22; genus JAOZMY01. Next base: position 2,932 of record CAZPTH010000164.1, read on the forward strand.
TTATGTTTTTCACAAACCTCTATGTGTCTCAAAGGGGCTGCTTACCAGCGATAATGTGCAAAGGCCTTGTTTGCCTCTGCCATCTTGTGGGTATCTTCCTTCTTCTTGATAGACGCCCCTTTGTTGTTCGCAGCGTCCATCAATTCACCAGCCAGCTTCTTGACCATCCCGCGTTCACCTCGGGACCTTGCAAATCCGATAATCCATCGTATGGCAAGGGATGTACGCCTGTCCGAACGCACCTCCACGGGCACCTGATAGGTCGCCCCTCCCACACGCCGCGATTTAACCTCGATCACGGGCTTGACATTTTCCACGGCCTTTTTGAAAACCTTCAAGGGATCATCCTTAGCCCTCTGCTCAATCTCTTCCATGGACTGATAAAATATCTTTTCCGCCAGTGATTTCTTGCCACAATACATCATGCGATTAATAAACTTCTGGACAAGGACATCCCTGTACTTGGGATCCGGCGTTACCTCTCTCTTTTTAACTCCTCTTCTTCTCGGCATTGGTCATATTCCCCTATTTAGGCCGTTTCGCGCCATATTTTGACCGGGCATTGCGTCGGTCTGCTACCCCCAGCGTATCCAAGGTTCCCCGGATGATATGGTATCGAACACCGGGAAGGTCCTTCACCCTGCCCCCGCGGATCAGGACCACGGAGTGCTCCTGGAGGTTATGTCCGATGCCAGGGATATAAGAGGTCACCTCCATCCCATTGGTCAGCCGGACACGGGCAACCTTCCGTAAGGCAGAGTTTGGCTTCTTAGGGGTAGATGTATAAACCCTTGTACAGACGCCACGTTTCTGAGGGCACCCCTTCAGGGCGGGTGCGGTCTTTTTCTTCTTTACCTTTTGCCGGCCGAAACGGACCAGCTGGTTAATCGTCGGCATAAATCGTAACTCCTTTAAAACCTAATAAAATTTTTATACTTCTCTCCTCTGCTTCCGAAAAGCCGAAAGAAACTACCAGTTTTAAACGGGCTTGTCAAGCCTTCCATTCCACTTTTTTACCCAAAAAATCAAAAAAATCGCGCCTTCGGTTTTTCCCTCCCATACGAGTCTCCTTCCCGTATATCATTTGACGAATTTTTCCGGTGCTGGTAAACTTTTTATAAAGCTTTAAGCATGCCGGAATTATAAGCGTTTTCGATGATGAAGGCCTATATCGGAACATCGGGATGGCATTACAATCACTGGAAGGGAAACTTCTACCCCCCTGACCTTCCTAAAAGCAGGTGGCTTGATTATTTGTCCTCCATCTTTGACACCGTTGAAATCAATGCCACTTTCTACCGGGAGCCCCGGCCCACGACCTTTCAAAAGTGGTACAGCCAGACTCCCGAGGATTTTCGATTCTCCATCAAGGCCAGTCGTTTTATCACTCACATCAAGAGACTTCGGGATGTCGGAGATTCCCTGGACCGTTTTTACCGGGTCATAACCCCCCTCCGGGAAAAAATCGGCTGCCTCCTGTTCCAGTTTCCCCCTTCGCTTCATTACGATCCACCCTTATTAAATAGTTTTCTCAACCGGCTTAACCTGTCCTGGAAAACGACAATTGAGGTTCGGCATGCCTCTTTTCTGACGCAATCATTCTACCAATCCCTCAAAGAAAAGAATATCGCCTTCTGCTGGTCCGACACGGCGGGACGATACCCCTACGCGGAAGAGGTCACCGCTGACTTTCTTTATCTCCGCCTTCATGGCTCCCCCATCCTCTACCGGTCCTCCTACACGGAAGGCTTCCTGAAAGAGCTCGCACACAAGCTCAAAGAAATCGGAAAAGACGCCTTCATCTACTTCGACAACGACGCGGAAGGCCACGCCCCGAAAAACGCACTCCTTCTGAAAGAATACCTCTCTTAAAGCTGATTGGGCGCCCAATTTTTCTCATAACTTCCCACGGAAAGAAACCTCTCATTCGTCATCGAAACCCGGATGGCATAAAAGGCATCATCCACGACGCTACCTGCCCAAGGATTATAATCGGTGAGTGGCCATGTCCCCCGAGACACAGGAGAACTCGGGGTCCAAACTCGCTCAGGAAACATAGGAATTTCATTCCGGACAGACAAAAATCATGACGATACAAAAAAGCACCTTTCGGAAAGAAAGGTGCTTTAGTTACATTCGAAACCGGGATTGTTACTGGGGTGTGTTCGTTGACCAGAGCGCCTTGTTGTTTTTTGAATACACAACGGCGTTACCATCGTTCTGCATGATGAAATAGGCACCTGGGTTCCCATTCGTCCCGGTTGACCACTTTGCCTTGCCACCATGGTAAAGCACGAGATTTCCATCCTGCTGCATGAGAAGCTTATCCACAGGCCCGGACGTCCCGGAATTCCACAAGATGTGTTTTTTCTTGCTTTTCAGGCTTTCTGCCTTACGGAGAACCATATTCCCGTCTTTTTGCAGGGAAAAGGTATAAATCCTGTTCTGCGAAATTAGATGCTGACCCGGCAAAAGGGCATTCCCCGCGTTGAGCCTGTCCCC
>CAZPTH010000165.1:0-5418 GCA_964589315.1 uncultured Thermodesulfobacteriota bacterium
GCTTTAAAGATGTTTAAGGCAAAATCAATGGGGGATTTTACCGGGAAGTCTGTCGTGGACTTTATTCACCCTGACTCACGCCCCATGGCAATGAAGAGGTTCAGGAAGTTCATGAAGGGAGAGCACCTGCCCAGCGTTTTTGAGAAGCTGGTTACAATGGACGGTGATGTTATCGAAGCAGAGGTCTTTACAACGCCGGTGTCCTATTTTGGGAAGATAGCGGTTATGTCCGTTTTTTCGGACGTGACGGAGAGGAGAAAGGCGGAAAGAAAGTTACGGCAAGAAGAGGAGAAATATCGCAGGCTTTACGAGGAGTCAAAACGTCAGGAGGAGTTGTATCGCTCCCTGCTGAATTCCTCCGCTGACGCGATTGTGATTTATAACCTCCAGGGGGAAGTGGAATATGTGAGTCCATCCTTCACCAAAATTTTCGGATGGACCTTCGAGGAGATGAGGGGGAAAAGGATTCCCTTCGTTCCACCGGAGGAGAAGGAAGTCACCCTGGCAGTCATTAAAGAACTTATCCAGAATGGGACTCCCGTCCATGGATATGAGACGCGGCGCTATACCAAAGACGGGGAGGTGCTGAATATCAGTATCAGTGCCTCCCGTTTCAACGATGCCGAGGGAAATCCGTCAGGCATGCTTGTGGTTTTGAGGAACATTACAAAGAGGAAAAAGGTTGAGGAAAGGCTCAAAGAGGAAGAGAGGCGTTACCGGGAGCTTTACGAGGAGTCGAAACGTCAGGAGGAGTTGTATCGCTCCCTGCTGAATTCCTCCGCTGACGCGATTGTGATCTACAACCTCCAGGGTGAAGCGGAATACGTAAGCCCATCCTTTACCAGGATCTTCGGGTGGACCTTTGAGGAGGTAAAGGGGAGACAGATCCCTTTTGTTCCGGAATCAGAGAAACGAGTCACCCAGGAGGTTATCCAAAAGCTCCTTGCGACGAAGGGGCCCATCCACGGATTTGAGACGGTCCGCATGACAAAGGACGGACGCCTGTTGAACATGAGCGTCAGTGGCTCTCTCTACATGGATCTCGATGGGAAGCCGAGAGGGGTTTTGGTGATACTGAGAGATATTACAGAGCGTGTAAAGGCGGAACAGGCTATCCGAGAATCTGAAAGGCGTTTTCGGGATCTTTTTAACTCGGTTTCCGACCTGATTTATACCCAGGACCTTGAGGGGCGTTTCCTCTCAGTAAACCGGGCGATTGTAGATCTCTTTCATTATGCGCCTGAAGAGATTATTGGGCGAAAGGGATCTGAGTTTATGAAACCGGAATTGAGATCCTATTATGACAGCGTCTATCTCACGTCGATTCGTGAGAAGGGATATCATAAGGGAATTTCCGTATATTTCACGAAGGATGGGCGAAAGGTTTACCTTGAAAATATCAGCACCATTTCCAGGCAGGAAGGGGGGGAACCCTATATCAGCGGGATTGCCAGGGATGTAACAGACTGGATTATCGCCCAAAGACGGATCAAAAAACTCCAGGAGGAAATGATCCAGGCCCAGAAGATGGAGGCCATCGGGACGCTGGCAGGGGGAATTGCCCATGATTTCAATAATCTCCTCATGGGGATTCAGGGAAATGTCTCTCTTTTGAAATTACAGGCCCGTCTCGCTGGTCCGAATCTGGAGAGATTAAAGTCTATCGAAGAGTATATAAAGAGCGGATCTGACCTCACCATGCAGCTACTGGGTTTCGCGAGGGGGGGAAGGTATGAGGTAACGCCGACAGATATGAATGAATTGATTAAAAAAGAGGTCAATCTCTTTGGAAGGACCAAAAAGGAAATTGAGATTCATTTAAAACTTCAAGATAATCTCTGGACTGTCAAGTCGGACCAGGGTCAGATGAGCCAGGTTTTCCTGAATTTGTTTGTTAACGCCTGGCAGGCAATGCCCAAGGGCGGACATATCTATGTGCAGACGGAAAATGTTGAGATAAACAAAAGGGATGTAAAATTTCCCCATACCCTGAAGGTAGGAAGATACGTAAAAATTACGGTTACAGATACAGGAATTGGAATGGATGACAAGACCCAAAAAAGGATCTTTGAACCCTTTTTCACGACAAAAGGAGGGAAGAAGGGGACAGGATTGGGGCTGGCCTCGGTTTACGGGATCATCCAGAATCATGGCGGCACCATCGACGTGGAAAGCCAGGTCGGTCATGGAACGAAATTTGAGATCTACCTTCCCGCTGCTGAGGCAGACGAGGCCATCAGGCTGGAGGAACCGGTGGCTCCGATGGAGATTGTTACGGGGATGGGCCGTATCTTGCTGGTGGATGACGAAGAGAAGATCCTGGAGGTCGGAAAGCAGCTTCTTGAGGTCCTGGGGTATGAAGTGGCTTTGGCCAGCAGGGGAGAGGACGCGCTGGAGGTTTTTAAAGGGGGCGAAAAGGGATTCGATCTCGTTATACTTGATATGATCATGCCAGGCATGGGGGGTGAAGAAGTTTTCGAGGGGCTAAGAAGGGTCGATCCTGATGTGAAGGTCCTTCTCGCGAGTGGTTACAGCATCGATGGCCGGGCGTCGGAAATCATGGCGAAGGGATGCAATGGGTTTATTCAAAAACCCTTTACCATGGAAAAACTGTCGGAAAAGATAAAAGAGATTTTGACAAATTAGTCATACAATCCGTGTGATATTCTTGACGATCTCAGGGTAATCATCAAGCATCTTTGCGTCATGGCCGGGGAAGAGGATCTCCATGGACGAGGCGCGGTTTCGAAGTTTCTCGTAGGATTTCATCCAGGCCACGAGATCGGTGATGATAGCGCTTGGCCAGTCTTCCCGGTAGTTCCGGAAGGTATGGGCGCAATCCGATCCGAGAATGGCTGTTCCTTTTTGGGTCTCGACCGCTACCGCCTGGAGCCCTACCGAGTGGCCCGGGGCCAGGAGACAGGTGATCCCCGGAAGGATTTCTTCGTCCCCGTTGAGGAGTCGAAGGTGCCCCGTTCCCTCGAGAGATTTGAGGTAATCAAGGGTTGCCTCATCCGAGACATGACGAAAGGGAGGCCGCTGGGCGATGGGATCCTCCGTCCAGAATCGGTATTCCCGGTCCTGGACGTAAACGGTGGCGTTGGGGAAGAGGGAGATCCCGCTGGCGTGGTCCCAGTGAAGATGGGTGAGGACGACATGGCGAGCCTTTTCGGCTCGGATATCCAGGTGTTTGAGCATTTCTGGGGGAGAGACGTAATCCTTTAGATCCCTTTCCCGGGCGAGTTTGGGGGAGACACCGGCGTCAACGATGACGGATTCCTCATCTCCGGCAACGACCCAAAGGTAATAGTTTCTTTTCACGCGCTTTTCCCAGTCCTTCATCCACATGAGGAAGGCGCCGGAACTTTCAAAAGGCCCCGCAAATTTAATGGCGTAGATCTTGTAATAACTCATATGGGTGATTACCCCTTACCGGTTTGTGTTCAGCCTTAAATATCGAAGGAGAGAGCCGGGGTTAAAGCCCTCCCTCTGCGATCTTTTTTACGGCTTCGGCTACGATGGCGATCTCCTCCAGCGTGTTGAAATAGCCCATGCCAAGGCGTATGGTCCCATCCGGGAACGTCCCCAGGGCCTTATGCGCCAGGGGGGCGCAGTGGAGCCCCACCCGAACGAGAATGTCGAAGGATTCGTTCAGGATGGAACCGACCTCGGAGGGAAGGATTCCCTCCTCCATCCATGCCAGGTTAATGGCCCCGCATCCCCCAAGGCTCTGATCTTCCGGCAGGATGCTGTCGAAGGAGATAGACACGGTGGCGGTCTGTTTTTCCGCGTTGAGGGGGCCATAGACCGTCACCCCGTGCAGGTGTCGAAGCGCCTTCAACAAGGCTGCCGTGAGGGTTTGTTCGTGTTTTTGAATCGTTTCAACCCCCGTCTTGAGGATGAAATCGACTGCCGCGCCGAGCCCCGCGATCCCCACGTTGTTCTGGGTGCCACTCTCCAGGGCGTCGGGCAGAAAATCAGGCTGTTCAAGACTCTCGGAGATACTTCCTGTCCCTCCCCGTTTCAAGGGGCGGACGGTCAATCCTTCACGGATGTAGAGCCCGCCGGTCCCCTGGGGGCCAAGAAGCCCCTTGTGCCCCGTGAAGGCGAGAAAATCGATCCCGTCGGCGGTGACATCGATGGGGACACATCCCGCTGTTTGAGCCGTGTCGAGCAAAATGGGAATCTCACCCGCGATATTCCGGATTTCGCGGATGTCCTGGAGGGTTCCGCAGACGTTGGAGGCATGATTGATGGCGATCAGGGCGGTTCCCTTGCGGATGAGCCGTTTCAGGGCGTCCAGGTCCAGAAATCCCTGTCGGTCACAGGGGGCAATATCGACATGGATGGCCCCCTTTTTTCTCAGGTGCTCCAGAGGGCGCAGGACCGCGTTGTGATCCATGGCGGTCGTGATGACATGGTCCCCGTCGTTGAGAAATCCGTAGAGGACCATGTTGATGGCCTCTGTCACGTTAAGGGTAAAGACGATTCTCGTAGAATCGGGGATGTGGAAGAGCTCGGCCAGCCCCTCGCGGGTGTGACTGACAATCTGTTCCGCCTCCTTGGCAAGACGGTGTCCCGCCCTCCCGGGATTGGCACCCACCTCGGTCATGAAATGGACCATCGCCTCCGTCACCCCGGGCGGCTTGGGGAAAGAGGTCGCGGCATTGTCCAGGTAAATCAATTCTTTCATGAATTTCCTCGCTTGCTCGGTTGATTATTTTTATCCAATTCTTTTGGTTTTGTGAAGGGGAGGCGAATCGAAGAGGCGGAGAACCCCTGGACAAAGGGCGGTTGCCTTGATGCGGTGTCTATATTATGATGAGCGGCAAGCATGCCGGTATCAAACATAAAACGTTATCTGCCCCCGTGGGAGAAGTGGAAAAGGCTCTCTTTTCTTTTAGCGCCTTTGGGATGGATGTATGGGGTGGGGATGGAGATTCGGAATCGCCTGTACGATTTTGGCATTCTCAAGACACACAAGCCTTCAGTTCCAGTTGTTTCCATCGGAAACCTGACCGTTGGCGGAACCGGGAAGACCCCCTTGACCATTGAAATTGCGAAAGGTTTGCGAGAAAGAACCCCGGATCTTGCTATCGGAATTATTTCGAGGGGGTATGGCCGAAAAAAGACAGGGGGGTGGGTTGTCTCTGACGGCGAAAAGCTTCTCATGAATGCAAAAGAATCGGGAGATGAGGCTTTCAGTATGGAGCGGGAGCTTTTCGGGGTGAAGGTTTGAGTGGGGGCGGCGCGGGTTTCTGTCGCCAGAAGGGCGATCGCGCGGTATGGGCCGGGTTTACTGATTCTGGATGACGCCTTTCAGCACCGGCGGATCCATCGGGACGTGGATATTGTCGTGGTGGATGGCAAGAGGGGATGGGGGAACGGACGCGTCCTGCCGGCGGGGCCGTTGCGGGA
>CAZPTH010000166.1:0-5355 GCA_964589315.1 uncultured Thermodesulfobacteriota bacterium
TCTTATAGAGGGCCACGCGCTGGGTCTGCCGATAGGGGCCCACATCGCCGCCTTTATCAGGGCCTTCGTCCCAGTCGATCCCCAGCCATCGGAGGCTCTCCATGAGCTCCCTCTCGAACTTCTCCTCGGAACGTTCCTGGTCCGTGTCTTCGAGCCGCAGGACGAGTTTCCCGCCGTTTTTCTTCGCGAAGAGGTAGTTGAACAGGGCCGTCCGGGCGTTTCCGATATGTAAGGAACCTGTGGGGCTGGGGGCGAACCGGACACGCGCCCTTCCCATGGGTTCAGAATGCTTCATAGGGTTTTCTTCCTTTCGAGCAGGACCACGGCCATGGCCGCGATGCCTTCTTTTCTGCCCAATGCGCCAATTCCCTCATGGGTCTTGGCCTTGATATTGATTTCTTCCGGCCCCACACCGAGCCACCGGCCAAGATTTTCCCTCATTGCCGGTATATAGCGGGCGAGCTTCGGTTCCTGGGCGATGATGGTGGCATCCAGGTTTACCAGGGTAAATTCCTCCCCTTCGAGCCTCGCGAGCAGTTCAGCGCAAAGGTCGGCCCCGGATTTTCCCCGGTAGGCCGCGTCGGTATCGGGGAAAAATCCCCCGATATCCCCCTTCCCGAGGGCGCCAATGACCGCGTCAATAACGGCGTGGGCGAGCACGTCCCCGTCCGAGTGACCAAGCAACCCCATTTCGAATGGAATTTCCACCCCCCCGAGAATCAGGGGGCGGTCCGGGACGAGCCTGTGCACGTCATAGCCGATCCCAACCGAAAGCGTCATACGTTTCCCCCTCCGGCGCGCCCCGGCGTGACCGAGCGCGTTACATCTTGCATCCTTAGGATGACCTCCGCGATTTCAAGGTCCGCCGGTTCGGTAATCTTGATGTTCCAGCGGCTGCCCGGCAGCACCTTCACCGGATGCCCCATCTTCTCCATGAGCATGGTATCATCCGACGCGAGCCACCCCTTTTCCAGGGCTTTTTCATGGGCCCCTTTGATGAGCATGGTGCGAAACATCTGGGGCGTCTGAATCATCACGAGGGTCTCCCGCTTGGGTGTGCCGACCACGAACCCACGGCTCGAAACACGCTTGATCGTATCCACCGGGGGGATCCCCACGGCCACGGCGGGGAAATCCCGCAAGGCGTCCAGTCCCTTTCCCAGCCACCGGGGATCAAAAAAGGGGCGAACGCCATCGTGGATAGCCACATAAGGATACCGCCCGGAATCTACCTGCTGCAATCCCCTGTACACGGAGGCCTGGCGGGTTGCCCCGCCGGGAACGATATCCGAAAGCTTGGAGAGGGAATAGGCCGGCAGGACCGTCGTCTCGAACCACTGGCGCTGTTCCTCCGGCAGGACAAGGACGATTCTACTCATGACAGCCGACGTCTCGAATTTCAGCAGGGTGTGAACCAGGACCGGCACACCGGAAAGCGCCAGGAACTGTTTCGGAATATCCCCGCCGAAACGGCGCCCGACCCCTCCCGCCACAACAACCGCGCAAAGCGCAGGGGGATCAGGAGACGGAGACGTCATTGGACGGAGATTTTCCATTGGGATAATAATATTCACCATTCACCGCGGCGTGTTCCCGCAGCTTCGTGAAAATCATTCTCCCCGCCGTGGTCTGCAAGACACTGGTAACGACGACGTCCACCTTCTTCCCAATCAGGTGACGGGCATCATCCACCACCACCATGGTTCCGTCGTCCAGGTAGGCCACGCCCTGGCGGGGCTCCCGCCCCTCCTTCAGAATACGAATCGTCATCTGCTCCCCGGGGAGAACCACAGGCTTCAGCGCGTTGGCAAGGTCGTTGATATTCAGGACCTTGACTCCCTGGAGGTCCGCTACCTTGTTGAGGTTGAAATCGTTGGTAATGATTTTTCCCCCCAGTTTCTGCGCCAGGGCGATCAGCTTGGTGTCCACCTCCTTGATCTTGGGAAAATCGTCGTCCACTATCTTGACCTCGATCTCCATGGTCTTTTTCTGCATCCGCTTGAGGATGTCCAGGCCGCGGCGCCCCCGCGTCCGCTTGATGGGGTCCGTGGAATCGGCGATTCTCTGAAGCTCCTGGAGGACAAACTGGGGAATAATGAAGATGCCTTCGATGAACCCCGTCTCACAGATGTCGGCAATCCGCCCGTCAATGATGGAGCTGGTATCGATAATCTTGTTCTGGTTTCCGCCGGCGGCCTCGCCCGGAAAACGTTTAAACGCGTGCACATCGAACTCTCTCCCCTTGCTGACCCCCAGGACGAGCCCCAGGTAACAGATAATGGTCACGATGGGGAGATAGATGAAAAAAGAATTCTTATAGGTGATATAGTTGAAAAAGACCGCCTTGATAAAAAAGTTCGCGATGACCAGACTCAGGAGCAGTCCGATGATCCCCCCGATGATGACCCTTGGCGGGGATTTCCGAATATACTTCTCAAAAAAGATGACGAGGAGCGAAATAATCAGGCAGATCAGGGCCCCCACGATGGCGTAGGGCATGAAGTGAAAGATATCATACCCGATATAAAACCCGCTTAAGGCGCAGATAACGATTAAAAACGAATTTAAAATAATTAGTCCCATACAACTCCTCCTTTCGCCGAAGGGTTACAAATGAATAAAATGGTAAAGAGGAAAAGCTTATTAACAGAAAATGTCTTTGATCTCTTTGAGGATCTTTGTTTCGGCCTCTTGCGTGGCCAGGGCGATCTCTTTAACAAGAAGGCTCCTCGCCGTATCCAGCATCTTTTTCTCGCCAAAAGACAGATCCTTGTCCAGCTTCAGGACATATAAGTCCCGTAGAACTTCGGCAATTTCAAAAATTGAACCACTGTTGATCTTCTCGGTATACTCCCGGTGTCTCCGATTCCATGTCTGGGTATCTTCAACGATATTAGTGCGGTCTCTTAAGATATCATAAATTTTTTGAACATCACCACGAGGTGTAATTTTCCTCAGACCGACCGAATGGGAGTTATCGACGGGGACCATTACCTTCATGTCAGAGTCGATTATCTTTAAAATATAAAAATTCTGCGAACTCCCGGAAATAGTACGTGACTCGATCGACAGGATCTCTCCAATGCCATGCCCCGGATAAACTATCTTTTCCCCTACCTGAAACATCGTAACTCCTCCAGCTACATAAAATCATAGCCAGTTCATTTGTTATTTATATCAAAAATTAAAGGAAAGCGCAACTTTGGCAGATAGTTCGTAAAAGGTGTGCAATTTCAGTGACTCATAGCCCCGGGGAAAAACCTGCCGTATAATTTCCCTGAAAGAAACGGAATTTTTCTACATCGCAAAAGAGAGGCACTCATGGACACCCTATTTTTCCGTGGCCGTCAGGATACGAACACTGTAACTGTCAAAGCCCTTGGTCCGTTTGAAGGAGATGGAAAAGGAAGCGGTCCTGCCCGCCTTGAGGGGTTTTTTCTTTGAAAACAGGCTCAAAGATTTGTGCGCCACCCGCTTTTTCCCCTTGAACAGCTCCCCCTGAAGGACCACCTTGCCGAAATCAACCTTTGTCTGGTTGACGAGGGCCCCCTTAATGACAAAGCTCTTTCCCTTGAAAATGCCGTCCACGTCTTTGACAAGGAGTTCCGAAGTGGTTTTGGGCTTGGTCTTCGAGAGGGAAGGCTTCCAAATCCAGGCCTTTACCGTCACGTAGGCCCAGTTTCCCTTGACCTTGGTGACTTTTACCGGCGTCCCCCTTGTCAGGCTCCCGATTCTCTGTCCCGAGGGCGCCCCCCGCAGGTTTTCCTCTGGAGGGGTTATATAATAGACTGTCGGTTGCTGTTTCTTGGAGGCCTTTTTACTTCCCGTCTTCTTTTTGCTGGTTTTCTTCTTCGTTGATTTATGGGTCGTTTTCTTATTTTTCGTCTCCTTGCCGCTCGCGGTGGCCGTCAACGGCCCCGCGGAAGCGAGAAAAACCAGGGCCAACCCAATCATCAATCCCCTCACGATTCCACTATGTCTCATCCATTCACCTCTTCACCTTATTCAAGAACGATGACACTGAAATGTTTCTTGAGACTTACCTTTGCCTTCTGTATCCCGAGCAGGGTTTCATCGATCTCTTCGGGGGTACAGGAAATGGCAAGATTCATTTCCTCACGATAGGCCTCCAACTCCTTGTCTCCATTTTCGGCAAGGAAACCCCCTGTAAATAATTCCGCGAACGCGTCGACCGATTGGCCTTCGGGGGGAGGATTGAAGGAGAGAGAGACATCCTTGACGCGGAGGCCCGCCAGGATATGAATGAACCGTTCTCCAAGCCGTTTCACCTTCTCTTCGGCACACTCTCCCTGCGGCCCCATTCCGAGAATCAGCAATTTTTCAGTCGCAAGGTAACGCTCCGGTCGAATGAGGACGGATTCCAGGTAATCACCGTTGACCTTTCCCCCCATGGCGAGACGGCTGATCATCCCGTTTAATGCCCAATCCACCCTGCCAACCGCGCCCTGGAGGGGACGCATGTCTCGTGGGAGAAAACAGACGGCACATTCTGAAAAGATATTTTCAATCGGATTGACGGTCAGGACAATCTTCATGGGACTAACTGACCGCCTCGTCAACCGTTTCCCGCGGATAGGTCAGGAGGGCATGGAGGATACCGTTGATAAAGGCGCCAGACTCCTCCGTTCCGAATCGTTTACCAATCTCCACCGCCTCGCTGATGGAGACCTTCGGAGGGATATCGGGGCAATAGAGAATCTCAAAGGCGGCCAGGCGTATGATGTTCCGGTCCGTGGTGCACATGCGGTTGATACGCCACCGCTCCGAGAGGTCGGTGATGATACGGTCTATCTCCTCCCGGTATTTAAGGACCCCCTCCACAAGACGCGAGATAAACGTGCAGTCCAGCTCCTCGGAGGCGAAATGGTCACAGAAGAGGTCGATAGCCTTCTGGGCGGGAAGTTCCACAAAATCCATCTGGTAGAGGATCTGAAGCGCCAGCTCTCGTGATTTTCTACGACTGGTCATTAAGGAAGTCCGAAGGCTGAAGGTTGAAGGGTGAAGGAGAAAGGTGAAAGGTTTACCCCGTGAAATAGGCGAAGCCTGAGTGAAACGGATTTCACTGGGGTGAAAGGTAAAAGGTGAAAGGTGAAAGGTTTACCCCGTGAAATAGGCGAAGCCTGAGTGAAACGGATTTCACTGGGGAGAAGGGTTTTTATTCTTCTCACGCAAAGACTTCGGGACGCCATTTTTTCGTTGGTCTCGTTGGTTTCGTTTGTCTCGTTGGTCTCGTTGGTCTGGTTGGTCTGGTTAACGGAACAAATGAGATAAGGGTTTCCCTTTGCGGGCTTTGCGACTTCGCGTGAGGTATGTTTTTTACGTTCGCCGTTCAAA
>CAZPTH010000167.1:0-5331 GCA_964589315.1 uncultured Thermodesulfobacteriota bacterium
GACGGACGAAGGGTTCAAGCCGGATCACGTCATCAGCGATCAGACGGCTTACATACTGACGAACATCCTGGAGGATGTGGTCAAAAGGGGGACAGGCTGGCGGGCCAAGGCCCTGAAGCGTCCCTGCGCGGGAAAGACGGGGACCACGAGCAATTTTCGCGATGCCTGGTTCATGGGATACACCCCGCAGATCCTGACAGGGGTCTGGGTCGGTTTCGACAACGAGTATTCCCTTGGAAAAAGGGAGACGGGGTCGAGGGCTGCCTGCCCCATTTGGACGAAATACATGCAATCGGCGTTGAGCGGCTTGCCGGTCAGGGAATTTGACGTGCCGCCGGGGATTGTTTTCGTCAGTATCGATCCCAAGACGGGACTGCTTGCGCGTCCCGGGACACCCCATGCCTATCTTGAGTGTTTCAAGGAAGGGACGGAACCCAAAAAGTACGCGGATCAGGAAAAGGGATCCGCCCCTATCGATTTTTTTCAGATGGATCAGTAGGTTTTTTCGCCACGTATAGTTGGGAAATGCCGCCCGTCAAAGGTCGATGGGTTACAGGCGAGAACCCGCAGGCTTCCAGGAGCGCGGCGAAATCAGATGGAGCCGGGAAGGCCTTGACGGATTCGGGCAGGTATTGGTAGGCGGACCTTTTCGACAGGATACCGCCGATAAGGGGAAGAACTTTTTCAAAATAGAAGGTATAGAGAGGACCCAGGATTCGGTTTGTTGGCATGGAAAACTCCAGGATTCCCAAGACCCCGCCCGGCTTGAGCACCCGGTGTATCTCCCTCAGTGCCACCTCCCGCTCGGTAAAATTGCGAATGCCGAACCCGATCATGACCCCTCCGAACTTTGTGGATTGAAAGGGGAGGGCCCGTCCGTCAGCCGTCACAATCTGGATGCGGCTCTCCGCCGACTTTTTCCTTTTCAGGCGCTTTAACATCTCGAGCGAGAAATCGGCTGCCACGACTTGAGTGCCGGGAAAGGATCTTTCAAATGCGATGCCGAGATCTCCTGTCCCGGCGGCGAGATCGAGAACCGGGTTCAACCGGGGGGATGTTTGGGACATGGCCCGGATGCACTGCCGGCGCCAGTAGATATCGATTCCCAGGCTCAAAATCCGGTTCAAGATGTCATAACGGTCCGCGATGGATCCGAACATGTGCTGGATGCTTTTTGCCCGAGATTCGGCGTCCTTTTCTAACGGGGTCTCATTTTCATGAATTGTCACGGCTTTTTTTTACACCAAAGTTCCATGATTGCAAAGGAGGGACCTTGGGGAAGCCCCGGTAAATTCGGGGAGATGCCTTTCTGAGGCATTCTCAAGGGATTCTTCCAAGGGCTCCTTTAGAGGGGTTGACGTGTTGACAAAGGAGACAAAACATACTATCAAATAGACAGGTTCGACTATCAAGAACGTTAAGATTTTTTTGAGTTAGAGACAAAATTTAAGTTTAATAGGGAGGAAGAAAAAATGAAAATGGCAATTGTTGGAGCGGGTGCGCTGGGCGGTACATTCGGGGCTTTGTTAACGCGAGCGGGGATCGATGTGACCCTGGTTGAAATCGATAAAAAACGCGTCGAGGCGATACAGAAGAACGGACTTATTATGCATATGCCGGATGGTTCCGTAATTAACGTACCCGTCAAGATTACGGATGATCCCGCTTCCGTGGGGATTATGGACCTTGTTCAGATCTCGGTCAAAGGATATCACACGGAATCAGCGGTCAAGATGGCCGCTCCCATGATTGGTCCTGATACCTATGTCATGTCGGTACAGAATGGCCTGGGGAACCTGGATGTTATTGCCAAGTATGTCCCGAAGGAACGGATTGTGGGCGGGGTCACGGCCCACAGTGCCATGGTCCTGGGGCCGAATGAGATCAAATACAACGGGGGCGTCGGGGGCGTCAGGATAGGAAGATACGATGGGAAAGACGATCCGAGGCTTAAAGAGATTGTCAAGACGCTGAATGACGCAGGATTTGAAACGGAGATCATCACGGGAAATATCCTGAATGCCATCTGGCGCAAGCTCTTGGCGAATGTTGCGTGTAACTGTGTGGCGGCGATTACGGGTTTTACGGGGAATCAGCTTATCGAGTGTGAGGAAACCAATCAGCTGATCCGTGAACTGGCCGTGGAGACCTACAATGTGGCCAAGGCCCAGGGCCTCCATTTCAAGGATGTGAATGATCCTTCGAAAGAGCTTCAGGATCCGGCGGGTTTCGTTATTCATGCCCTTTCCGGCGTTGGGGATAACAAGATATCCATGCTTCAGGACATAGAGGCTGGACGGCGCACGGAGATTGATACGCTGAACGGAAAGGTGTGGGAGCTTGGGGAGAAGCTTGGGGTCCCCACCCCTTTGAATAAGATCATGACCTTGCTTGTAAAGGCCATCGAAAAGAAACCCCTGATGATGAAAAAGTAGCTGTCAACGTTTCAAAAGAAAAAGACAAGGTGGGCGCGGGGGGTGGATAAACAACGAATACAGGTTCTTTTAATCGAGAATGAACCTGTGTTCCGCGAGCAGATAACGGAACTCCTGACGCGACAGTACGCGGGAGTCGATATCAGTGAGAAGACGCATCTCCCCCTTGCGCACGAGTTCAAGGGGGATTCTCCCGATATTATCCTGATGGACCCCTATCAGGATGATGGCGATGAAGGGTTCGAGGAAAATCTTTCAGAACTGAAGACGTTATATCCCGATGTCCCCATCGTTTTCATTACGAAAAACAGAGATCCAGAGACGATCATCGAATGTTTCAGGCTTGGGATTACAGATTACCTGCTGAAACCCTTCCAGGAGGAGGAATTCAAGCGGATGTTTCAGCGGGTTCTTTACGCCTTACAGTCAAGCCAGTTGCCTGCGCTTGAGGGGATTTTCCAGGTTTGCCAGCAATTGAACCTGTGCCGCAGCGTCCAGAGATTTTTTTACATCCTGGCCCTTTATATCGCTAAGGTCTTGACCTCAAGGCAGTTCGTTGTTCTTTTTAAGGGTCCAAAGGCGGAAAAGTTTGAGGTCGTTCTCGCCAGTGGAATTTCGAAGAAGGATGAGGCTAAACTCAATAGACTCGTTGCCCGGGAAGACACCAATTTTCTGGAAATCCGTGAGATTTTAACGGTTGTCATGTCTGCTCACCTTCCCCGTTCTTTTCAAAAGATTATGGGGGAGGATGAGAATTTCCTGTTCGTTGCGTTTGGGGATAATGACATGGGGAACGCGGTTCTCGGATTTGAGATTGGGCATCGCCCCCGGGAATTTGTTATTCCCTTCTTTCCAAAGATTGAGAGACTCCTCAATGAAGCGGAGGTCATTTTTTCCAATCTCATCGCCTTCTTGAAGACCCGCGAGATTGCCTTGAAGGACGATGTCACAGGCCTATACAATATGCGTTCTTTTGAACCCCTCGTAAAAGCGGAGTTGCGGGAGGCAGACAAACAGGGATACGCCGTTTCGGCACTTTTCCTGGATATCGATGATTTTAAAAAGGTGAATGACTCTCACGGACACCTGGTGGGAAGCAGGGTATTGAAGGAATTTGCGGATGTCCTGAGGCAGAATTTCAGGAAGGGGGAACTCATTTTCCGGTATGGCGGAGATGAGTTCGTTGTGATTTTGCCTGCGACCCCCCTGGAACTGGCCAAAGAGGTAGGTGAACGTGTCCTGTCCAGTATTTCCCATCACCTTTTTCATGCGAAAGAGGGGGGAGGAATTCACCTAACTGCCAGCATCGGGATTGCGACCTATCCGAATCAGGCGGGAAGTGTTACGAAGCTCTTGAAGATTGCCGACGAAGCGATGTATCACGGCAAAAGAGAAACTAAAAATGTTGTCTACGTGGCGGGGAAATCCATGCGCGCGAATCCATCTCGATGAAAGGATCTTAGATCCCGTAGTGAATTGTTTACAGAATGGTTTTTCGGCCTCATGGTGTTTACAATCCCTTTGTTATCTGATAGGTAGAGGCAACTTAAACCTTGAACGCGGAAGGGGCATATGAAAGGGCTGAGAATAGCAGTTGTTTCCGTCTTACTCGTCTTTGCAAGTCTTGTTTCTCTCTATGCTCAAAGCAACCAGATTGTCCGTATTGATATTGTTGGAAACAGGAAGGTTGGTAAAGATGCGATCCTTGCTGTCCTGAAGAGTGAGGTGGGAAAGCCCCTTGATTTAAAAAAGGTGCAGCAAGACCTCAAGGCGATTTATAAGATGGGCTATTTCAAGGATGTCCAGGCCGATGTCAAAGACCTGCCGAATGGTAAGCTGTTAACCTTTCTCGTGGTTGAAAAACCTTATATCGTAAGAATATTTTTCAAAGGGAACAAGGAACTGAAGCGGGAAGAGGTCTCATCGAAGCTGGCCGGGTTAAAGTATACTATTCTGAATTCCGATAAGATTCGAAAGGCCGTTGACGAGCTGAAGGCGGAATATGCAGACAAGGGGTTTTACAACGCCAAGGTCGACTATCGAGTAGAAATACTGGAAGGAAACGAGGCGGCAGTTCATTTCACGATTGATGAGGGGAAACGAGGTTATATCAAGAAAATCACGTTTGTGGGAAATGAGCACATCAAGGCCAAAAAGTTGAAAAAGGTCATCCACACAAAGACCCGAGGCTGGCTCTCCTGGCTGACAGGAACCGGCAAATTGAACCGTGAAATCTTGAAGATGGATGCGGAGATGATCAAGGGTGCCTATTACGACAAAGGCTTTCTCGAGGTCAAGGTTGATGAACCGATTGTCAAAATTTCAAAGGATGGAAAATCTATCTACATAACCTTCCGAATTCATGAGGGTCCCCAGTACAAGGTTAGCGGTGTTGATATCCGGGGAGACATGTTAAAACCCAAAAAGGAACTGATGAAACTCGTGAAAACCAAGGCTGGTGAAATTTACAGCAGCTCGGTTGTGCGGTCGGACATCATGAACCTGACGGATTTGTATTCTGATCAGGGATACGCCTACGTGGATGTCAACCCCATTACAAATCTTGATAAGGAAAATAAGACGGTCAAGATTGTCTACGATATCCGGAAGGGTCGGAAGGTTTATTTTGGTAAGATCAACATCACGGGGAATATGTCTACGCGGGATAATGTCATCCGAAGGGACCTCGCATTCGCGGAGGGAGAGCTGTATTCGAGCCGGAAATTGAAGGTAAGCCGACACCGCCTGAAGGAATCGCAGCTCTTTGAAAAGGTTGATATCTCGACACATAAGGATCCCGAGAAGAAAGATGCGGTTGATGTCGATGTCAAAGTGGAGGAAGGGAAGTGGGGTTCCATCGGGATTGGAGCGGGATACAGCACCCAGGAGAACCTTA
>CAZPTH010000168.1:0-5301 GCA_964589315.1 uncultured Thermodesulfobacteriota bacterium
GGCTTCATCACCAGGCTGTTGGAATCCCCGATGAAAACCCGCTTCACGTTCGGTCCATAGAAGGCACAGGCCGCATCAATATCCTTCTTGATACTCTCTACCGGTTTGATTTCAAACCGTTCGTCCTTATACATGCCGCAAAAGGTGCACCGGTTCCACGGGCACCCCCGCGTGGCTCTGATGAGAACGCTGTAGGCCTCGCTCGGGGGGCGGTAGGGCGGCATATCATAGGGTAACATCATTTCCTTTCACCTTCCTTTAGTTCTGTGACAATCAGTCAATGGCAGAAAAATCAGGTCTCAGGACGAAGCCTTTCCAAAATTCTTCCCCATCAAAAATCTAAACATCCTCTCCCCCGTCGTCAAACGGGGTGTCCTGATCGTCGTCCTACAGCCCCAAGTCGTCCGAGATTGTTCTCATGGCCTCCAGGCTTATGACGGCGAACTCGGGAAGGGGAATGTCGATCTTCTCACAGAGGCGGATGAGGTCCCGGTTGACGCTTCGAGCGAACCCCTTCTCCTTCATCCGCTTCGTGATGGACTTGGGTTTGACACTCGCCAGTTTCTTGTCAGGATAGACGAGCGTCGTGGCCGTGATCAGGCCCGTGATGCACTCCGAGCAGGTAATCGCGTAATCGAAGCGAGTCTTCCGCTCAATACCCAGGGCCTCCGCGTTGTGGGCCAGGATCGCATCGATCATGTCCTGAGGGAATCCCTTTTCCTTCAGGATTTCCGCCGTCTTTTTGGCGTGCTGCTCCGGCGTCTCGTAGGTCTCCTCGTAATCCAGGTCGTGCAGCAGGCCCGCGATCCCCCACCTGTCCGGATCCTCGCCAAAGCGCTCGGCCAGGCTCCGCATGATAGCCTCTGTCGCCAGGCAATGCTTGACAAGGTTTTCCTGGTGAACGTAAGACTTGAGAAGAGCCAGCGCCTCTTCCCGGCTCATCGGGACTGATTGTTTTTCCTCTGACATGATTTTCCCCTTTTTTTGAGATATTTTACAACAGTGCAAAAAGATTACAAGATGTTATTGGTTTTCCGACAGTTCCATCGACTCGTCGGAATTCGTGAGGATGAGCCTCTTGATCTGTTCCTGGGTGTAATCCGCCTCGAAATCCGCGTCACCGATCAGGTCCGCGCGAATCTTTACCGTCAGGTTCGCCAGGCTTTCCGACAATTTCTTTGGATCTTCTCCCGTGATGCTTCGATCGCTCGCCGCCGCGTTCAACGCCTCGAGAAAGTTGTGATACTCCTCCAGAACCGGGGGAGACGAGGAAATGGCCAGACGATGGGTGATAAACTGGAACCGAACGATGTCCTCGTCCGTGATCTTCTCCGACAATACGATATCCTCGATCTGGTTGATGAGATCCTCGTAGTTTTTGCGCTTTAGCTCGAGAAACTTGATATTCTGCTCTTTTTGCACCTCTACCGCCGTCTGTTTGTTCAGAAGGAGGGCGGTTATCAGGACAGTGGCGACCGTCCCAAGGACGACCAGGACAATCTCCTGGGTAAACGGAAACCTGTCCGCCACGTGATAGGCGTATCTCAAAAAGGCGTAACCCCCGACGAACGTGACGGCGGTCAGCGCCATCAGAAAGTAATTTCTGCCATTTCGGAACAATGTGATCCCCTCCCTTCCGATTGTATAAGCGACGGCCTGTTTAGATTTCGCCATCGCCCTGCGGTGTAAAACACTATACTATTTCCAATGTTTTTTACAAGGATACCCACGCTTGCCTCGGTTTTGCGTTCATCCCCGTCGTAAAGCCTTCATTCCTTGACACCCAGAACAAAACCAAGTAGATAAACTTCGGAGGGTCACACATGGGAAACAGGCTTGGAATCATCATTGGAACGAGTTTCCACTACAGCGAATCCATCAAGGGCCGCCCCGTCCAGTCGGTTGCCACGCCCTTCGGGAACGCGGACATGACCCATCTCAAAAGCGCGGCTGTCGTGTTTCGCCACGGGAAGGAGGGCGAGACCCCGGCGCACCGGGTTCGGCACCAGGCCAATCTGACCGCCCTCAAAGACGCGGGGGTTCGGTGCGTTATCGGCTTTCAGTCGGTGGGAAGCCTGAAAGAGGCCATCCCCCCGGGCAGTCTCCTGATTCCCCACGATTACATCAGCCTCGTGGCCGTGCCCACGCTCTTTGAAAGCAATCACGACCCTCATATCGTTCCCGCCTTCGACGAGCCCCTTCGCGCGTCGCTCATCCGGCTTTTACGCGAGCGGGAGATTTCATTCTTCGAACAGGGCGTTTACTGGCAGACACAGGGGCCGCGATTCGAGACCCGCGCCGAGATCCGGCTCCTCGCGCAATTTGCCGACTGCGTGGGCATGACGGCGGCCTCGGAAGCCACCATCGCGCAGGAAGCGGGCCTGGCCTACTGCTGCGTCTGCAGCATCGACAACTACGCCCACGGAATTGGAAGCCCCCCCTTAACGGAGGAGAAATTCCACCAGGTCGTCAGGGAAAACACGGAGAAGATGGAAACCATCCTGAAAATCGTCCTCGAATCCGGGAGTGAGCTGACATGTCCATCCTGATCAAGAATGTCCTCGTCAACGGTGAAACGGCGGATATCCGCATCCGGGAAACACGCATCGCGGCCATCGCCACGTCCCTCCCACAGGAGGATGGCGATGAGCTCATCAACGGGGCGAACAAGGCCGCCATCCCCGGTTTCGTCAACGGGCATACCCACGCGGCCATGACCCTCTTCCGCGGCTTCGCGGACGACATGGAACTGAAACCGTGGCTCGAAACGAAGATCTGGCCCGCCGAGGCAAAACTGACGGAAGAAGACGTCTACGCGGGCACCCGCCTGGCCTGCCTGGAGATGATCAAGACGGGGACGACCCTTTTCAACGATATGTACTGGCACCTTCCCGGCGCCGTCCGGGCGGTGGAATCGATGGGAATCCGGGCCGTGCTCTCCGCCGTCTTCATCGACCTGTTCGACCCCAATAAACGCAAGGAGCAGGTCGAGGAAAACCTTCGCTATCTCGAGATGTTTCAGGGCAAACATCCCCTCATTCAGATCGCCCTGGGGCCCCACGCCATCTATACGGTCTCACGGGAGGCCCTGGAGTGGGTGAGGGACACCGCGGAATCCCGCGACCTGCCCGTCCATATCCACCTCTCGGAGACGAAACAGGAGGTGGACGACTGCCTGAAGGCGCACGGGATGCGGCCGGTGGAATACCTCGACGACATCGGGCTCCTCTCCGACAGGCTCTTCGCCGCCCATTGCAACCACCTCACCGAGGGGGAGATGGATCTCCTGGCGCGGTCGGGGGCTCACCTCGTTCACAACCCCGTATCCAACATGAAGCTGACCGTCGGAGATATTTTTCCTTACAAGGCGCTCGCTGAACGGGGCGCGTCCATCCTTTTGGGGACGGACGGATGTTCCTCCAACAACAACCTGGACATGCTGGAAACGGCAAAATTCGCCTCTCTCTTCCAGAAATGGCAGGCCAACGACCCGACCCTCATGCCGGCGGGGGAGGCCCTGGATATCCTGACGAAAGAGGGATACAAGGCGTTTCGTGTCGGGAAAGGAACACTCGCGCCCGGCGAACCGGCGGACGTGGTCCTCATCGACCTGGACCACCCCCAGAATGTCCCCCTCTACCACCTCGATTCAAACCTCATCTATGCCGTGAACGGCACCGCCGTCTCTACCACCATCTGTAACGGGAAGGTCCTGATGAAGGACGGGATCGTCCCTGACGAAGACGCCATCATCGCCGAGGCGCGCGAAACCGCCAAAAAATTCGCCGGGATGCCGTGATCGCCATGGATAATACCACCAAGAGCAAGGTCCCGCGCTGGTTTTCCCTCGATCAACTCGTCCTCTTTTTCAAGCTGTTCCGCGACCCGGAGGTTTCCTGGGTTCTCAAGCTCATCCCCATCTTCGCCCTTGTCTACCTTATATCCCCCTATGACCTGATCCCGGATTTCCTCTTCCCCGGCATCGGGGAGATCGATGACATCGTCGTGCTCGTCTTTGCCGTTTCCCTCTTCAACCGCCTCGCGCCCGTGGACCGCATCAGGGCCCATTTGCAGGAAATGGCGTCCGGGAGGGAGAAGCCATGACGGCCCGTACCCTCGTCCTGGGAACCGCCGGCCATATCGACCACGGGAAAACCGCGCTCATCAAGGCCATGACGGGCGTCGACACGGACCGCCTCAAGGAGGAAAAGGAGCGGGGCATCACCACGGAGCTGGGATTCACCCACCTCACCCTCCCCTCCGGAACCGAAATCGGCATCGTGGACGTCCCGGGGCACGAAAAGTTCGTCCGGCACATGGTGGCGGGGGCCAGCGGCCTCGACGTCGTCCTCCTCGTGGTCGCCGCCGATGAAGGGGTCATGCCCCAGACCGTGGAACACGTGCAGATCTGCCGGCTCCTGGGCGTCAGGAAGGGCCTGATCGCCATCACCAAGAAAGACCTGGTGGACGAGGAAATGCTGGAGCTGGTCCGGGACGACATCGGGGACCTGGTCACGGGAACCTTCCTGGAAGACGCCCCCATGTATCCCGTCTCCTCCGTGACAGGCGAGGGAATTCCGGAGCTCGTCGAGGCCATCGAGGCCGTGACCCAGGACATCAGCACCCGGGAAACGGACCAGATCTTCCGGCTTCCCATCGACCGCGTCTTCACCATGAAGGGGTTCGGCACGGTCATCACAGGGACGCTGATCTCCGGAAAGCTCCAGGTGGGAGACGAGATCGAAATCCTTCCCTCCGGCAGACGGTGCCGGGTCCGGGGCATCCAGGTTCACAACCAGCCCGCCGAATTTTCCCTCGCCGGGCAGCGCACGGCAGTCAACCTCCAGGGTGTGGAAAAACGCGAGGTCCAGAGGGGAGAAGTCCTGATTCACCCGGGAACCATGACCCCCACGCGAAGGCTCGACGGTTATCTCACCATGCTGCCCACCGCGGAACACCCCATTACCCACGCTTCGACCCATCGGTTCCACGTGGGAACTTCCCTCCATCTGGCGAAGATCTACCTGCTGGACAAAGAAGACCTCGGCCCCTCCGACGAGGGGTTCGTCCAGTTCGTCTTCGAGGAGCCGGTCATCGCCCTGCCGAAAGACCGATTCGTCATCCGGGGCTCGGGAAAGATTCAAACCCTGGGGGGCGGCGAGATCCTCGCCATTCATCCCCCCCGGCGGAAACGGAACTCAAAAGAGGCCCTGGAGACATTAAAGCTGCTCAAAGACGGTTCGGATCACGACAAGGTCCTGTTTTTTATCCGGGACAGGGGGCTGAGGGGAATCACCTTCC
>CAZPTH010000169.1:0-5257 GCA_964589315.1 uncultured Thermodesulfobacteriota bacterium
CCACCCATTTCATCCCCCAGCCCCAACTCTTCCGGGGTACAGAATTTCAACAGGTCAATTCCCACGGGAAGCGTGATGTTTGCCTGGAGAAGTTCCAGGTCCCCCTCTTCCGTGAGTTTGGCCGAAAAACATTCAACGATATCGACTCCCTTTCTTGCGAGGGACTTGTAAGCCTCGTAAAAGGTCGGCATCCCCTCGGCCTGGCTTGAAACAATGACGGGAACTCCCCCGAGGCTGTTCATCTCGACAAACTGCGAGAGTTGTTCCTCGGTTACCGTCTTTCCCTGAGTGACGTATAACAAAATCCCTTCTTTCACTTCCTACCTCCGGTATCTACAAAACGCGCAGAACTTACCCTTATTTTCCATTTTAGTCAACCACGCCGACCGAAAAAGGCTTTCCTGTCATGAAGCGGTTTTTTTTCGCCACTGCATCCCGAGAATCCCCTGCCACTCATTCTTCCACAAAACCTTTTGCGAGAAGATAACGAGGAGAAAGAGGATCCCCCCGATGATGTCCGTCTTGAGATCCGTCAGGAACATGAAGAGGGTAGCCGCCCCCAGGATGACCCACTCGATGAGATTCAGGCGATGAAAGAGATAGACCTCCATAAAGGCCGTAAAGGCGATCAGTCCCAGCGCGGCAAAGACGATGGTCCGGAGCACCTCCCAGAAGGGGCCGTTGAGGAGCAGGGGCTGGTAGGCCATGATAATGGGAATAATATAAAGTCCTTTGGCAATCTTCCAGGAGGCAAAGGCGCACCGCATGGGGTTCGCCCCCGCGATACCCGCGGCGGCGAAAGACGCCAGTGATACGGGCGGCGTGACATTGGCATCCTGGCTGTACCAGAAAACGATCATGTGAGCCGTGACCAGGGCGATTCCCATGTTGGTCAGGGCCGGCCCTGCCAGGATGACCAGGACAATGTAGGAGGCCGTCACGGGCAGCCCCATCCCAAGCACAAGGGAGGCAAGCCCGATCAGGAGGATCGCCAGGAGAGGAATGCCATGGGAGAGGGAGACCACGAAGCTCGAGAATTTCAGCCCCATCCCCGTAAGGCTGACCATTCCCACGACAATTCCCGCCGCCGCGCAGGCAATCGACACCGTAATGGCATTCTTCGCCCCCAGTTCCAGGGCCTCGATGATATCCTTCAGGCTCATGCGGGTCGCCCGCCGAATCATGGAGACCGCGAACACGGAAACCACGGCGATGAATCCCGCCATCATGGGGCTGTAGTTGTTCACCAGGACGTAGATCAGGATGGCCAGGGGGATAAGGAAGTGTAACCCCGCCTTGATGGTTTCTCCCAATTTCGGGAGCTGGCTCTTGTCCAGCCCTGAGAATCCCATCTTTTTCGCCTCGAAATGGACAAAGAACAGGACCGTCAGGTAATAAAGGATGGCGGGAATCAGGGCAATCTTGATGATATGAATATACGGTGTGTTGGTAAACTCCGCCATGAGAAAGGCACCGGCCCCCATGATGGGAGGCATGAGCTGTCCCCCGGTGGAGGCGGCCGCTTCAACCGCTCCCGCCACATGTGGCTTGTATCCAATCTTCTTCATCATGGGGATGGTAAAGGTCCCCGTTGTTACCACGTTGGCGATGGCACTGCCGGAAACGGACCCCATGAATCCGCTGGCAAGGACCGCCGTTTTGGCAGGCCCTCCCGTCATCCGCCCCGTCAGGGCATAGGCAAGATTGATGAAAAAGTTTCCGCCGCCCGTCTTTTCGAGAAAGGCCCCAAACAGGACAAATATAAAGACAAAGGTTGCCGCGACCCCCAGGGGGAGGCCGAAGATCCCTTCCGTCGTCAGGTAAAGCAGGGTGACGATTCTCTCCAGGCTGTAGGGGCGATGGGCCAGGGCCTCCGGCATGTAGGGGCCAAAATAGGCGTAAAGGATGAAGATGATTCCGATAATGCTCATGACGGGTCCGATGGTTCTTCGACACGCCTCAAGGACCAGGAAGGTGGCGATACATCCCCAGAAGAGGTCGGTGCGTGTCCAGTCTCCCTGGCGTTCCATAATACTTCCATAGTTCAGAAAGATGTAGAGCCCGGCGGCGATGGCCAAAAGGACGAAAAGGACGTCGATCCAGAAGAAAATATCCTTTTTTGTCTTGGATCCCCGCTTCGAGAAGGGAAATATCAGAAAGGTAAGAATGAGGATCAGCGTCAGGTGGATGGAACGCTGGTAGATGGCCGTCAAAGGGCGAATTCCCGCTGTGTAAAGCTGGAAAAGGGAAAGCGAAACGGCCACAACCGTTACACAAAGACCGGCAATCCCCACCAGTTTTCGTTTGTTTACCTTGTACTCCTCAACCACTTCCGTCTGCGATTCTCTTTTGTCTTCAACCATTATTTATGTCCCTTCGCGGCTTTTTTCGGAGACGTTTCGGTCACGGTTATCCACACCCTCTTTTCGGGAATCATTCGACTCAGGTAGATATTCATTCCCCTGATCTTCAATGTGTGATCCACGGTCGGGGCTCCCACCCTCAACAGGAAAGACCCCAGGGGAACATTCAGGTTCACCATCTTTTCCCAGCCCCCTTCTTCGACAATCTTGCCGTGGGCCTCCCATGGGTCAAAACCGGCCCCGAACATCTTCATGCAGGACTGTTGCAGGATGATTCCCCTTTTCCTGTCCACGGAGAAGACCTCGTAAACGGGAGAAATATCAACGGAATGAATATAGTAAATGGTGAACGTGTCCCCCTGTTTGACGGGGATCTCAATGAGGGGCGTCCCTTGAAATGTCTTTACAACAAGCTCGAGTGGTGCCGCTTGCGCGCGACTCCCCGCAAACGCAACGGAGAGGAAAAACAAAATCAGAATCCCGAGTTTTCGTCTCAGTCTCATCTGCACATACCGAAAAAGCCGGGCCCACCCTGACAGGGGCCCGGCTTTCCCTTAATTTTCACCTTACTTTTTTGGCAGCAGCCTGTCAGGAATTTTCAAACCCAACTCTTTAAAATACTTGACCGTCCCGGGATGCAGCGGGGCAACCGCCTGCGTCAAGGTGTTTTCAGGGGTGGTAAACCGCGCAAACGGATGGATCTTCTTCAGGTAATCGCGATGTTCATAGACGGCCTTTACGAGGCGATAAACCAGGTCCTCGGGAAGCTTCTGCCAGCAAACCACAGAGTTCCATACAGAAAGGGTATGAACATCGTAATCCACACTCTTATACGTTCCCTTCGGAATCACGTAAGGACGGTAGAAGGGATACTTTTTTTGGACCTTGGCCATGTCCTCCTTGCTCCAGTTGAGGATATCAATGGGATGGGTCGTGGCCAGATCCATGACGGACGAGGTCGGTGCCGCCACGCACCAGATACCAATATCGATGGTCCCGTCCTTCAGGGCGTTGGCATTTTCGTTGAATGAGAGCCTGTAAACCTTGAAACTCCCCGTGGGAATGCCCAAGGCCCCCAGGACGAGATTCGACATATAGGCCGTCCCGCTCCCGGGAGAGCCGATGGAAACCCGCTTTCCCTTGACGTCATAGATGCTTTTCAGTCCCAATTTCTTCAAGGCCACCACGTGGAACAGGTTCGGATACATGCAAAACATGGTATAGATTTTCTTCTTTTTCTTGAACTTTCCCATACCATTGTAGGCCTGGAAAACCACATCGTTCATGGCCTCGCCAATGACTGTTTCACCACGATCCGCATACTTGACGTTCTCAACGGACGCGCCAGTCACCTCGGCTACGGCCTTGACTCCCTTCACATACTTCGTCCAGATTTCCGCAAGTCCACCACCATAAGGATAGTAGACCCCTCCCGTGCCTCCTGTTCCGATGGAGATATACTCCGTTTTAGCTTGGACAGGGGCAGCCATCAGGGAGATAAAACAAAGAACCAAACCCATGAAAAAAAGGATACTTATAAATCGTTTCATGATACGCCTCCTTTAAGTGAGGTTTCCTAAAGCGCAGGGCATGTTTCAACAACCACTTCCAACTTTGCCGGCAGGGTGGTTGTTTTAGCAACGGGATATTTGACCTTCACTGTCTGACCCGGCTGAAGGAGGGGTTTCCCCTTTTTCCCGGTCTTTTTATTCTTCTTGCCCTTTCTTGGGACCTTACCACCAACCGCCTTGTTTTCCTCCACGAGGAAGATGTGAACCTTGTAGCGCATGGGCTTATCTGAAACGTTTTTCAGCCCCATCACGAAGGCAATGGCCGGCTTTTTCTTGTAGGTTGTCTGCATGCACTCAAACGAGGTCACCTGGGCCTCCGGCACAACCTGCCATGAAATCTTTGCCGGGCATTTCACGTTCTGGGTGTTCACGTTCTTAGGGCCGCCACACCCCCATACCATCAGCAACCCCACAGCTAAAATCACCGTTAAAAATCTAACCCGTTTCATTTAGCCCTCCTTTCTTGAAAGGTTGAAGATTTTACAGACCTATCCCCTTATCATCCTCCCTGGAAATAACCCTTCTCCCTCACCTCCTTTGCCTTTCCGTGAAGCAGAAAACTTTATTCAAACCCTGGCCCCCATTCCTGTCCAGGATCTATCGTCATCTCAATTGGAATATGTTGAATGGCATCTAAGATGCCTTAGTCTTAATTAGATAAGAAAAAAATGGCGGGAGCGACGAGACTCGAACTCGCGGCCTCCGGCGTGACAGGCCGGCGTTATAACCAACTTAACTACGCCCCCGCGTAAGCAATTCTGGTGGGCGGAACAGGGATCGAACCTGTGACCTCCGGCTTGTAAGGCCGGCACTCTCCCAACTGAGCTACCCGCCCGGGAAGCCCTTTTTACAACCTAAGCGACTTTATCCTTTAAGGCCTTCCCCGGTTTGAACTTCGGTACCTTTGTTGCCGCCACGTTTATTTTTTCACCCGTCCGCGGATTTCTGCAAACCCTCGCGCCTCTTTTTGATACGCTGAAGGTCCCGAACCCTACCAAGCTGACTTTATCTCCCTTTCCGAGGGCATCAGAAATTCCATCAAGGACCGCATTTACCGCCTTTTCAGCTGCTGCTTTGCTCACACCAGCCTTCTCTGCTACCGCTTGAACCAAATCCGATTTATTCATAAGTTCCTCCTTTTTTTAAAGACAGCCAGTTACATTTTCAAGGGATTATTTAACAACTCCCTTTCCCTTTGTCAAGCCCCAACGCAAGATTTTTAAAGATAACAATAACTAATTTATGAGGGTGAAATCATGGGGGACTGTTCCGGGTAATTCCCCCGGAAAAGGCGATCCGCCGTCACGGAGGGCTCCTCTTCAA
>CAZPTH010000170.1:0-5250 GCA_964589315.1 uncultured Thermodesulfobacteriota bacterium
ATTAAAGGTCTCAACGTAAAGGAAATCCTCATTGAGGGGTATACCGATTCCAAGGGATCGGATAAGTATAATCTGGCCCTGTCCCAGCGTCGTGCCGAGGCCGTGAAGACCTGGCTGGTTGAAAAGGGAGGGCTGGAGGATGCCAAGATTGTTACGAAGGGACGCGGGAAGGCCAACCCCGTTGCGCCCAATACGAATCCCGACGGCTCAGACAACCCCAAGGGACGAGCCAAGAACCGCCGGGTGGAAATCTTCGTCACCCTGGTGGAAGAGTAGAGGTAGGGTCAGCGGGATGCCTTAAAGCGCCGCGAATCCCTTTTCACAATCCGCGATCAGATCCTCGATGTTTTCAATCCCCACGGCAACCCGCACCAGGCTGTCGGAGATTCCTGCCTTCTTGCGGTCTTCAGGGGTGAAGCTTCGATGACTGGTTGTAACCGGTTGGGTAATCAGGGTTTCAACCGCCCCGAGGCTCGGGGCCATGGCCATCATCTCAACCGATTCCACAAACCTTGCCGCGTCTTCACCTGTTCCATCGACTTCAAAGCTCAGAACCCCTCCAAAGCCGCTCATCTGTTTTTTTGCTAATTCGTGGTGAGGATGGGAGGGAAGGCCGGGATAAAAAACGCGTTTGACCTTCGGATGGCTTGCCAGATACTCTGCTAACTTCAAGGTATTTTCGTTCTGTCGTTTGACCCGAACGTCCAGGGTCTTCATGCCCCTCAGCATCAGCCACGCGGCGAAGGGATCGAGCGTCGGCCCGAGAATTCTCAAAGTCTTACGTAGGGTTTTGATGATTTCTTCCGGACCCGCCACGGCCCCGGCGATGATGTCACTGTGTCCTCCCAGGTACTTGGTGGCGCTGTGGAGGATGACGTCAATGCCGAAATCGGAAGGCGTCTGGTTGATGGGGGTGGCGAAGGTATTGTCGATAACCGTGATACATCCGTGTTTCTTCCCAAGTTCCGCTACTTCCCTGAGCGGCAGGATGTTGAGGAGGGGATTCGTGGGGGATTCCACGTAGACCATCTTCGTCTCGGGGGTCATGGCCGCTTCCAGGTCTTCGACCTCATGGGACGGAACCATAAGGGTCTTGATGCCGAATCGGGGAAGAAAGTCGTGGAAGAAATGGTAGGTTCCCCCGTAGATGTCCGCGGTGGTCAGGATGGTATCTCCCGTTTTAAGCAGTCCCAAAACCGTTGTCGTAATGGCGGCCATCCCGGACCCCACGACGATGGCGGATTCCGTCTTCTCCAGAGCGGCGAGGGTCCGTTCCACGGCCCGCTGGGTCGGGTTGCTGTACCGTGTGTAGAGATCTCCCTCCACCTTTCCGGCAAGCACGTCGTTGAGATGCGCCGTGTCGTGAAACTGGAAGGTGGAGGTCTGGTAAATAGGAGGTGTGACGGCGCCCCGGTCGGGAAAACCCGTGACGCCCGCATGGATGGCCTGGGTCTCGGGCCGCCAATCAGGTGATTTTTTCATCGAAGAGGTCTCCTTTTGTCGCCAACTGCGCCGCCAACTTGTGGGGAGCAAGAGATTTCAACCTTCAGACTTCGGACTTCGGACTTCAGACTTTTATTATCATTCCCTGCCGCCGCCAAAGATTCGGAGCATGAGGAGGAAGAGGTTGATGAAGTCGAGATACAGGGTCAGGGCCCCGATGATGGCCCCGCGCTGCTCCGTGTCCGAGTCGATGTCAGCGGGTCGAGAAAGGGCCAGGGTCTTGAGCTTCTGCGTGTCATATGCCGTCAGGCCGATGAACACGAAGACACCGATATAGCTGATGGCCAGGCTCAGGCCGGAACTCTTCACAAACATATTGACGACGGAGGCAATGATGACCCCGATGAGGCCCATGAAGAGAAATCCACCCCACGAGGTCAGGTCGCGTTTTGTGGTCATCCCGTAGATGCTGCAGGCGACGAAGGTCCCCGCGGAAATGAAGAAGGTCGTGGCGATGGCGGCCCGGGCGTAGACGAGAAAGATGGTCGAGAGGGTCACGCCGTTCAAGACGGAGTAGAGGATGAAGACCGCGCTGGCAGTCATCCCGCTCATTTTTCTCACGAATCCTGCCAGGGCAATGACCATGACGAATTCGGCGATGATCAGTCCGAAGAAGAGAAATTGATGGGTCACCAGGTATCGGAGCAGGGCTTCGTTGGAGGCCACGTAAAAGGCAATGGCTCCGGTAATGGCCAGTCCCGCGGCCATCCAGTTGTAAACCTTGATCATAAAGGCGTTGACGAGTTCGCGCGCGCGAACTTCTGAATGGGCTAAAACATCCATGATTTGTCCTCCTTGAAAGGCATTTTTTTCGAGTAGAGAGGCATGAAAAGGATAATTTTCCTCCCTTGACGTTTCCCTTGTTAATTAATATTTTTACATCTATAACTAATTTAAGTCAAGAATGGCAACTTGACAAGCCCATGAGAAATCATTAGAGTTTTCAAAATGAACGACGCAAGGGCTCACATTCGTCGGAGGAGGACAATCCCGTAAAATTGACAGGCGCCATCACGGATATTCCCGGGATCCTCGTGGGGCATGCCACGGACCGTCGGGCGAGAACAGGATGTACCGTTGTCCTTTGCGAGAACGATGCCGTCGGGGGGATCGATATCCGTGGGACGGCCGCGGGAACTCGGCAGGTGGATGCCCTCCGTTCCCTCCACCTGGTCGATCGGGTCCAGGCCATTCTCCTCGCGGGCGGGAGCGCCTTTGGATTGGACGCGGCGGGGGGTGTCATGCGGTATCTGGAGGAACGCGGACGTGGATTTGACGTCAAGGTTACCCGGGTTCCCATTGTTCCCACGGCGGTGATCTTTGACCTGGCCTTCGCGGAAAAGGGGGTTCGGCCGAATGAAGCTATGGGATATCAGGCCTGCCTCAATGCCTCTAAAATGGTAGAGGAGGGGAGCGTAGGCGTGGGAACGGGCGCGACGGTCGGAAAACTCTTTGGCCTGTCTCACGCCACCAAGGGAGGCGTGGGAACGGCGTGTTTCGCGCTGGGAAAGATCCTCGTGGGGGCCCTCGTCGTGGTAAACGCCTTCGGGGACGTGATAAACGAAGAGACGGGTGAGATCCTGGCGGGAACCAGGGATCCGGAGAGTGACCTGCGGTTTATCAATACCTTTGACCAGATAAAGTCAGGGAGGATCCCGCGGGGAGAATCTCTGTTCAACACGACCCTGGGGATTGTGGCCACGAATGTGAAACTGACGCGGCCCCAGGCAACCAAGTTGGCACAGATGGGCCAGAACGGTCTGGTGAAGGTGATTACACCCATCCACTCCACTTACGATGGGGACGTGGTTTTTGCCCTGTCTGTGGGGGAAGAGCAGGCGGATTTGAACGTCATCGGATCCATGGCGGACAGGGCCATGCGCGAAGCGGTAAGGCGGGCGATTGATGTCGCGGACGGTTTTGGTATTGTTCCCAGTGGCAGGGAGGTGAAAGAGGGGAAATGGCGGAAGATCTCTTGAGACAGCTGGCAAAGGACATCCGCGCGTCGAAAAAGACGATAGCCCTGACAGGGGCGGGGATTTCCGTTGAGAGCGGCATTCCCGATTTCAGGAGCGCGGAGGGGTTGTGGTCCCGTTATGACCCCATGGAGTATGCCCACATTGACGGGTTCCAGCGGGATCCCGTCAAGATTTGGAATATGCTCCGGGAGATTATCGAAGTGATTGAAGCGGCGGAGCCGAATCCGGGGCACAGGGCCCTGGCGGATCTCGAGAAAATGGGATACCTTTCAAGTGTGATTACCCAGAATGTGGACGGCCTTCACCAGGCCGCCGGAAGCCGACATGTTATTGAGTTCCACGGGACCAATCGTTACCTGGTCTGCCTCCGGTGTGGATACAGAGGGGAGACGGAGGATTTTGATACGGAAAATACCGTTCCCCGTTGTCCCCAGTGCAACGCCGTCCTGAAGCCGGACGTGGTCTTTTTCGGGGAACCGATTCCCGCCGATGCCATGCGGGAGGCCTTCGAAGAGGCACGCCAGGCTGAGCTGGTCCTTGTGATTGGGACCTCCGCTGTGGTCTTTCCGGCGTCAAGTATCCCTTCCATAGCCAAGGATCACGGCGCGACGGTGGTGGAAATCAATCTCGAGGAGACCCCTTTGACGGGCGTTATCTCGGATTATATTATCAAGGGTCCCGCGGGAGAAACCCTTCCCGAGGTGGTTGCCCTTCTCCATGAACTTGGGAGCGATTGAGGAACATGCTGGCAAAGAAAAAGATTCTGACGTTTCGCAGCACGGTCAAGACGGATGTCTTTGACCTGACCTCTGACGTGCGGGCATTTGTCAGGACATCCGGTATTTCTGAGGGACAGTTAATCGTGTTCATCCCCGGCTCCACCGCCGCGGTTACCACGATCGAATATGAAACGGGCGTGGTGGAAGACCTGATCCAGGCCATCGAACGCCTGATCCCGTCTGATATTTCCTACAGGCACAACCTTCGGTGGGGGGATGGGAACGGATACTCCCATGTGCGGGCCGCCTTTCTCAAGCCCTCGTTGTCGGTGCCCGTTTGGGGCGGCGAGGTGATTTTGGGGACGTGGCAACAGATCGTCCTTATCGACTTTGACAACAAACCTCGGCAGCGCCAGGTGGTTCTGCACCTGATGGGTTCTTAATGTCACAGGTTATCACGCAGAAGGTCGTTTTCAGTGATCTGTCCACTTTGCGACAGGTCATTGGAATTAACAATGAGCACCTGAAAATTATCGCGGATACCCTCGGCGTGCAACTGAGCCAGAGGGGGAACGAGGTCAATATCCAGGGGGAGAAACTGGAGGTGGACCTGGCCGTCCGGCTCCTGGAGCAGTTGGGAGCGCTCGTCGAGAAGGGATATCCCCTCTATCCCACGGACATCGACTATGCTATCCGCCTCCTGTCGGAGAATCACAAGGTTTCCCTGGAAGAGGTCTTTCTGGATACCGTGTATATTTCGGGGAAACGCAAGGTTATCTCTCCCAAAAGCATCCGGCAGAAACAGTACATCGACGCCATCCGGGCGAATGACATCGTCATCGCCATCGGCCCGGCGGGCACGGGGAAGACCTATCTGGCCATGGCCATGGCCGTTTCCGCCTTGATGAAGCACCAGGTGGAACGGATTATCCTGGCGCGTCCCGCGGTTGAGGCAGGGGAGAAACTG
Source organism: uncultured Thermodesulfobacteriota bacterium (assembly GCA_964589315.1). Taxonomy (GTDB): domain Bacteria; phylum Desulfobacterota; class S145-22; order S145-22; family S145-22; genus JAOZMY01. Next base: position 5,169 of record CAZPTH010000170.1, read on the forward strand.
GGGTTTCTCCCGGGAGATCTCATTGAAAAGGTCAATCCCTATCTCCGTCCCCTCTACGATGCCCTCCACGATATGATGCACT
>CAZPTH010000171.1:0-1464 GCA_964589315.1 uncultured Thermodesulfobacteriota bacterium
TCTCCCTCCTCTCCCTATAAAAGCCCCCGTGAGTCCATGGGGGCTTTTCCCTTTCTATCCCATCAACATGGCTGTTGTTATATTACTCGGGAGGTGCAAGCTCTAAAATCGACGCCAGCCTCATTAAAACCCGGGGGGTGGAGTTTACACTTTCTACAAGGCCACCAAATATGCTATAACCTCCCTCCGAAAGGAGAAAAAATCATGGAGATACGCTCGATTCGCGGCATGAATGACATCCTCCCCGGGGATTCCATCCTCTGGAAATATGTGCGAGACACAATGCACCGTGTCCTGGGAAGCTACGGGTTCCGGGAAATTCTCATTCCCGTTCTGGAAGAAACCCGCCTGTTTCAGCGGGGTATCGGAGAAACCACGGACATCGTGGAAAAGGAGATGTACACCTTCACGGACAAGAGCGGTCAATCCCTGACCCTGAGGCCCGAGGCCACCGCCTCCATCGTCCGTGCTTACGTTCAGCATCACCTTTACGCCTCCGGGAGGGTTGAGAAATTCTACTTTTGGGGTCCCATGTTCCGGTATGAACGCCCTCAAAAAGGTCGTTACCGCCAGTTCTACCAGATTGACGTGGAGGCCTTTGGAAGCAACGATCCCTCTCTGGACGCGGACATCATCTCCTCCCTCTACGACTTCCTCGCCGTCTTGCGCGTCCCCGATGTCACCATTGAGATCAACAGCCTGGGATGTCCCAATTGCCGTCCCGGCTACCACAAGGCCCTGAAGGAATACTTTTCCGACAAGCAGGCAGAATTATGCCCCGATTGCAAGAGCCGTCTCGTGAGAAACCCCTTGCGGATCCTGGACTGCAAGGTGGAAGCCTGCCATGAGCTGGCCTTGAAGGCACCCAACATCCAGGAGTTTTTGTGCGACACCTGCAAGGCACACTTCGACGCGGTCCAAGACTATCTCAAAGAACTGCATATCCCCACACGCCTCAATCCCATGATGGTTCGGGGGCTGGACTACTACGTGCAGACAACCTTCGAGGCTGTTTCGGAAAACCTCGGCGCGCAGAACGCCGTAGCCGGCGGCGGCCGGTACGATGGGCTCGTGAAACAATTAGGCGGGCCTGATGTTCCCGGTATAGGTTTTGCCATGGGGATAGAGCGCCTCGTCATGATCCTTCAGGGAATTCAGAAGGAGTCTCTCTCGTGGCCCTGTGATCTCTTCATCGCCACGCTGGGAGATGAGGCACGACGATTCGGGATCCCCCTCGCCGCCCAGATACGAAAAGCCGGCAAGGTCTGCGAATTCTCCTACGAACAAAAAAGCCTCAAGGCGCAAATGAAGCTGGCCAATCGCCTGAACGCGGCCTTCACCGCCATCATCGGGGAAGACGAGCTCAAACGCAAGGAGATCGTTTTGCGAAACATGCGCTCGAAAGAACAGACACCCCTCCCCCTTGACGAATCCCTTGCGGAAAAGATCGTTGCCGCCATTGAG
>CAZPTH010000171.1:1564-5209 GCA_964589315.1 uncultured Thermodesulfobacteriota bacterium
CATTGAGGCAGCATGAGGTGTGAACCTTTGAAATGGGACACGGATGAAACAGTTTTTAAGTTTTAAGTGGTTAAGTTTTAAGTTGCATGATGCCGTAAAGGGTAAGGCTAAGGGCAAAAGGTTTGGCAATAGGTTGAAATAAAGATTTTGAACCGGGAAGAAGGCTGAGAAAGATCAACTGAGGGGTGGTAATAAAATGTCACTTAGCGAATTCGAGATTAAGAAGATTGAAAAAGCTGTCGCCAAATTTATGGAAAAAAGGCGACCAGGCCCGAGTATACGTGACCGATTGGATTTAGGGTATAGGATTATTGATCAGAGCATCATATTGTTTGAAATCAGGCCTGTTTGGGACAATCCGAAAGAAAAAATGGAATTGCCGTTTGCCAAAGCAACTTATGTAAAAACACAAAAAACCTGGAAGATATTTTGGCTGCGGCAAGACCTGAAGTGGCACAGTTATAAACCACACCCAACGGCAAAGACTATTGAGGAAGTTTTTGAAGTCATTGATCATGATGCCCATGGATGCTTCTTTGGTTGATTAAACTACCCGTTATCGAACACTCACCTCTCGTCATAGATCGCTCATCACATTTCACTTGACAGCTTAGCCACTTAAAACTTTCCCCTTTAGCCTGTCATCACCCGCTCCCAGACCTGGCGGACGACGGGAGCAACTTCAGGGACGTCGGCCTCGATGACGGTCTTGCCGTTCACCATCGCCTCGATGACACCCCTGTGAAACGGGATTTTTCCCACAATTTCGATCCCCTTCTCCAGGCAGTAGGCCTCAATCTGCCGGGTGTTGGCGGGATGAATGTCGTGCTTGTTGATACAGACCTGGGCGGGGATGTTGAAGTGCGTGGTCAGGCTCAATACCCGCTCCATGTCATGGATTCCGGAAAGGGTAGGTTCCGTAATGATGAGGACCTTGGTCACGCCTGTCAACGCCGCTGTCACGGGACACCCGATCCCGGGAGGGCCATCAATCACCACCCATTCGGCACCCTGTTCCTTGGCCAGATCCATGGCTTCCTTGCGAACCACCGTTACCAGCTTTCCTGAATTCTCCTCGGCGATCCCCAGTTTCGCGTGGACCATGGGGCCAAACCGGGTCTCTGAAACGAACCAGTCTCCCGAGTGGGACTCTTCCATGGTAATGACCTTCTCCGGGCAGGCGTGCATGCAGAGGGCGCAATGGTCACAGGCAAAGATGTTCAAAACCCCGTCGTGTATGGCATCGAAACGGCAAACCTCCGTGCACACGCCGCACCTGGTACACCTTTCCAGATCCACCACGGGGGTTCGGCTCCCAAAGAAGGGGGAAGTCCGCCTGATTTCCGGGGAAAGGATCAGGTGAAGGTCCGCGGCGTCCACATCACAATCCGCCATGACCTTGTTTTTCGTCAACTGGGCAAAGGCAGCCGTGAAGGTCGTCTTTCCCGTTCCGCCTTTCCCGCTGATAATCGTCAACTGCTTCGGCGTGGTGTTAGTTCCCGGCATGGCGCACCTCCTCCCTTATACTTTCAAAGACCTCCAGAAACCTGTCCCGGTACTGGGGCAGGATGTCGATGAGGGCCTGACCGCCAGCATATCCTTCCGCGATCTCCCGCATCAGGGGGATCTCCAGGAGAATAGGTATATTTTCCTCCTTGCAGTAAGCATGAACCCGATCATCCCCCGCGTCTGCCCGATTGATGATCACACCCATGGGGACATTGAGTTCCCTTCCAACCCCCACGGCCAGTTTCAGATCGTTGAGGCCAAAGGGGGTCGGCTCCGTGACGAGGATCGTATAGTCACTTCCTTCCACGCTTTCAATGACGGGACAGGAGGTTCCCGGGGGCGCATCCCTCAGGGTGATTTCCGCGTCCGAAGCCGCCTCTTTTTTCAAGCGGCGGATAATGGGTGTCGCCATGGGCTCCCCTATGTTGAGCAGACCCTGGAGAAAACGGATTCCGTTCCGCGCGGGTCCCTTCCGGATGACCCCAATGGGCTTTTCGATTTCCGTGATGGCATCAACGGGACAGATGTAGCTGCACGCCCCACACCCGTGGCACAGCTCGTCGAAGACCAATACTTTATCCACGATCACGACGATCGCCTTAAATTCACACACGCGGTTGCATTCCCCGCAAGCGGTGCAAACCGTTTCATTCACCCTGGGAACCACGATCCCCGTAGGGATTTCCTTCTCCCACCTTGGATTCAGGAAGATATGGGCATTGGGTGCCTCCACGTCACAGTCCAGATACTGAACTCCTTCGGGAAGAGACAGGGCCAGGGAGGTCGCCACGAGGGTCTTCCCCGTTCCACCTTTTCCACTCGCTATTGTTATCGTCAAGGGCGCTTTCATGGACGCCTCCTTTTAAAAGATTTCCTCTTCTTTTATGGATAGATAAAAAGACGGGTAAAAAACAGGTGGGAGGGGGAAGGTCTCCCTCCCACCCCAAAGCTTGAGTGTCGGGTTACCAGCGCCAGCCGCGTCCACGGCCTCCGCCGAACGCGCGTCCACGGCCTCCGCCATAGGGAATCCCCCCACGGCCCACGCCGTAAACGGGTCGACCCCAGCCGCCATATCCGGCATATCCGGTCCCGTAGGGCGGATACCAACGGCCGGCCGCGCCGTAGGGCCCATACCCGGCAGGACGGGCGCAAAATCCGCGTCCTCCCCCCGTCATGGGACCCTCACCTCTTGGACCTGTTCCGTCAAATCCTGGCATGGGTAACACCTCCTTTCCTCAGCCTTTCTTTTTCGTTAAATCCACTATATATTTTCACTTTTTTGCGTGGATACCGTCTCTAATTCTGCGTCAGCTTTTTCAGCATCTCCTTCATCTCTCCAAGATCCCTCTTCAGGCCATCGATCTCCGACTTCAACTGTGAAATTTCAGGGCTGGATTCACCTGGGGCCTGATATCCCATCCCGCGCCCCATGCCCATGCCTCTGCCCATGCCCATTCCACGTCCCATGCCCCGGCCCATGCCCATTCCAGGTCCGAAAGCGGGGGCCGCCTCTGTCTCAGAGGCTCCCATTCCGTGATGGGCATCAACAGTAGGCGTTGAAACACCCTGAAGGGCATCCTTTTTAAAGGCCTCAATGGCCTGGCGCACCGTTCCCGGAGGCGCCAGGTAGACACCGATTCCCGCCGCCTGGAGGGTCTGGATAGCGTTGGGTCCCACGTTTCCAGTAATCACGGCCTCGGCACCCTTGTTAGCCACGAATTGGCCCGCCTGGATACCGGCGCCACCCGCCGCCATGATTCCCTCGTTTTCAACGCTTTCCAGGATTTTCATGGAATCTGCGTCAACGATCAGGAAATACTGGCAACGACCAAATCTCGGGTCAAGCTCATCATCCAGACTTGGACCCGTTGATGTGACAACGACTTTCATTACACGTCACTCCTTTCGGTCTATAACCGTTTCATAACCATTTTTTGTAAGGATCCTTCTTTATATCTTTTGTACGCCTCTTCCACGGTCAGGTCCCCTTGGACGGGAAAAACGCTGATGCCAAGTTTCTCAAAGACCTCGAAGGCATTCGGACCCACGGCCCCGGAGATCACCACGCTGGCTCCTTCCCTGACAACCTGCTGGGCCGCCTCCGTGCCCGCGCCCGAGGGGGCACCCGCTGCCGGG
>CAZPTH010000172.1:0-5134 GCA_964589315.1 uncultured Thermodesulfobacteriota bacterium
CCCCGAACCCCGTCCGCGATGGCTCGCACGTAGGCGATGGGACGCTTGTGGAGGATGATCCCCACGATGAGAAAGGTGAAGTTGACGATGTTCAGGTTCAGGGCGAAGCCGTGCTTCCCGAAGTAGTAGAAGATGTAGATCAAACCCCCCAGCCCGATGATCCAGGAGAGGACGATGCTGTTTTCCAGCTTATCCGCGAATGTCCAGTCCTCCTTTGGGGTTCCTTCATCCTCAGCGATTTCGCAGAGTTTCGGAGAAATGGTCTCGATCTTGCTCTCGTCTTTCGGGGCCATCATAAACATGACCAGCGGGATCACAATCAACATCACGATGATGACCGTGATGTTCATGGGACTTCCAATGGTTTTGGCGACTGGGATGATACCGATCTCCTTTGCCAGGAAATGCCCCTTTGTGGCAACGAGCAGGGGAGCGGATCCAGACAGGCCAGCGTGCCAGATGGCGAGTCCCACATATCCTGCGGCGACAAGCAGGGGATAATGGAACTTCCGGTTGTTCAGGTATCCCTGACGTCCGACCTCGAGGGCGAAGATGGCACCAACGATGAGGCCAAGTCCCCAGTTGATAAGGCCCGCAATCGCCGCAACGATCGCCACGAGCATGGCGGCTCCCGCCGAGGTCTTGGGGATACCCGCCAGCCAGCGCAGGAATTTCTGGACGGGCGCCGTGGTGGCCAGGGCGTATCCCGTGACCAGGATGACGCACATCTGCATCCCGAATTTCAACAGGACCCAAAAACCTTTGTACCAGTCGAGGATCATCCCGAACCAGGTGGATTTCGTGAAGATCAGGCCCAGGATGTAGGTAAGAATGGTCAGGAGAATCGCGAAAATCATCGGGTCGGGCATATATTTATGTGCCCACTCAGAAAAATAATTCCCCATTCTTTCGAGCATTTTCTACCCCTCCTTTGTTAAGGTTAAAATACCTTTCTACTTTTCCCTTTTCCCACCTCCTTTCTTTTTGAAGAAGATTCTAATTCCGTTATTCCTTGATGTCAATGGTGTTTTAGTGTGATTTTATAAAAACGTTTTATTTATTTTATTGGTTCTTAATCTCAATAAGGGTAAGGTGACTTGTTTCTGAAAGGGAGCTCTGAAGGGGGATTACCATTGACAGTGCCGATAAAATTTGTTTATGAACGTCCGTTAAAGGAGGAAGTAATGACGTCAGATGACTTGAAGGGGATGATATCAGGGATAAGGGGTGTGGATCCAACTCTGGATGAGGCCATCTGGGCCAAGCTGGACGCCCAGGCAAGGCCGGATCGCAGCCTGGGACGCCTGGAGGATTTTGCCTTTCGTGTGGCGAGGATTCAGGGAACCCTGACACCCGAGGTTCGGGGGAAGACGATTTTTACCTTCGCGGGAGACCACGGTGTGGCGGAGGAGGGGGTCAGCGCCTTCCCTCAGGAGGTAACCCACGAGATGGTGGCCAATTTCATCCGCGGGGGTGCCAGTGTGAACGTCATTGCCGGATTTTACGGGATTGAGGTTTCCGTGGTGGATATTGGCGTGAAAGGGGATTTCGAGGGGATGCCGGAACTGGTTCGTAGAAAAATCGCTCATGGGACGCGGAATTTCCTAAAAGGTCTGGCCATGACGGAGACGGAAGCGATCCAGGCGATTAAGGCCGGGACCGATCTGGTGACGGAAAAGGCGGGCCAGGGGGTCAACCTCTTCGGAACGGGGGACATGGGTATTGCCAATACCACCCCGAGCACGGCGGTGTTATGTGCCATCACCGGCGCGGATCCGGCAGATGTCACGGGAAGGGGAACGGGAATCAGTGATGCCGCGTTGCGTCGGAAGATCGAGGTTATTCGCGAGGGGCTTTCCATACACCACCCCGATCCGAAAAACCCGATCGATATCCTTTGCAAAGTAGGGGGATTCGAGATCGCGGGGATCGCGGGGGAGATCCTGGGGGCCGCCCTGAGTCGCTGCCCGGTGGTCGTGGACGGTTTTATTTCCACCGCGGGGGCAATGATTGCCCTCCTGCTCTGCCCCGAGGTGAAGGATTATATCTTCATGGCGCACCGGTCCCAGGAGCCTGGGCACGGAGAGATGATGCGGTGGATCGGGCTTGATCCCATTATCGACCTTTCCATGCGGTTGGGGGAGGGCACGGGGGCCGCCATTGCCATGAACCTGCTGGAACTTTCCACTCATGTCTTAAACGACATCGCCAGTTTCGAGGATGCGGCGGTCCACAGCCCGGAGGATGTATGAGCCGGTTCCTTGACGCCATGAGTTTTCTGACTATCTTTCCCATCCGGCGATGGAGTGCGCCGACCCCTGACCAGATGGGCAGTTCCATGGTTTTCTTCCCCTTCGTCGGGGCGATTCTCGGCCTGATCCTGGTACTGGTTGCCTCGTTTTTATACGGTCTTATTCCCACCTGGGTCCTGGCGGCGATTCTCGTGGGGCTTTTGATTGCCATGACGGGAGGGCTTCACTGGGACGGGGTGGCGGATACCTTCGACGGGCTGGCCGGGGCAAAGGGAGATCGCCAGCGCATGTTAGATATCATGAAGGATGCCCGGATCGGGGCGATCGGGGTGCTTGCCCTCGTTTTCCTCGTCGTTTTCAAGGTCGTCCTGATGGGAGAGCTGTATCCGGACAGGTGGAGAGCGGCCCTGATTCTGATGCCCATGATCGGTCGTTTTCTCCAGGTCGAATTGGCGGCATGGGGGCATTACGCACGTCCGGAGGCGGGGACGGGACACGCCTTCGTGGAGGGTGTAACTTCAAGGGATTTCTATCTCGCCCTGGCCGGGGTGGTGGTGATCTCCCTCCTTGCCGGAGGCTGGAGAGGCCTCATTGTGCTGCTGCTCTGCCTCGCGTACGGATACGGCGTCATGGCCTTCTTCAATCGGAAGATTGGGGGGATCACGGGGGATATCCTCGGCATGGTGAGCGAAACGGGCGAGATTCTTGCGTTGCTTCTCTTCTTCTTTTAGGCAAGGTCTCCATTGGATATTTTGTGCCGCCTGCGAGCCGTGGTTTCAGGGGCCAAAAGAAGGGGATTGCTTGATTTCCCCTGTCTATTCTGCAATTTTATGGGAAATCACCTGCGGGGCGACGAGGGAAAATAGGGGCGACGATACGGAACGAGGTCTTTTCAGGTTGCCTTTTTCCAGTAAATCAAGTATCATCCGCAAGCAAAATTTTGTTTAAGGAGTAAGGCATGCTCAAATTCATGCGGCAACACGCTACCTCGTGGTTCATCAAGATCGCGCTGGGTCTGATAATCGTCGTGTTCATCTTCTGGGGAGTTGGTGGATTCAGGGGAGATGAAGGCGCTGTAGTGGCCAAGGTCGGCGGGACCATTATCGACGTGAGGACCTTTCGGGATACCTATCAGAAGATGGTGGATTTTTACCGGAAGCAATACAAAGGGCAATGGAATGAGCAGATGCTCAAGTTACTGGACATCAAGCACCGGGTCCTTAATCAGCTCATTGACCAGGTCCTGATTGCCCAGGAGGCCCAGCGGCTTCATATCACGGTAAGCAAGAAGGAATTGATGGAGAGCATCGAAGCGATGCCCGTTTTCCAGCGAAATGGCCATTTCAGCCGTCGTCTCTATCTCGACATGTTGCGGTATAATCGCATTGAACCTGCCGATTTTGAAGAGTCCAAGATGCGAGAGCTGCTTTACGAAAAGGTAAAAAGCCTGATTGCGGATCCCGCCTCGTACGTGACGGATGAAGAGGTCAACCGGTTGCTTCATCTGCAGTATGAGAAGCGCCGTCTTGCCTATGTGAAGATTGAGGCGAAAAGGTTCATGGACCAGGTCACGGTGACCGATGCGGACCTGAAGAAATATTACGAGGCGCACAAGGCCTCTTACCGGGAACCGGAAAAGGTTTCCGTTGCCTACCTCTTGTTCGAACCGAAAGACTACACGGACAGGGTCAAGGTTTCCGAGAAAGAGGTCAAAAAATATTATGAGACCTTTCAGGAGGCCTACCAGGTTCCTGAAAGGATTCGCGCGCGGCATATCCTGTTCAAGGTTCCGCCCAATGCCAAGAAGGAAGAAGTGGAGAAGATTAAAAAAGAGGCGGAAAAGGTGTTAAAGCTGGCAAAGTCCGGGAAGGATTTCGCGAAGCTTGCGGAGAAGTATTCACAGGGGCCCACGGCCAAGAAGGGAGGAGATCTGGGATATTTCACGCGCGGAATGATGGTCAAACCGTTTGAGAAGGCGGCCTTTTCCCTGAAAAAGGGTGAGATCAGCGGCCTGGTCCGAACCTCATTTGGGTTCCACATCATCAAGCTGGAAGACAAGCAGCCCGCCCACGTCAAACCCTTCGAGGAGGTCAAGAAGGGGATTGAGACAAAGCTGAAACTCCAGAAGGCGAAGGACGTGGCTCTCAAAGAGGCGGACAAGGCCTATACGAGCCTTTACAAGCAGCCCGACTTGATGGCGTATGCAAAGGAACATGGGTTGAAGGTCCATCAGACGGCCCTCTTTTCCAAGAACGAAAAGAGCGCGAAAGGAGTCCTTCCGGATCCTTCCTTCATGAAGAACGCCTTCAGCTTGCAAAAGGGGAGAGTCTCTTCCATCGTGGAGTTGAAAAACGGCTTCTGCATCATGCAGCTTGTGGAACACAGGCCTTCCCAGGTTCTGCCACTTGAAAAGGTGAAAGAGAAGGTGGAAAAGGCGGTGAAAACGGAAAAGGCCGGTGAGATGGCGAAAAAGAAGGCCGAGGCCCTGATTTCGGCCCTGAAGAAAAAAGATGCAACCTTGCAGGCGCTGGCCGAAAAAGAGGGGTTAAAGGTCAAGAAAACGAAGTTGTTGACCATGATGAGCCCCTATGATCCCGATCTGGGGGGCGCCCTGGCGGGGGCCATCAACGAGATTGCCCTGCTGACGAAAGAAAACCCCGTGGTTTCACGTCCCCTTACCCTGAGGGGCTCAGATTACGCCGTCTGCGTCCTGAGTGAAGTCGTGCCGCCGACTCCCGAAGAGGTCAAGAAGGCTGAGAAAGATATGAGGAAGCGTATCGGGGAAGTCAAGGGCCAAAAGGCGCTTCAGAGCTGGCTCAATACGCTGAAGAAAAAGACGAAGATCGAGATTCACCAGAAGGTGCTGGATTCCTTTTCATAAA
>CAZPTH010000173.1:0-5134 GCA_964589315.1 uncultured Thermodesulfobacteriota bacterium
TATTTGTCAACCATTGTTGGATAGTATTCACATTTTTGAGGGTGACACCTGTGGCATTTCTCTAAAAAGGCACGCAGGGCAAAAGAGAGGGACTGTTTACGTTGAGCAGGGGAAGCACCGTAAGAAACACGTGCCTATGGAGCCGTATAGGAGGAGGAAGTATCTTGACAAACGTTCCCGTTTTAAGTAAAAGAGGCCCTGTTACGGCGGTGTAGCTCAGCTGGTCAGAGCATGCGGCTCATATCCGCAGTGTCCGGGGTTCAAGTCCCTGCACCGCCACCATTCCTTCCATATTTTTTTCTCTGTATGTTAGAACAAAAATGTTGACAAAACAATATTGTTTGATATAATCGTTCACATGAAAGGGGAACTTCATTCTACACAGAAGGCCATCCTGGAAATTCTCAAGCGCGGGGTTGAAGGCCTTTCGCTGCGGGATATCGCCCGGGAGGTGGGGGTTCGGTCTCCCGCCACGGTTGCCCATCATCTCCGGCAGCTGGAAAAAAAGGGATACCTGCGGCGCCGTCCCGGCCATCCCTCGGACTACACCCTTCTGAAGGATCCGGTAAAGGATATCGTTTACGTGAACCTGTATGGGCTGGCCAGTTGCGGTCCCGGGGAGTTTCTGGCGGATGAGAACGTCCTGGACCGAATCCCCCTTTCCACCCGTCTGTTCGGGGTAAGCGATCGCTCCTTTCTCGTTCAGGCGCGCGGGGATTCCATGGAACCGACCATCGCGGACAGGGATCTTGTCCTCGTGGAGCGCCAGCCGGAAGTCGAGACCAACGCGATAGCCCTGGTGATATGCGGGGAGGAACCCAGGATCAAGAAGGTGATTTTCGCGGGGGATCAGGTGGTCCTGGCGTCCCTGAATCCCGCGTATTCCCCGGAGGTCTACCCGAGGGGGGAGGGATTGACCATTGTGGGGGAGGTCAAGGGTGTCATCAAGTTTAACGTGTAGCCTCTTTCCCCTCTATGGGGCACAGGTCCCGGCGGGATTTCCCTCGCCGGCGGACGACTTTATAGAGGAGTCTCTCGATCTCAACGCCTTTCTCATCCGGCACCCGGCGGCCACCTTTTTCGTCCGGGTTCAGGGGGATTCCATGGTGGAGGCCGGGATTCATTCAGGGGATATCCTGCTCGTGGATCGGGCCCTGGAACCCCGGGACAAGTCCGTGGTTGTGGCGGTTGTAAATGGGGAGCTGACCGTCAAGCGGATACGCCGGCGTAAGGGGCGGGTCTCTCTTGAGCCCGCGAATCCGGATTATCCCTCTCTCAAGATCACGCCGGGAATGGATTTTCACGTCTGGGGCGTGGTTACCCATGTCATTCATTCCCTGAATTAGGCATGGAGGGGATTTCCACGTTTTTCCTGGTGGACTGTAACAACTTTTACGTCTCCTGTGAGCGGGTCTTCAACCCCTCCCTGGAAGGGAAGCCGGTCATGGTCCTGTCCAACAACGACGGGTGCGTGGTCGCGCGGTCCGACGAGGTCAAGGCCCTCGGGGTCCCCATGGGGGCCCCTGTTTTCAAGTACCGGGCCTTGATCGAACGTCACGACATCCGGGTTTTCTCTTCCAATTATACCCTTTACGGAGACATGTCCCGGCGCGTCATGGCGGTGCTGTCCCGGTTTACGCCGGACATGGAGATCTATTCCATCGATGAGGCCTTTCTCTCTTTCCCCGCGGGCACCGGTTCTGAGAGGCTGGAATTCCTGGCGAGACGGATGAGGGAAACGGTGCGGCGGTGGACGGGAATCCCCGTTTCCATCGGGATCGGTTCCACCAAGACCCTGGCGAAGGCGGCCAATAAGATAGCCAAGTCGGAACCGGGGCATCGAGGGGTCTTCAATATCACGGGGAGGGAAGACACGGACAGGTGGCTGGAAGGGATTCCCGTGGGGGAAGTCTGGGGAATAGGTCGTCGCCACGAGCGGTCCCTGAAGCGGCACGGTATCTATACCGCCCGGCAGTTGAAGACGGCGCCGGACGACTGGATTCGCCGCCACCTGTCGGTGACGGGATTGCGCACGGTCTGGGAACTGCGGGGTATTTCCTGTATCCCCCTGGAGGAAAGCCCCCCGTCAAAAAAGGGAATCGCCAGTTCCAGGACCTTCGAGCGGTGGGTGGAAACCAAGGAAGAGCTTCAGGAGGCTGTCTCGCTCTACACCACCCGCGCGGCGGAGAAGCTTCGGGCAAATCGCCTCCTGGCCTCCTGCCTCCAGGTTTACCTCACGACCAGCCCCTATCGCAAGGGGCCGCGGTATGCCAACGCCCTGACCCTTCATCTCCCCGTTCCAACCGCTTACACACCCCTTCTCGTCTCTACCGCCCGCCGGGGGATTGGCAGGATATTCAAGCCGGGATACCCGTACAAAAAGGCGGGGGTTTTGCTGTTTGGTCTCTCCCGCCAGGGAATGCGCCAGGCCTCGCTTTTTTACGCGGGTGGAGAGGAGAGATTCGCGCGCCAGGACCGCTTGATGAAAGCGGTGGATACGGTAAACGCCCGTTACGGCCGGGATACCCTTCGCGTGGCCTCTTCCGGGATCGAACGTCCCTGGCGTTCCCATCCCTCCAGCCGCTCTCCCCGTTACACGACCTGTTGGAATGAATTGCCTGAAGCGGGATAAGGCTTTTTTATCCCTTGATGACTCCCATCGGCGTGAGACGCGCGACGCGAGAAGAGATGCCGGCCTTTTCCACGATGGTGACCACCCGGTCGATGTCCTTGTAGGCGTCGGGGGCCTCTTCCAGGAGGGTCTTTTTCCCCCGGGCACGCACGGCGATACCCTGCTCGGAGAGGAAGTTGAGAATCTTCTGCCTGTTCAAGCGCTTGATGGCCTGGGACCGGGACAGGACGCGGCCGGCCCCGTGACAGGTGCTCCCGAAGGTTTCTTCCAGGGCACCGGGTTGGGCCACGAGAATGTAAGAAGCCGTTCCCATGTCTCCGGGGATAAGGACGGGCTGGCCCGTATCCCTGTAGGCTCGGGGCAGGGCGGGATGTCCCGCGGGGAAGGCGCGTGTGGCCCCCTTGCGGTGAACACAGACCTTGCGCGGTTTGCCGTCGATGGTATGGGTTTCCATCTTGGCGATGTTATGGCAGACATCGTAGAGAAGCCGCATGCCATGCTCTTTGGGGCCGAGATGGAGGGCCTCCTCGATGGTTCGAATCGCGAGGGTCATTAAGACCTGGCGGTTTGTCCAGGCATAATTGGCGGCACATGACATGGCCGCGAAGTAACGTTTCCCCATGTCCGAGCCGAGTGGCGCGCAGGCCAACTGACGGTCGGGGAGCGAGAAGGGGAGATCGGTGAGATGCTTGACCATCTGGTGCAGGAAATCGTCACACACCTGGTAGCCGAGCCCCCGGGAACCTGAGTGAATAAAGAGGATGAGCTGATCCTCGAAGAGCCCGAAACGCCGAGCCGTCTCGGGGTCGTAAATGGTTTCCACGCGGCTGAGTTCCAGGAAGTGGTTTCCGGACCCAAGGGTTCCGAGCTGGTCCTGTCCCCTTTTGATGGCGTAATCACTTACCACGGACGGGTCGGCGGATTCCATTACACCGTAGTCTTCGGTGAATTCAAGGTCGTTCTTTTCGCCCAACCCCTTTTCCACGGCCCACCGGGCGCCTTTCTTCATGACCTGTTTGACCTCTTTGGCGGAAAGGTGTAGCCGCCCCGTGCCCCCGACACCGCAGGGGATGGCCCGGTAAAGCTCATTGAGGAGAAAGTCCAGGTCTTTCTGGATATCCGAGGCCGTCAGTTTGCTCGTCACAACCCGACAACCGCAGTTGATGTCGTATCCCACGCCGCCCGGTGAGATGACCCCGCTTTGGGCATCCATGGCGGCAACGCCTCCGATGGGGAATCCGTATCCCTGGTGAATGTCCGGCATGGCCATGGAGGCCTTGAGGATTCCCGGCAGGTGAGCCACATTGGCTACCTGCTGAAGGCTCCCGTCCGATTTCAGGGACTTGGCGAGCACCCGGTCCGTGTAGATGAGTCCTTCCACCCGCATCCCCCCGGTTTTGGGAATGCGCCACCGGACTTCGTCTATGGGTTCCAGGGGGATATTCACGCCCCGCGCTCCTTTTGCAATTCCTGAAGGGTTTTTTCGTAGGCCTTGTAGTTGGCCTCTCCGAAAAGGACAAAGCGAACCAGCTCGATCTCGGGGTGTTCAAGGAGATAGTCCCAGACCGTGGTCAAGGCGATCCGGGAGGCCTCATCGATGGGGTAACCGTAAACCCCCGTGCTGATGGAGGGAAAGGCGACGCTTTTTATTCCCTTTTCGGAGGCGATCTTCAGGCAGGAGAGGTAGGCGCTTTTCAGCAGGTCGGCCTCTCCCCTGTGCCCGCCCCGGTAGACAGGACCGACCGCGTGAATTACGTATTTCGCCTTGAGGTTTCCCCCGGTTGTCAGGACGGCGTGCCCTGTGGGGCATCCCCCGATCTTACGGCATTCCTCCATGATGGCGGGACCTCCGGCGCGATGGATGGCGCCATCCACCCCTCCGCCTCCCGCGAGCCTGGAATTCGCGGCATTGGCGATGGCTTCCGTGTCCTGTTTCGTAATGTCTCCCTGAACCAGCTCAAGAGTTGAAGAACCAATCGCGACTTTCATTGTTCATCCCTCCTTTGTCTTCTCTTCCCTTAGATTTCGTTACGCAATACGGGTTACAATTAACCTTTTTCATTTCGCCTCTAACTCAGAACTTTCTTCCTCAGCCTTCAGCCCTTTGCCTTTTGCCCTTTGCCTTTTGCCCTTCAGCCTTCAGCCTTCGGCCTTTGCCCTTCCCCCTATACCTTCCCAAAAAAGAACAGAATACCCGTCAAGATAAAAAACAGGGCGGCAATTTTCTGGACGATGTGTGCGGGGACATACCTGGAAATGATGCCTCCGGCGAGGACACCGATGAGGGAGGCAAGAACGAGGGCGCATGCCGCCCCTAAAAAGACCGTGAACATCTTTTTTGATTCCCCTGTCAGCGCGATCGTGGCCAGTTGTGTCTTGTCTCCCATTTCCGCGAGGAAAATGGTTCCAAAGGTGACGGCAAAGAGTTTCCAGTCCATGAGATTCTCCCTTTTTTTCAATTATAACGCCCTTCTCTTGACACGTCAAAACAAAGTCCAATAT
>CAZPTH010000174.1:0-5132 GCA_964589315.1 uncultured Thermodesulfobacteriota bacterium
AATTTTTTCTTCAAAAAGTCCTTGACAAACCGAAAAGGGGTGCTATGTTAGTTATCGATAACTAACTTGGAGGGAAAGATGACACGAAAAGAGGAGATTGTTCAGAGATGTATGGATATCTTCTCGGAAAGTGGCACGGAAGGCCTGACCATGAAGGCCATTGCCGAGCGGGTGAACATTTCCGAGCCGGCGATCTATCGCCATTTCAAAAACAAGCAGGCCGTCATCCTTGCCATGATCAATCAGATACGGGAGGAGCTTTTCAAGCGCGTGGATGAAATCGCGAGGCGGCCAATGAGCGCGATGGATAAGCTTTATCGCGTCTTTCAGCACCACCTCTTCTATCTGAAGGAGAGGCGGGGGATTACCATTGCCCTGCTTTCCGAGTCCTTTTTTTATAACCAACCAAAGGGAAGGGAGCTCATGTCCTTTCTCCTGAACGACTACCACGAGAGAATCCGGGAGATTATCGCGGTAGGGATCGAAAAGGGGGAATTCTCAGACAAGATTAATCCCCGTGCGGTCTCCATCCTTTTTTTAGGGGCCCTGCAACATCTCCTCACCATGTTCAGGTTGTCTGTCAGTGAGGCGGAGATCGACCTGCTTTCCGAGGAGGTCTTCACGCATATAAAAAGCATTTTGAAAGGGGGAGAAAACACATGAAAAGATGGCATACAGCCTTTTGGCTTTTGTGTTTTACTTTTTGCTTTGTCACGACGGGGTGGCCTGCCGGGGCGAAACTTACTCTGAATGAGGCGGTCGAGGAGACGCTCAAGAATAATCCCTCCATCAGGGCGTACGAGGAACGCGTGGCGAGGGCGAACCTGAATATCAAAATAGCCAAGACACTGCGCTGGGGAGAGCTGTTAGGCAACGCGGCGGTTCACCGTTCCGAGGACCGATTAATGGTTTCGCCTATTACACCGAAGAAGATGCGCAACGGGATTCCTTTTGAGAAGAATCGTTACGGCTATGGGGTTCTTTATGAGCTTCCCATCTACCTGGGCGGGAAGATCCCCCTCTCGGTGGACATCTCCCGGCTTTCGGAGCTTTCCGCCGGCCTGGCCTTAAAGCGTCTCCGGGCGGTGATTCGCCACAGGGTAACGGAGCTTTATCACAATATCCTCTCCATGGAGGGGGAACAGAAGGCCGTAGAGGAGAATATCAAGGCCCTCAATGTGCTGTTGAAGCATACCGAGCTGGCTATTAAACATGGGAAAAAGCCCCCGGTCGATCGATACAAGATAACGTATTCCCTCAGACGCTGGCAGGCCATCAGGGACAAGATTGTCAATCAGCGGGTTTCCATGATCGTGGCCCTGCAGACCCTGATGGGCAGGGGAAACGTGGACGCGAGCCTGTCCCTGGAGCCGGTCGAAATACCGCGGAAGGTTCAACCGCTTCAGCAGGATTTGCAGAGACTTTATACGATGGCCCTTGCGAAGCGATCCGATCTCCAGGCGGCCAGGAAGAAGGTAGAGATCGCGGAGAAAAAGGTCGGGCTGGCCCGGGCGGACCGGATGCCCAATATCTTTGCCGTGGGTTCCTTCCAGGGCTATGACGCCCCCCATGTCAATTTTGACGAAGAGTGGGATGCTTCCCTGCAACTGCGGATTCCCATTTTTGACGCCGGAAGGCGCCGGAAGAAGGTGGAAGCCGCGAAGGTCGGGGTTCTGGAAGAAAGGATGCACGTTTATGAGCTCCAGCAAAAGATTATCAGGGAAGTGGGAGATGCCGTTGCCAGGGTCCGCACCGCTGAATCCTTTGTGAAGAGCTATGAATCCCGGGTGCAACTGGAAAAAGAGGTGGACCGGGTGGAAACCCTGAAGTATGAAAAAGGCGCGGGTGACATCGATGATATGCTGCGGGCGAAGGCGGAATTGGCCTATTCGCGGAGCAAGTGGGTAGAGAGCATGTTTCAGTGGCTCAACGCGAAGTCATACTTAAGTATGGTGTTGGAGGAGGAGGTAAAATGAAGCGTTTAATCAAAATCCTGATTGTCATTGTTTTAATTGCCGCCGCCGTTGTTGGGGGTCGAAAACTCGTCATGAAACGAAGGGCGGAACTGAAAAAGGAAAAGGCTGTGGCCCATTACCCCCTGCCAGTCCAGGTTGCTAAGGCCCAAAAGGGTTCATTCATCCAAACGGTTCGGTACCTTGGGAAGATTGAGTCTAATCACGTGATGGTTCTGAAGGCACGAATCAGTGGCCAGGTGATGAAGCGATTGCACCTCGAGGGAGATCCCCTCAAAAAGGGAGAGCTTCTCGTTGCCCTGGACAGTGAAAAGAACGGGACGGTCAGGGAACTGATGTCGCAAATCGATGTCCTGAAAGCGAAGATCGCGTCCTTGAAGATCCAGGAGAAGAATTTAGCCGCGATCTATGAGCGGGATACTGTCCTGTATAAGAACGGTGCCATTTCCGAGGAAGCCTGGGAGTTGAGCGAAAACAAGTTGTCCGCCACCAGGGGACAGATCACCGCCCTGGAGAGTGAGATTACCAGTATCCGGACGAAGCTGACCTATACGAGAATCGCGAGCCCCGTGGACGGGGTTCTCTCGCGGTACTACGTGAAAAACGGAGATGTCCTGTTTCCGGGTCAGCCGGTCTGCCAGATCGTGAAAAAGGGATCGTTCAAGGTAAAGGTGGAGGTCACGCCGGAGGATCTTTCCCGTATAACCATCGGTACCCCTGTCGAAGTTGGAAAGTTGCCCTTGAAGGTATCGAGGATCTATCCGGTCGCGTCCAACCGTTCTCTGGCAATTCTCGAGGCGGATTTTGGAGAGGTTGCGAGCCCTTACAAATTAGGTGAAATTGTTCCCGTTAAAGTCAGGGTTCAGTCACTTGAGAACGTCTGGATTGTTCCTGTCGAGGCCGTGTTGCACCGGGAAAATAAGGCCCTGGTCTTTGCAGTGGTCAATGGGAAGATTGACCCTGTGGAGGTAAACGTCCTGGCCATTGGGGATATCAATGTGGCCTTATCTTCCAAGGGGTTGAAAGAGAAACTGCCGGTCGTGTGTGCGCATGAGAGCCGGCTGATGACGCTCTACAAAGGGCAGTCTGTGAAGATAACGGGTGAATTTGTCAGGGAGGCGCTGCAATGAATATCGTCGAAGGGTATCTGAAAAAACCATACCTCGTGATGACCTTTATCCTGATGGTGGCCATCCTGGGGATCTTTGGGTATCATCGGATGGACTGGGCGCTGTTTCCCGACTCCAACCGGCCACAGATTGCCGTGGTAACCGTAGAGCCCGGGGCCTCTTCCCGGGACGTGGCCGACAATGTAACGCGGCCTATCGAAAAAGAGCTTTCCACCATCGATGGACTTCGACAGGTAACCTCCACCTCCAAGGACGAAGTCTCGGTCGTCCTGGCGGAATTTGAATATTCAAAGGGCCTGGAACCGGCGGCTACCGATGTGATCGCGGAGCTTCAGAAGGTCAAGCCCCTCTTGCCCCGGGATATACGGGAGCCACAGGTCTTCAAGATAAGTGATGCCACGGCACCAACCATGACCCTGGCGGTCTTCCCGAGAAAGGGGAGCCATTACGACCTGGCCATGGTGCGGGAGCTGGCGGATAATGAAATCAAGGAGGCCCTGCTTCGATTGCCGAACGTGGCCAACGTGGAGGTCTTTGGCGGTTATCAGCGGGAAGTGGAGATCCTTGTCAATCCAGACAAACTCCATCGGTATCACCTGACGCTGGCCGATGTCATCGCTGCCGTGAAGCATGAGAATCTCAACATCCCCAACGGATTGATGGTCAATCGGCATCACCAGTATTTGATTAAGACCTCAGGGGAATATTTCGCCATCGACCGGATCGGCAACATCATCCTGGGACGAGGCGGCAAGGAGCCGATTCATCTTCGTGACGTGGCGGTGATTAAGCGGGGCTACAAGGAGCGTACCTCCGCCTATCACGGCAACGGGAAACCCGCCATCGCCCTGAACATCCTGCGGTCCTACGGGGGAAATACCCTCAAGACCATCGAATCGGTCAAAAAATACATCCCAACCCTGAGAAAACAGTATCCGGGGCTCGATTTTAAGATCACCGATACACAGGAACGCATCATCAACCTCAGTATCAAGAACATGATGGGGGCCCTGCGGGACGCCATTATCCTGACGGTCATTACTATCTTCCTGTTCCTTGGGGATTTCAAGGGGGCGGTCATTACGGGGATCTCCATTCCCTTTACCTATGTCATGACCTTTGCCCTCATGTGGCTATTGGGATTTGAATTCAATATCGTGACCTTGACGGCGGTCATTGTCGCCGTGGGGATGCTGGTGGACGATGCCATCGTCGTCATCGAAAATATCGAGCGGCACTACCATGAGGTGGAACAGCCGCTCAGACAGGCCGTTCTGGATGGAACCAACGAGGTCATGCTGGCCGTCTTTGCCGGAACGGGGACGAATGTTATGGTCCTGTTTCCCATCCTCTTCATCGGTGGATACGTCCAGACCGTCCTGCGCCCCTTTTGCGCCTCGCTGATCGTGGCGCTCATCAGCTCCTACTTTGTTTCGATTACCCTGATCCCTCTGGTTGCCCCATATATTCTGGGGGGGAAGCAGCATCGGATCGAGCGTTGGATCAAAAGCGCGAGCGACGCCGTGGTTCATCCCATTCAGGACTTTTTCATCGGGATCCTGAAGGTCGGTCTGCGCCATAAATTTATCTTTCTCCTGGTTGGCGCGATTGCCTTTGTGATCAGCGCCCGACAGATGAAGACGACCATCGGCCGGAACCTGATGCCTCCCATGGACACGGGAATCGTGAAGGTGGCCTTTGAGGTGGAGAACAACCGTTCCCTCGCCTCCACGGAGAAGATCCTGAGCCGCATCGAGGCCGGGATCATGAAGATCCCCGGGGTTCTGTCGGTCTCCAGCACCCTTGGGTCCGAACCGGGGGTCGTCAGTTTTGGCCGCGGGAAGAATCCCCAGCAGGGGGCTATCACGATCAACATGATCGACCGGTTTCACCGCAAAAAGACGATCTGGCAAATCGAGGATGAAATCAGAAAAGAATCTCATCAAATCGAGGGGCTGAAATATCTTCACGCCTATGATTTCGGGGCTACGCCACTTTCCACCATTCTCGCCCCGGTGGATGTGATGAT
>CAZPTH010000175.1:0-5108 GCA_964589315.1 uncultured Thermodesulfobacteriota bacterium
CATCTTCTCTTCATCCTTTACTTCATCCTCTCTTTCTTCCTCTTCAGCCGGAATCTCCTTTTCAAGGGGTTCTTCCAGAATCTCTCCCGGGGGAGGCCATTCAGAAACCTCATCACCTTCCTTGCCTTCCAGCTCCAATTCAGCCGCCTGGCCTAACTCTCCCGTCCATTGAGTCTCTTCACGTTCGACTTCCAGTTCATCTGTCGGAAGAGCCTCTTCTGGCTCCTGGTCTAAAGAAAAATCTTCTTCTTGCCCGACCGGCTCCTCCGGGGACGGGACTTCCGCGGTGAATTCCAGCTCTTCACTGGCCTCTTCTTCGAATGCCCCCTCAACAGAGAGTTCCTCCGGACCTGTTTCAGGATGAATAAATACCGACTCCTCTTCCGCTGCCTTCAGCGCTTGTTCTTCGCCCCCTGCCTTACCTTCATCACCACCCCTGCCATACATGCCGGTGACAGCTCCCAGGGTCTCCCTCGCCTTTCTCGCGCGCTCTTCTTCAAGCCTGTCTCGAACTTCCGCGGCTTCCAGCTCATTCACGGCGTGATCCAGGAGAAAAAACACGTCCTCACAGACGGAACACCGCCCTTTCGCAAGTGGACTCTTAATTTTCGATGCGTCAACGGAAAAACGACTTTGGCAGGAGGGGCATTGAACTATCAATTACGTCTCCTAAGAAAAGGTCCCTTGGGGTGAGTGAA
This sequence comes from uncultured Thermodesulfobacteriota bacterium, assembly GCA_964589315.1. GTDB lineage: Bacteria > Desulfobacterota > S145-22 > S145-22 > S145-22 > JAOZMY01. The sequence goes on from CAZPTH010000175.1 coordinate 699, forward strand.
GGGACTCGAACCCTTGACCTCTGGGGCCACAACCCAGTGCTCTAACCAGCTGAGCCACACCCACCATGTAACTTTCAAATCAGCTTATACAAAAAAACCCACCCTGTCAAGCCTGAACAGCATTTCAAACCCTTTCAACACGATTACACCCGGACCTTTAACCCTGAAAAGCTTAAGGAAAAGGATAACAGCATAGATCGCAGGTCCCCCGAATCGGGTAAACTATTGAATCCCGTTAAACTTCCTGTTACAAATCAGGGTCAAAAAGGAGAAACATTATGGATCTCAATCGCTTTTTCGAAGATCTCGCCTCCCAGAAACCCGTTCCGGGAGGAGGAAGCGCGTCGTGCGTCTCCGCCGCCATGGCGGCAGCACTCCTTGAGATGGTTATTCAGCTTTCCATCGGGCGAAAAAATGACAAAATCATTGATGATCGCTTTAGGAACATTCTCGAGGATCTTAAAAACCTGAAACCCCGCCTCCTCAATCTCGCCGAGGAGGACGCAAAGGGATACCTGAAGGTCATGGAGGCCTTCAAGCTCCCCAAGGGCTCCGACGAAGAAAAGGGATTACGTAAAAAGGCCATACAAGAGGCCTTCCAGGGCGCGATTGCTACGCCCCTCGCCCTGCTGAAGGAAACCCTGAAACTCGCCGAGTGGGACGTCTTTGTTCTCAAAAACGGGAATATTAACGCCTTCAGCGACGCGGGCGTCGCCTATCACCTGATACGGACAGCGTTTGAAGGCGGGAAAATGAATGTCCTGATCAACCTTGGAAGCCTTCATGACAAAACCTTGAAGGAGGGTTATCTCAAAGAACTCAACGACATTGAGGAGAAATTCAATCAGCAAAAACAAGAAACCGAAAATCAAATAGAAACCTGGGTGACCGACATTTTTAACTAACATTTGAACAGGAACAGGTTATCCTCCGTGAACTTACCCGAAATGCTTATCCATGGACTATTGACAAACCCCGGAAATGGGTATAAGAGGAATCACAATTTTGTAAATCTTCAGCAGTGATGGGAAAAGTAAGGGATCATGATGCTTGAAGTCAAAAACGTAGAAAAGAGGTTCGGCGGGCTCAAGGCTGTCTCGGGCTGCACGTTAAGCGTTCAAGAGGGAACAATCACGGGGCTCATTGGACCGAACGGGGCAGGCAAAACCACGCTTTTCAACATCATCACGGGGTTCATCAAGCCCGACAACGGGGAAATAACGTTTCTCGGAGAAAGGATTGATGGCCTGGCTCCCCATCAGATCTACGCGCGGAAAATATACCGAACTTTCCAGATCACCAGGGAATTCGCCCAGATGACGGTTCTTGAAAACCTCATGATCATGCCTTACCGGCAAATTGGCGAACGGGTCTGGAACACGTGGTTCCGACCGAAAGCCGTTATGAAACAGGAAAAAGAGATTGAGAAAAAGGCCCTGGAAGTCCTTGAATTTGTCGAATTGATCAAGCTGAAGAACGAATATGCGGGATCCCTGTCGGGGGGTCAGAAAAAACTCCTGGAAGTGGCCCGAAGCCTGATGGCAGACCCCAAGCTTGTCCTACTGGATGAGCCAGGTGCCGGGATCAACAAAACCCTCATGAAAAAACTTGTTGCCAAAATCGAGATGCTTCGGGAAGAGAAAAACATCACCTTCCTTCTCATTGAGCACGATATGGACCTTGTAATGAATCTCTGCAACCCCGTCATCGTTATGAGCGAGGGCAAGAAACTGGCGGAAGGCCTTCCCGAAGATATCAAAAGGAACCCACAGGTCTTAGAGGCCTATTTAGGCGGGCAATACCGATGACCATTCTTAAAGTTGAAAACATCTACGCTGGATACGTTCCGGAATCCAACATTCTTCAAAACCTCTCTCTGGAGGTCAATGAAGGTGAGATCGTTTCGGTTATCGGTCCGAACGGGGCGGGAAAATCAACCCTTCTCAAAACCATCTTCGGCCTTCTTAAACCCCGGAAGGGAAAAATCCTCCTGAGAAATGAAGACATTTCCGGTCTGCGACCCTTCAAGGTGGCCAAGAAAGGGGTTAGCTACGTTCCACAGGTCAACAATGTCTTTCCATCGCTTACCATCCAGGAAAACCTGGAAATGGGGGCCTTTATCCGTGAAGACGATTACACGGACACTATGGAAGAGATCTATGCCCTCTTCCCCGTTTTGAAAGAGAGGAAAAACCAGAAGGCCGGACAGCTTTCAGGGGGCCAAAGGCAGATGGTGGCCATGGGCAGGGCCCTGATGCTGAAACCACAGGTCCTCCTCCTTGACGAGCCCTCCGCCGGGCTCGCGCCCATCTTCGTGTCTTCCATTTTCGATAAGATCAAGGAAATCAACGCTGCGGGCGTTTCCATGATTATCGTTGAGCAGAATGCCAAAGAGGCCTTGAGAATGTCCCACCGGGGTTACGTCCTCGCCATGGGACAAAATGTTTTAGATGACAAGAGCGACGCCCTCCTTGCCAACGAAGAGGTGGGGCGACTCTACCTGGGTGGTTAAAGATGATCGAACTCATAGTCTACGGTATCGTGCTTGGAAGTATCATTGCCCTTGGCGCCATTGGGCTCACCATGGTTTACCGCATTGTGGGATTTGCAAACTTTGCGCATGGGGAATTCATGACGGCAGGGGCCTACGTGGCCCTGTTTATCGTCACCATCCTGCTTCCCTGGATTGGTTTCCCTGACAGCAGGTTCTACCCGCTCTCATTCGGGTGGCGAATGATCGTCGCCCTTCCCATCGCCATGGGTGCCGTCGCGTTCATCGCTATACTTCTCGATAAAATCCTCTACAAGAAATTGCGGGACAAGAAGAGCGGTCCGGTTATCCTCGCCATGGCTTCTCTGGGTGCATCTTTCATTATCCGCATGACCATCCTCATTATTTGGGGTTCCGACTACATCTTCTTCCGACCCGGGCTGATCCGACCCGCTCTCATGCTCCCCCTCGGGATCAAGATCCGCCCTGATCAAATCTTCATTTTCTGCGCCGCGATCTTTCTCGTCATCCTGCTCCACCTCTTCCTCAAGCGAACGAAAATGGGAAAGGCCATGCGGGCTACGGCCGATAACACAGATCTTGCCCTTGTCACGGGAATCGACACGGAGCGAATTATCTCCTGGACCTGGGCCATTGGTGGGGGACTCACCGCCGCGGGTGGGATTCTCTACGGCATCGATGTCCAGTTACATCCGGGAATGGGTTGGAACTTCCTAATCCCGATCTTCGCGGCTACCATCCTTGGGAGTATCGGCAATATCTACGGCGCCCTCATCGGGGGATTCGTCATCGGCATCGCACAGCAGGTTTCCACCGCCTTTCTCGCCCCGACGTACAAGCTGGCCGTCGCCTTTATGATTATGATTCTCATCCTGCTGATTCGTCCACAGGGAATTTTTGGGAAGGAGTAAAAAGATCATGGAATTCAGTGGCATTTCTTCTTACATCGTTTCCCTGGCAATCATGGCGGGGATCTACGCCATTTTCTGTCTCGGTCTCAATATCCAGTGGGGATATACCGGTCTTTTCAACATTGGAATTGCGGGTTTCTTCTGTATTGGCGCCTATACGTCGGCCATGATTACCACGCCAATGCCTTCTGGGATTTACGCCCAATACGTGCACCAGATTTTTGGCCTGAACCTGCCCTTTATTTTCGGATTGATCGGAGCGGCGATCGTCTGCGGGATCATCGCCGTCCTCATCGGCATCCCGACTCTCCGACTTGGAGAGGACTACCTGGCCATCGCCACGTTGGGAATCGCGGAAACCATCCGCCTCATCTTCAATAATGAACAATGGCTCGCCAACGGTCCACGGGGATTGATGGACATGCCTCAACCCTTTCACAACCTCGTCAAGCCCTCAAATTACAACTATATCTATCTCATCATAACGATCATCGCCATGGTCATCATCTATGTGGCCATAGAAAAGGCCATTCGCTCCCCCTGGGGAAGGGTTCTGAGGGCCATTCGTGAAGACGAAGGGTCCGCCTCCATGAGCGGGAAAGATATCTTCAACTTCAAAATGCAGTCTCTTGTCTTTGGCTCCATGGTCATGGGGATCGGCGGGGCCTTATATGCCCACTATACCAAGGCCATTTCACCAAGCGTTTTTACCCCCCTGTACGGAACCTTCATTATATGGGTTATGCTCATGGCGGGGGGAAGCGGAAACAACAAGGGCGCCATCCTGGGGGCGTATGTTATCTGGGGCATCTGGGTCGGCACAAAATTCGTGACCGACTTCCTGCCTTACACCCTTCAATCCCGGGCCCCATATATCCGATTCCTCATTATCGGGATCTTGCTCGAAGTCATCCTCATCTATCGACCTCAAGGGTTAATTGGAGAAGAAAAAAGCGTCTCAAAACTCATTGAGTAGGGTTGCTCTCG
>CAZPTH010000176.1:0-5070 GCA_964589315.1 uncultured Thermodesulfobacteriota bacterium
CCCATGTTCAAGAAAATCATGTTCTGCACGGACCTGTCCAAAAACAGTGACGACACTTTCCCCTACGCCCTGGATCTCGCGAAGAAATACCAGGGCCATCTCATCATTGTCCACGTTATTGAACAGCCTCCCCAGTCAGGCTTTGTGGATCTTTATGTCACGGAAGACATCCGGGAAAGAATCAAGAAGGAACGTCAGGAATACGTGAAAAACGAAATCGAATCCAGGTATATCTCAAAAATGGGAAACTTCACCGATTATGAAGTTGTCTCTCTCGAGTCTTCGGAGGCCCCCTACTACCCCATCCTCGATCTCGCGAAGAAAAAGGACGTGGACCTTATCGTCCTTGGGACCCATGGGAGAACCGGCATCGAGAAGGCCATCTTTGGGAGTGTGGCGGAACGAATCTGCCGCCGTGCCGCCTGCCCGGTCCTGACGATTCGGTCGGTAAATTAAAGGCTGAAGACTGAAGGCTGAAGTCCAATATTCGAGAAACAGTAATCCAGGGTTGAGCTGTATAATAACGGCAGAAAGGGAATAAAAATTTCTCTCAAAATCAAGGCACCTTCGGGTGCCTTACTTACATAATGGAAACCGTACCTTTCGAAAAATTAAAGGCCACTTTCATGGTCCTCGCCGGGGCGGTGATGATCAGCTTCTCCGCCGTCTTCGTGAAGCTCGCCCACGTGGGCCCCACCGTTTCCGCCTTTTACCGCATGGCCTTTGGGGGCGTCATCCTCATCATCCTGGCCTTCGTATCGGGTAAAGTTACACGTTTTCCCATAAAATCGTTCGGCCTCATGGCCCTCACGGCCCTCTTCTTCGTCTGGGACCTTACGGTCTGGCACCACAGCATCTTCTACGTGGGGCCCGGTCTGGCCACGATTCTTGCCAATTTTCAGGTCTTTTTTCTCGCTGGTATCGGTTTTCTCATCTACAAGGAGCGGCTGAATCTGCGCTATGTCATCTCGGTTCCGCTGGCCTTGATAGGACTGGGCCTCCTCATCCTTCCCCACAACCTGGCCGCCCCGCAGCCTCACTTCTATGCGGGTGTAGGTCTTGGCCTCCTCACGGCTGTGGCCTACTCGACCTACCTTTTAAGCCTTCGACGGTTACAATCCCGATACACGGAGCTTTCCGCCCTTTTCGTCATTGCCCTCATCTCCCTTATGACCGCCCTGGGAATCGGGTTCGAGGTCGTCGTATCCGGTGCCTCCTTTGCCATACCGGACGCTTCGACCTGGCTGGCCCTCATCGCTTACGGCATTATGGGACAGGTCCTGGGATGGGTACTGATTTCAAAGGGAATCGGACGGATCGAGGCATCGAAGGCCGGGCTTATCCTCCTCCTGCAACCAACCCTCTCCTTCGTTTGGGATATCCTCTTCTTCAAACGCCCCACGGGACTCATAGACCTGGCAGGGGCCACTCTGGCCATCTTCGCCATTTACCTGGGCGCAACCTCCCGGCCCGCCCGCTAAGCTAACCGTAACGTTCGTTTTTCCAGACATCGGCTACGGGATGATAACCCCGCTCCTCCCAGTAGCCGCGGATATCCCTGTCCACGAACTCGATTTTATTGACCCACTTCACGCTCTTGTAGGCATAGCGGCTGGGAACTATCAGGCGCAGGGGATAGCCATGCTCAAAGGGAATGGGCTCCCCGTTGCGCTCCCACGCGAGGAGGGTCTCTTCATCCAACAGGCACTCGAGATCCACCTCGGAGGTGTATCCCCCCGGGGAGTGGAACACGGCGTATCGGGCGTTGTCGAGAAGCTCAGACCTGTCCACCAGGTCCCGTATCCGCACCCCTTTCCATCGGTTGTCCGGCACCGTCCAGGTCTCAACACAGTGAAAATCCGCGTGGACTTCAACCGTAGGCATGGCATGAATCTCGTCAATTTTTAAAGTCTTCGGGGCCTTAACCAGGCCCGTAATCTCTAATGTCCAGTCACTTGGATCAATGCCCGGCGCCGATTCAGCCGTCCGCACAGGCCAGGAGGGGATATATCGCTGTCCAGGTGGAATCTTTTCCGTCATATCTTTTTCTCCTTCTAAAGGTTCTCACAGAACGGCCAGAGATTCTATCTCCTGTTGGCCACGTATGACATGGCCTCCTCGATATTCAATTCCCGTGTACTCCCTCCCGTTCTCAGGTAGAACCTGGTCGTCTTGTCCTGTTTCACGAAAACAGGCTGATGGGAAGGCGCCACAAGGATCCTGCAGACATCCTTTCCCTCAATGCTATGGAACATCACGTGAAGATTCTGGCAAAACTCGGGGCCCAGCCTCGTTGAGACGGCGGACATGATGGCCAGCTCAAATCCGTCCCGGTTTTTCTTTCTCAGGGTCTCGTAATCTTTTTCCAGGCCCAGAACCTCCCCGTCATCTTTCACTCCGATCAAGAGGGTCCCGCCCTGCCCGTTCATGAATCCCGCCAGGGTTTTCAGCACGGCGTTTTCCAGCCCGCGATTGAGCTTGCCCTGGTTGTAATCCCACCGGAAAGAGGACTTGAACTCCAGGGTTGGCCCTTCTCCCTGAGCGATAAGCGCCCCCAGGTTCTCTTCGAGCGCGGAGCGCAGTTGCTGGATATGCTCCATCTTCTTTCGCCAGGCATCGAACAGAAAGGCGACCAGCATGCCGAACAGGGCCCCCACCCCGGCATAAAAGACGGTTTTGAGCGGGGTATTCCCTTTCAGGGAGCTGAGGACCTGGTTGTAGATAAAGGCCCAGACCGAAGGTCTTTCAACCCCGTATTCATAGTAATAAACAAACTCATTGATGGGATATAAAACAAAAAATCCAAAGACCGCCCCCCCAAGGATGGAGAAAAAGAAAAGTCGATCGAGGAATTTCCGCTTCTCGGATGTCAGTTTCCTCAGGGCCTCCATGGCCCTATGTTATGACGTAATCGGACCGGGAAATCAATAGAGGCAAAAAGGTGACTCATTTGTCATCGGGCAATCGCAATCCCGTAGGGGAGATTACCCAACACAATGCTCCCCGCCTTTTTCAGGGAAGTGGCATTAATCACCACAATCCCCTTGCCGGCCCTGTCAACCGCGTAAACCCATCGCCTTACCTTGCAGACTGCCAGCATCGATGGCGTTCCCCCTACCCTGATCCTCTTCGAGATGGCCATCTGTCCTGGCCAGAGAATCCCCAGAGTCCCCTCTCCCTGATTACTGATATAGAGGCGCCGCTGGGTCCCCAGAATATAGATGGGTTCTCGCCCACTCCGCACCCTTCCCACGAGGCGACCTGTCCTGAGGTTAAAAAGGCTTACCGTCCCGGAACCACTGTCCGCCACATAAAGCCAGGATTTATACGCCCAGATGCCCCGGGGCCGGAGACCGGTATCGTAAGCCCGGACGGTTCTCAAAGCCCTGTCCAGTTGATAAACCTTCTGTTCGCCCGTTGAAGAAACAAAAAGCTGCTCCCCCTCCTTCCAGTAAACGACGTTCATGAGGCGGTGCCCAAGACGACGAGACTTCAGGAGGCTCCCCGATGCCGCGGCGACCAGGATAATTTGATCATTTGGCGGATCTGTAATTGCGAGGGTCCTCCCATCAATCATGGTGAGAAATCTCGGGCGGAGAACCATGGGCAAGACCAGGGAGTCAATAACCCTGAAGGTAGAAAGCTCTATGGAAAGAAGGGAACGGCTCCCCTCACAAAGGACATAAAGACGATCTGACCTGGGAAAAGTCGCCATCTCCTTCGGGGACTCCTTCGTGGCAAGGGACGCCACAACCCGGTTCGTATCCGTCCGAATCACAAAAAGGGTATTGATTTCGTCACACGTCACATAGAGGGTTTCCCCCCTCAAGGGTCGCTCCTGGGGCATGGCGTAGAGGACCGGGCGAAAGGCGCCTTCCCGAAGGGAAGCCTGAACATCCCATGTCAAAAAGAGGCAACGGCTTTCCCCTTCCTTGAGTTCCCAGTTTGCCGGGATCTTCACATCCAGCCCCGTGGCACTGTCGAACTTCGCGGTTCCCCTTCCCGCCCCCTCGATTTCGAGAGAAACCCCCTTGTAGGCCCCCTCAGGGACTTCCGCGCTTGCCAGAAAATTCTGCCCGAAAGGGACCTTTGTTGTAATAAGGGGCTTTGAAACGGGCACGGAAACCGGGTTTCCCCCTTCATCGAGGAGGTTCAGGGACTTTACCTTGAAATAGACGGGAGAAGTCCCCCGATAATCTATATTGACAAACACGTGAAGCCGTGCCGCACTGGCACCTCCACACAACAAAAAGAAAATGGCACATACAAAAATAAGCTTCTTCATCAGAAACAGATCCTCCCTGTGCTCGACGATCCAAGATAACTGTCATCCTTCCCGTGCATGTGGCAATTCATGCAGGGAATGGGGCTGCCGCCCATCCCCGAGGTATGGCACCTTCCGCACTGTCGTGGCTGGTAGGGACGGTCGTCCGCGTAGTGGTGCACCTGTTGCCACTTATTGGGCGTGCCAGACGTCCCGTAGGCCTGGTCGTCCTTATGGCAGGCAAGGCAGAGGTATCCGATCTCGTTACCGCTGTTCGTGGTGGGAACAGATACCTGCGTCCCATTGACCTCCGACCGGATGAGATAGGGATTGGGCGCCCCGTGGGGTTCGTGGCAATCCGTGCAGGAAAGGGCAAACCCCATGGTTATTCCAATAGGGGCCCCATTGAAGGGGGCCTTAATGCTCAGGCTTGTCGTGGCAGAGTTTCGCCCATGCTTGTCGCCGGGCCCCGATTCCCCTCCCTGGGTCGTCCAGTCGATCTTGATAAGATTCCGCCCAAGGGTTGAGCTGTAAAGCGTGATATTGGGGTTGTGGCACTCCGTGCAAAAGGTCGCGTAATCGGGAAGGTTCGTCCCATCGTAGGTCGTCGTGCTCCCAGGTTCGTAGCGACTGGTCCCTCCATAGGCGTAAGGGGCCTGGTAACGGCCCTGGTAGAAATAATACTGGGTCTCCTTGTCGGTCGCGTTGTTGCCGTCCCCCCAGAGGGAATCGTGGGCCGAAGGCAGGGAGACAGCCGTATTGACCGCCGGGTTTCCGGAATCCGCCTTGACCCTTTTTGCGATATG
>CAZPTH010000177.1:0-5038 GCA_964589315.1 uncultured Thermodesulfobacteriota bacterium
GGTCTCCTCCAACCATCCGTCTGACCTTGTCCACCATTCGCATCTTCTGGCTCTCATTTACCTGGATTACAGATCCGATCAGGGTGGGATCGTATCCCTTTTCCTTTGCCAGGTGATACAGGGCACGCGTGTCCTTCGGGAAGCACGACCCCCCAAAGCCGGGGCCTGGGTGGAGAAATTTCCGGCTGATACGGCCATCCAGGCCCATGGCCCGGGCCACAACATGAACATCGGCACCGACCAGTTCACAAATATTGGCCACCTCGTTGATGTAGGAGATCTTGGCTGCCAGGAAGGTATTGGAGGCATATTTGATCATCTCAGCCGTTTCGTTATTGGTAATCACGAAGGGGGTCTCGATGAGATACAGGGGACTGTAAATATCCTTCATGATGGCGATCGCCTGTTCACTCTCCGTGCCGATCACAACCCGGTCCGGATGGAGAAAATCCTCCACCGCGGATCCCTCCCGGAGAAACTCGGGGTTGGAAACCACATCAAAGGCGGCGTTTTCAACCTGAGACGCGATACGCTCCGAAACGCGCTTCGCCGTCCCGACGGGAACGGTGCTCTTGATGGCAATAACCTTGTAGCCATTCAGGTTTTGGGCGATTTCATCCACCGCGCCATAGAGGTGGCGCAGGTCAGCGCCTCCATCATCATCCGAAGGGGTCCCGACGGCGAGAAAAATCACGAGGTTGTTTTGAATGGCCTCCGGGATATTGGTGGAAAAACTCAACCGACCTTCCTTGACGTTCTTTTCCACCAGGTCCTTCAATCCCGGCTCGTAGATGGGGATTTCCCCCCTCTTCAGCATTTCTATCTTTTCGGCAATTTTGTCGACGCAGGTGACCTTCATCCCAAATTCGGCCAGTCCGCACCCCGTCACCAGTCCCACATAGCCCGTTCCGATCATACAGATTCTCATCACAACTCTCCACGTTTCTCATTCATACGTTCAATACATTCTTTCGCGGCCTCCTGCCAGGGCCGCATGACGATTCCTGCCTTCTCCTTAAGTTTGTCCGTTGCCAGGACACTATATTTCGGGCGTCGCGCGGGGCGGTTGTCTTCTGTTTTCTCTGAGACCTTAAACTTTCCCCCGGGATAACAGGTGAAGAAAAATTCCGCCATCTCTTTCCAGGTCGTGCCTCCACTGTTTACCACGTGAAAAATTCCCGCGCGCTTATCTTCTACCAGTTTCAGGGTGGTTTCCGCAAGGTCGTTCAGATAGGTCGGAGAGCCCACCTGTCGAGGGAAGGTCACCTCTCCCGGAGACTGGGCAGACAATTCCGAAAGATAGACAAAAAAACCCCTTCTCTCCTCCGAAAAAAGCCAGGCCGTCCGGATAATCAGGCTTTTATCCTGGTAGGCGGCCTGAATGGCTTCTTCCGCCATTCGTTTCGACCATCCGTACACATTAATGGGATCGGTCAGGTCCGACTCGATATAAGGACTCAACTTCGTCCCGGAAAAGACATAATCCGTGCTGAAATGGAGGAAAAAGGCCTTCCTGCCCCGGGATAGGGTCGCAAGCCTTGCCGGAGCCACCGTATTGAGTTCACGAGCCAACTCCGGATGCGTTTCGCAGAAATCCACGTTCGTCATGGCCACACAGTTGACGATTACTTCAGGGGCAACCTTGTCCACCCATCGGCTCACGCCTTCCGTATCCCGGAGATCACATTGCGTGGAGGTGGGGGCGACATACGCGATCCCCCGCTCCGTAAGGAAACGGCAGATTACAGACCCCAGAAATCCTGATCCCCCAAAAATCAGCCACATATCGTAAGGATTTCCCTTGAATTAAACGTCTTGGTACGTTCCGTCAAGGATAGCCTCCCACCAATTCCGGTGGGTGAGGTACCAGTCAATGGTCTTTTTTATCCCTTCTTCGAACGATACGACCGGGGTCCAGCCAAGCTCATCCCTAAGTTTTGAATAATCCATGGCGTACCGGAAGTCATGGCCGGGACGATCCTTGACAAAAGTTATCAGGGAACGGGGTTTCCCCAGGTGGCGGAGAATCTCCTCAACGACCTGGAGATTCGTCCGCTCCCCATCTCCTCCGATGTTGTAGACCTCCCCTTCTTTCCCTTCGAAAAAGACTTTTGAGAGGGCCATACAGTGATCCAGGACATAGATCCAGTCCCTGATATTCTGGCCGTTGCCATAAACCGGTAGGGGAATGTCCCGCACCGCGTTCGTTATCATCAGGGGAATCAATTTCTCGGGGAACTGGTAAGGACCATAATTATTGGAACAACGGGTGATCACGACGGGGAGACGATGGGTTCTGAAATAGGCCTTGACCATCAGGTCGGAGGCCGCCTTGCTGGCCGCGTAAGGACTGTTGGGTTTCAGAGGCATCCCCTCCGTAAACGCGCCCTCTTCCCCCAGCTCCCCGTAGACCTCGTCAGTGGAGATGTGAAGGAATCGGGTCACCCTGTACCGGCGTGAGAATTCCAGAAGCTGGTAAGTCCCCATGACGTTCGTCTGGACAAAGACCGCCGCGTCTTCGATACTTCGGTCCACGTGGGATTCCGCGGCAAAATGGATGACCGCGTCAATCCCATCCCCAAATATCTCGGACAGAACGGCCGCATCAGCGATATCCCCTTTCACAAACCTGTAGGCTTCCCCCTCGGGGATATCTTCGAGGTTGTGGGGATTCCCTGCATAGGTCAGTTTATCGAGATTAATTAACTGGTGTTCCGGATGGCGCGAAAGGAAATAACGGATAAAATTACTTCCGATAAACCCGTACCCACCCGTAACAAGGATCTTCACATACGCCTCCTGAATACGGGCTATCCGTCTTTTCTATCCCAGCGATACGGGATGTCGTTATCATGGGGATCGATACGAATCTCGTCAGGGTGTTCGTAATTGTAGGGTTCCGTGACCACGTTGATAATCATGGCTTCCGTCTCGCTTATACATTTCCACCCGTGCATCACCTTCCGGGGAATCCTGACAAGAAGGGGATTAAATTCCCCGATGAATAATTCGTCGATCTCCCCGTGAGTCGGTGAATCTTCCCGGGGATCATAAAGGACGAGTTTTATCATACCCGAAACGGCAACCACGTGATCATCCTGAAACTGGTGGGCATGCCATGCCTTAACCACATGGGGATAGGTGGTGGTCATGTAAACCTGCCCGAACTTGGAAAAGATGGGATCGTCCGATCTCAATATCTCCATCAGGCGCCCCCGCTCATCCGGAATAACCCTGAGCCGCTTTGTTTCCACACCCTCAATCATACATAAAATCCCATTATGGATTGTTTGCCCCCGTTTCCGCCACCAGGTTCGAGGCCTTGAGAAGGGAATGAAAGGTTCCCGCATCCGTCCACCACCCCTCCAGTTCGTGCCAGGTCATCTCTCCTCGAGAGATATACCAGTTGTTCACATCGGTAATCTCAAGTTCCCCCCGCTCAGATGGCTTCAAGGTTTTGATAATCTCGAAAACCCTCGTGTCATAGAAATAGATCCCCGTTACCGCGTAGGAAGACTTTGGAACCTTTGGTTTCTCCTCGATCTTCACAACCTTTTCTCCCTCAAAAACCGGCACACCGAATCTCTCCGGGTCGGGAACCTTTTTCAGGAGGATCTTTGCCCCGGATGGCTGCGTTTCGAAATCTTTGACCGCCTCCCTGATCCCCCTTTCCACGAGATTATCCCCCAGGACGACACAAATCTTCTCGCCCGAGGCGAAATATTCCGCCAGTGAAAGGGCCTCCGCGATCCCCCCCTCTCCCTCCTGGTAGGTATAATTGATATGCTTGAGGCCGAACTCTTTGCCATTGCCCAGGAGCTTCAGAAAATCTCCCGCGTGCTGCCCGCCAGTCACGATGAGGATGTCCCGGATGCCTGCCCTGACCAGACACTCAAGGGGGTAATAGATCATGGGCCTGTTGAAAACCGGCAGGAGATGTTTGTTGGTAATCTTTGTGAGCGGGAAGAGACGAGATCCCGTCCCCCCGGCAAGGATGACACCCTTCATCGTCTATTTCATACCAAATGTGCCGAGACCTTCCAGTGTGAACATCACGCGATACTGGGTCTCGGCCGGGATGCTTCCATCCTCGGAACGTTTGATGTCGTGAACCGTGAAATCGAGGCGCCAGCACTGGGGATTGTAAACCAGGCCATACGTGCTTTCAATAAAATCATCCATTGCGAAATCATATTTCGTGGCATAGATGAGGTGAATCTTCTCGGTAACGTTCAACCACGCATTGAGATCTATCTGATTGGTGTCTTCCCCCCTTTCAACCTTGCTGTAACTGTAATTACAGGCAAGGGAATCACCCCTTTTGTCTGAAAGGGACAACGTTTCATAGAGATTCGTGAAGTCACCGCTGGTATGGTCATAGGTTGTCGTGGTCTTGGAATAGATATATTTGTTTGGCCAAAGATCCAACTGGGCCGAGATGGACGAAAACTCCTGCTCCCCCTCCTCCGCCTCAAAGTCGTAAGATTGGTAAATCTTGAAACGCATAAAGTCTCGGTAGCTCGATTCACCTTTAGAATTTAGAGTCTTTTCAATCAAAAAGCTTGTCAACCCGTAATGCACCACGCTCTTCTTTTCAATTGGTGAAAGCCAGTAGAGATCAGGCTGGCTGATATCCGGGATATATTCGTAGGTGACCTCCGGTTTGATCGTGTTTTTGTAAGCCTTTGATCCGCTCGTCTTGAAAATCCGCTGGACCACCGTATAGGCATTGATACTGAAATCTGGGATACCCCTCGACTCAAAGTCGTCCTCGTCATTGGGCCCCACGTTGGACGGCCAGATCATCGTTTCCCTGAAGCCGGCGATTGGTTTCATCTGGAGAACTTTGAAGAGTTCGAACGGATAGGCAATGTGGGGGAAGAGGTCCGCGTACTGGAGCCTCTCGGCCTCTTTTTTGTAATAATAGGCATACGTGCCATCGAAATTATAGTTCAGGGGGGTATTGAAAAGGGGCTGTTCCGCCGCGCTGAATTGCAGGTAGGGATACCGCTGGATTGTGTAGTCGTTGTTCCGTTTC
>CAZPTH010000178.1:0-5034 GCA_964589315.1 uncultured Thermodesulfobacteriota bacterium
ATTCCTGAGAACGGCGGGAGAGACCTTTTCAAGCTGGTCGTAGAAGACGTCCCCGCTGAAGGAAAGAGACCGGAGGCGGAATCCCCCCGGGATAAATCGAACCGTGAAGGAACCATACTCCGCGTTGAGCTTCAACAACCACACCCAAACCAGGGCGAAGGGCCAGAGAAAAAGCGCCAGGATCCCCCAGCAGCCAGCCGGCTGGATGGCCCCGCAGATGAAAAACGGAAGGCTGAAAAAGAGGGTAAAGAGCCCCAGGGAAACGATATCTCCAAATACCACGGTGGGTTTGGATACATGGATCTCCCCGTCCTCTTTTCCCCGCCAGGGGATCAGAAGGTAACCCAGCAGCCCCAGCAATACCGGCAGCCACGCCCAGGCGCGCAGGGGATAGAAATTGTGGGCGGGGGGCTTCCAGGCATCACGGTAGCCGGACCCGAGGGCAAAGTCGTCTTTTTTGTAGGTGTGAAGCTGAAACCTTAGATAAGAAGGTTTCCCATTCTTTTTATAGGAAAGATAAAGGGCATGGTGGGGAGAGGAAATGAAACGCGGGGCCAGTTCCCTGAAGGGGGGCGCCCGCAGCTTGAACCACAGCCTGGGATCTGAACCCCAGCCCTTTTGTTCTTCACGAAGCCTTGGGTTCTTCAACTCTCCCTCGACCCGAACCGCGAAGGCCTTCCATTTCGGGTTCCACTCAACCTCGTTTCCGTCGAGCATTTTTCGGATATAGGTCTCGAGCGGCAGGGAGGCCAGATACCGTCGTCTTTCGGAAGCAACCCCCATGAAATGTGTCAGGTTTTTCTGCTCCTTCGCGAAACGGACGGGTTCAACCGTCACGCGCGGGGAAAGATCCGCGTAAAGCCACATACACACCGCAAGGGAAACCCCCGCCAGCAAGAACAAACGCCGCCAGATCTCCCTCATACCTTCTTACAGTCCATCCAATTCTCCCTGAAGATCTTAAAATCTGTGAAACCCGGGAAATTTTGAAATCCTTTAATCTCACGTCAAAAAACAAACACAACACAGCCGGTTCTTAAAACCGGACTTCCCTGGAAACAGCGCCCGCAGAAAGTTACGGGATCTTATCTGTTACACAGAAAAATGTAAAGGATGATGGCAGGAAACCGTTCTGGAGATTGGCCTTTCTACACCGGAGTTGCCAGTTTATGGGCGATCAGGCTTTCCACAAACCCCTTGAGGTCTTGCCTGAGTTGCTCTGGATCCACGTCATAAGTTTCCAAAAGCGCGTCATAGGTCTCCTGTAGGGTCTTTCCTTCCTGCAAAAGTCTCCAGATGTCACTGGCAACGGTGTCCAAGCCAAAATAGTTTTCCGTATTCATGTCAAGCAGGACCATCTCGTCATCGATCTCACGGGCAAGCACGGTCTCGCTAAACTGTAATTTCCGGCTGAAATCCATTCCCCCTACCTTCCTTTTTCCGGAAACTTATATCATTTATCCCCGCGAGATAAAAGGTAATGACAGGGGAAAAGGCTACTCCAGGCGCCACTTTGGCGGCCGTTTTTCCAGGAAGGCCTTGACCCCTTCCTCGGCATCCTTCAGGGTACACAGCTCGGAAAACATCTCGTTGGCATACTGAAGCGCCTTGTCGAACGGCATGTCCATCATGGTGTAGTAGGTTTCCTTGCCCATCTGGAGGGCCAGAGGGCTCTTGGCCGCCAGCTTCCGCGCCAGTGCCATGGCCTCGTCCATGAGCTTGTCCTCCGGCACCACCTTGTTCACCAACCCGATCCGCTCCGCCTTGTGCGCGTCGATCAGGTCCCCTGTCAACAGCAGTTCCAGGCAGTGTTTCTTCCCCACGCAGCGGTCCATGGGGACAGCCGGCCCCATGCAGAACAGCCCCACGTCGATGGCCGTCAGGCCGAATCGGGCCCCCTCCGTCGCGATGGCCAGGTCTGCCGCCGCCACCAGCCCCGCCCCGTTTGCCGCCGCCACGCCGTGCACCGCGGCGATGACCGGCTTCTTCATCCGGGCGATGGTCAGGGTCATCTTCTCCATCAGCGTAATCCAGGGACGGTATTCCAGGATGCCCTTCTTGGGGAAGTCGGAAATGTCGATCCCCGCGCTGAAGACCTTCCCTTCCCCGCGAATGATGACCACGTAGACATCCCTGTCCGCGTCCATCTCCTCCAGGGCGGCATTAAGGTCCCGGCCCAGGGGGACATTGAAGGTGTTCAGCTTGTCCGGACGGTTGAGGGTAATAATGCCGACATGCTCCGTTCTCTCCACCAGGACTGTTTCGTACGCCATGTATTTCCTCCTATGTGGTTAGGCTGAAGTCCGTAGTCTGAAGTCTGAAGTCCGAAGGTTGAGAACTCGGGCTTACTTCAAACCAAACCGCTAAAGGCTTCATCCTTCAGCCTTCCAGCTATTTTTTCAACTCCTTCAACTTATCCAAAAGAAGCCCCTTGAACCGGTCCAGTGTAACATGATACGCCTCGACACCCAAGTGCATCCAATCGGAATACTCCAAAATCTTCATGGGGTCCTCTTCCATGAGCTTGTCGTAATACCCAATGGCGTCCAGAACGATGGCCGCGTCGTTTTTCGGGAAATTTTCATTGATCTTTCCGATGTCCCAGTCCTTGAAGACCAGGTCTTTGAACCGCATCCATCCCGGCGTCAGCCAGAAGATCTTTCGCCCCGCCGCGATCTCTTCCCGGGTCTGCCTGTCGGCCAGCGCGTCCACGCAGTTCTGCGCCTTGATGCGCCTCACGTTTGGCCCGAAGGTCTCCAAAAGCTTGTCCAGTCCGCTCATATCCACAGGATCCACGTAGCAGAGGCTCCCATACACCACGATGATCTTGTCCGATACTTCCAGCGCCTGCCCGACGCGCCGCAGGACCTGTTCCTTTAGATCGGAGCAGACCTCGTGTAGCCCCGGAGTGGTAAAAAACAGCTTGTCTGCGTCGAGGAATCCCTCTTCCTGCAGTTGTTTCAATTCCATCCTGAGCGTCCCGCACGAAACGATGGAAACCCCCTTGAACGACATCCCTTTATCCGTCATGATACTTTCCTCCTTTCAGTCATTTTGGCATTCTTTCTAAACGCTCCCATATACGTATCGTTCAAAAACTTCAACAAAATTCCATTTTGAACCATTTTTCACAACGCATAGGATTTTTCAAAAAAGTATGATATAGGTTCGTGAGATTAAAATCGGAACGATCTATAAAATTACAGGTGGAAAAAACAAACTAAAAGGAGGCAATAACCATGGCAGCGGAAATTATTAAGGGAAAACCTATTGCGGACAAGATCCGTGAAGAAATCACCGCAGAGGTGGACGAACTCAAGAAAAAGGGAGTCAATCCCAAACTGGCCGTGCTTCTCGTTGGCGATGACCCGGGCAGTGTGTGGTATGCCAAATCCAAGGTCAAGATCGGGGAGAAGCTGGGTATCTTCGTGGACCTGAACACCATGCCCGCGGATACCGACCAGGAAACGGTGCTGCAGAAGATCAAATCCTGGAATGAGGACCCGGAGGTTCACGGCATCCTGGTGGAACTGCCCCTCCCCAAGCACCTGACCAAGGAGGTGGTCATGGAGTCGATCACCCCCAAGAAGGATGTGGACGGCGTGCACCCCGTCAACCGCGGGTACCTCCTGGGCGGGCAGGAACACCTGGCCCTTGTCCCCGCCACGCCCCAGAGCTGTATCACCCTGGCCGAGCGGGCGGGAATCAACTTCCGGGGAAAACGGGTTACCCTGGTGGGCCGGGGCGACACGGTGGGACGCCCATTGGCGAGCCTCCTTATCAAACGTGACGCCACCATCACTGTCTGCCACACCAAGACGGTGGACCTGGCGGCCGAGTGTCGACGGGGGGAGATCGTGGTCGCGGCCGCAGGCCGGGCCGGCCTGGTGAAAAAGGATATGATCAGCCCGGGCACCGTGGTTATCGACGCGGGTGTCAACGAGGTGGGAGACGGCAAGTATGTGGGTGACGTGGAACCCGACGTGGCCGAAGTCGCCGCCGCTCTGACCCCTGTCCCGGGAGGCGTGGGGTCCCTGACGACCACGATTATCATGAACAATCTTCTGAAGGCTATCAAGCTTCAGGGACTGGCATAAAAAAGGGAGGGAGAAAAAATGAGTGAACTTTTCGATCAGAGCCTGAATGAATTCATCGAGAAAGCGGCATCCAATTCCCCCACACCGGGGGGTGGAAATGTCTCCGCCGTGGTGGGAATCCTTGCCGCGTCCATGGTCTCCATGGTGGCGAATTTGACCATCGGAAAAAAGGGATATGAGGAGGTTCAGGACGACGCGAAAAAGGCGGCGGACGACCTGAAACAGATTATCGAAAACCTGAAGGAGCTGACAGCCAAGGACATGGCGGTCTTCAGCAAGTTCATGGACGCCCTTCGGATGCCGAAGGACACGGACGAACAGAAGGCGAAACGCACCGAGGCCATGCAGGCGGCGGCGAAGGAGGCCACCGAGGTCCCCATGGAGATCTGCCGGAAGTGCCTGGAGGTCTTGAAAATCGCCGTGCCTCTGGCGTCTTACGGAAACAAGGGCGCCATCTCCGATGTAGGGGTCGGGGCCTACGTGGCGGAAGCCGCGCTTCGGTCAGCCATGCTGAGCGTGGATATCAACCTGCCCGGCATCAAGGATACGGCCTTCGTGGAGAAGTACAGGAATGAACGGCGTCAGCTCTTCGCCGACGCGGACGAGATGAAACTCATGGCCGTGGCCAAGGTCAAGGAGAGGCTGTAATACGGCGACTCTCCATGATATAAAATAGGAGAAAATGAAATTTCTAAGGAGGAAACTATGCAAAAAGTAGGAATCATTGGCGTCGGCCAGAGTGCCTTCGTGAGGGGGTACGAGGGCTCCATACGTGAACTCGTCTTCGAGGGGTTTTCCGAGGCCATGAGGGACGCCCAGATCAAGCCACAGGATATTCAGGCCTCCATCATCTGCTCGGCCCCGGAATATGACAAGCAGCGCACCCCGGCCGGCCTCATGGCGGAATACCTGGGACTCAACCCGCAACCCACCTTTT
>CAZPTH010000179.1:0-5031 GCA_964589315.1 uncultured Thermodesulfobacteriota bacterium
GAAACAGGAGGAAGGCGTTTTGGCATTGTCAGGTTCTCGTCGGGCGGTGATCATCTCTCCGTGAATTTGTGGATTGCCTTGCCCATTACCATCCTTACGGGTCTTGGCTCAGGCATGGTAGGGGTTTCCGGGGGCTCTTTCCTGGTTCCCCTGATGGTCCTGGCTTGCGGGGCACCCATGCACACGGCAGTGGGCACGGCATCCACGCTGATTGCGGCCACTGCCCTGATGGGTTTTACAGGCCACGCCCTCAGGGGCGATTTCAACGCCTCGTGGGCGATTCCCCTGGCTTTCGTGACGGTTATCGGCGGGATCATTGGTGGAAAATTCTCCCTGAAGACGAAACCCGGGAACCTCAAGAGGCTCTTTGCCTACACGAACTGGCTCGCCGCCTTCTTTATGGTTTATAACGCCCTCCAAACAAAGGGACTGATTTAATCAGTCCATAAAATTTTCTGGGGGCCTTACTCCTTTATTTTTTTAACTATATATGAAATAAATAACTTGACAAACGAGACCACAAAGATTAATATTAAGAAAAATTACTATTAAAGGGGATAATAATGAGTATGATGGATTGCGAAAGGACGCGAATGACGAAACAGAGGAAAGTGGTCCTGGAGGAGCTGAAAAAGACAACGGCACATCCCACGGCGGATGAACTTTATGAAGTGGTTCGTAAGAGGTTGCCCAATATCAGCCTTGGAACCGTGTATCGAAACCTGGAGATTCTTTCCGCTTGCGGAGAGGCCTTGAAACTCGATCTCGGGGAGGGGAAAAAACGGTTTGACGCGCGGATGGATCCTCACTACCATTTCCGGTGCGTCAAGTGTGGGGGAGTTTTCGATGTTCCATATGTCCCCCTCGAGGAAGAAATTGAAGAACGTTTCAAGGATGTGGTAAATTTCAAGATAACGGGTGTTCAGATCCACTTCGACGGTATTTGTGAAGCGTGTCTCAAAGAGATGAATTAAGTCGAGAGGGGTTTGTGAAAATGGATGAAGTTCAAAAAAAGGTATTGAAGGCATTGGCGGAGCTCGGCAAGCCCGCGGGGAACAAGGATATTGCCAAGGCCACGGGGCTTGACGGTAAAGAGGTCACGAAGGCCATTAAGAGTCTCAAGACCCAGGGTTTGGTGGACAGTCCCGTCCGATGCAAGTATGGGGTGACTTCTGCCGGGGCTTCCGAGGTCAAATAACTTAAAATCCAAAAAAATTTTTTAAGAAGGAGTGATGTGTCATGGCAAGTTTAAAGGGAACAAAAACTGAGCAGAATCTACTTAAGGCCTTTGCCGGTGAATCCCAGGCGAGGAACCGTTATACCTATTTTGCCTCCCAGGCGAAGAAGGATGGGTTTGAGCAGATCGCCGCGATCTTTGAAGAGACGGCCAATCAGGAAAAGGAACACGCCAAACGGCTTTTCAAATTCCTGGAGGGCGGGGAACTGGAAATTACGGCTGCCTTCCCTGCCGGGGTTATCGGGACGACGCTTGAAAACCTGAAGGCGTCGGCGGCGGGAGAGCATTACGAGACGGAAGAGATGTATCCCGAGTTCGCGAAAACCGCGAAGGAGGAGGGGTTTAACGAGATTGCCGCTGTTTTCGAGGCCATCGCGGTGGCGGAGAGGCAGCATGAAAAGCGCTACCTTGCCCTGGCGGAAAACATTGAGAAGGATCGCGTCTTTAAGCGTGAGGAAAAGGTTGTCTGGCGCTGCCGTAACTGCGGCTACATCTTCGAGGGAACCGAACCGCCGAAGACATGCCCCGCTTGCGCGCATCCCCAGGCCTATTTTGAACTCCTGGGTGAGAATTATTAGGAAAATGTTAGAGAACGAAACTTGCCAAATCGGAGTTTCGGGGTAAACTTTTAAACAAATATCAAACCAAAGGAATTGATAGGAGGAAGTATCATGACGGAAAAACTTCAGGTTTACAAGTGTGAAAAGTGTGGCAATATGGTGGAAATGGTTCACGGTGGAAAGGGCGAGCTTATCTGCTGTGGCGAGCCGATGAAACTCTACGCGGAGAACACCACGGATGCCGCGAAGGAAAAGCATGTGCCGGTGGTGGAGTCTTCCGGTGGAACGATCAAGGTCACCGTGGGAAGCGTTGCCCATCCCATGGAAGACAAGCACTACATCGAGTGGATCGAGGTCATCTCGGACGGAAAGGCCTACCGCCAGTTCCTGAATCCGGGGGAAGCGCCGGAAGCCAGCTTTGCCCTGGACGCGTCTTCCTTTACGGTTCGTGCCTATTGTAACCTTCACGGCCTCTGGAGGGCGTAGCCATGCTGACGGAGAAAATGGAAGCGGCTTTGAATAAACAAATCAATGCCGAGCTGTATTCCGCGTATCTCTACCTTGCCATGGCCGCGTACTTTGAAGACAAGAACCTGAATGGTTTTGGCAACTGGATGCGGATCCAGGCTCAGGAAGAATTGACCCACGCCATGAAGTTCTATGATTACGTTTACGAACGCGGCGGCAGGGTAGTTCTGGCGGCCGTGGATGCCCCACCGAAGGAGTGGGAGTCTCCCCTTGCGGCGTTTGAAGGGGCCTACGCGCACGAGTGTAAGGTTTCGGCCATGATCAATGACCTGGTCAATATCGCCATCGAGGAAAAGGATCACGCGACCAACAACTTCCTCCAGTGGTTCGTCAGCGAGCAGGTGGAGGAAGAGGCCTCGGCGGATGCGGTAGTCCAGAAGCTGAAGCTCATCGGTGACCACGGCAACGGCATTTTTATGCTGGACCGCGAGCTGGGGCAGCGTGTTTTTCACGCCCCGGCGGATAGCGGGGAATAAAACGTTTAACGCGGGGAAGTCCAAGAGCTTCCCCGCTCTTTTCAGGAGGAAAGGAATATGGCTAAGGTTCTGGTAGCGTATGGAACGAGAACGGGGCAGACCAAGAAGATCGCGGAGGCGATCGGGGATGCCATCCGTGCCGAGGGGCACGACGTGACGATAGAAAATATCAGTAAACTGAAAAAGGAAGCGGACCTGGAGGGATACGATGGGTATGTCTTCGGGGCCGCCACGTATCATGGGGAGATGATCGGCCCCATGAAGACCTTCCTTTTCATGGCGGAAAAGGCCGGCCTCAAAGGTAAAGTAGGGGGCGCTTTTGGCGCTTACGGCTGGAGTGGTGAGGGATCCATCCGGGTCTTTGATACCATGAAGAATGTCTTCGAGATGGACATGGTCGGCGGCCCCCTGAGAATCAAGAAGGTTGCGGGAGACGGCGCCCAGAAGGCCCAGGCCTACGCCAAGGAGATCGCGGCCAAGCTGGGGTAATCGTTTTTTAGTCAGATTTTAAACAAGAGGGGGGACCGGGTGTCCCCTCTTTTTCTCAAGGAGTAGACGATGGGAAATGACATTGATGGTAAGGCCTTCAGGGCCATGAGTTACGGGCTATATGTCGTGACTTCGGTTTGTCAGGAAAAAGCCAATGGCCAGATTGCCAATACGGTGTTTCAGGTAACCTCGAATCCACCCCGGGTGGCTGTCTGCATCAACAAGGAAAACCTGACCCATGCGTGTATCGTGAAGAGTGGGGTCTTCGGCATCTCGGTTCTTGAAGAGGACACGCCTCTGACCTTTATCGGACGTTTCGGGTTTAAGTCGGGTCGGGAAAGCGACAAGCTGGAAGGGGTTGCGTCAGTGACGGGCCCATCCAAATGCCCCCTGGTCACGGAACACGCCGTGTCGGTCATGGAGGCCAAGGTGGTCGAGAAGATGGATACGGGGACGCACACCCTTTTTATCGGGGAGGTTACCCACGCGCAGGTTCTGAACAAGAAGGCCCCCTTGACTTATGCGGCCTACCACGAAAAGAAGCGCGGTAAAACCCCACCCAAGGCCCCGACCTTTCAGCCGGAGTAGCAGGATCAGCCAGAGATGCCGCTGACGATTCTTCAACTCGTCAAGGACCTCCCTATGACCAACTGTGGAGCATGTGGTTATGCCACGTGCATGGCTTTTGCCTCCCACGTGGTTAAAAAGAAGGAGTCTCTCGCCCTTTGTCCCCATCTTTCTAAAGAGGCCTTCGATAGCCTTAACCAGGAGATCCAGGCCCAGCAGGCGAAGAATCTCCACGTGGCGCCCGACCGGTTCAAAACGGCCAAGGAGTTTGTCACAGGAAAGATCAAAGACTACGATTTCGCCGAGCTGGCCCCTTACCTGGGTGGGGAATACGTGCAAAGAGATGGGAAAGATGCCATGATTCTGCCCTATCTCGGTCGGAAATACGCGGTGTCGAAGGAGGAGGCCACGGCGCTTGATGAAGGGGGAGAGCAGGACGTCTGGGACATCATCCTCCTCTATAACTACATTGCCAGCAACTGCCGGAAAACTCCCACGGGAACATGGGTCAGTATCGATGTCCTGCCGGGGAGTATCCCCAAGAAGCCGGAGCTGGAAGAGACCTGCGAAAAACGCATCGCCCAGGCCTACAAGGGGAAGGTGTCGGATCTTAAGGCGGCGGTCGAAGCATTGGGGGGGACCCCGTCCGACGTGGAAACCAGCGCGGATGTCAAGGCGGTCATCCATCCCCTTCCCAGGACCCCATTTCTGCTCCTCTTCTGGGATGAAGACCCGGAAGAGGGATTCGATGCCCGTGCCAAGGTTTTGTTCGACGAAACGATTCTCTGCTTCCTCGACATCGAATCCGCCGTCTTCCTGGCGGAAAAGATGGCAAGCCGGTTGATTGAGATGAAGTCCGAAGTCTGAAGTCCGAAGTCCGAAGGACTGAGGACTGAGCCATGAGGACTTGGTGAAAAGCAAAAAAGTTCAAGGTTCAACGTTCGAGGTTAATTTTTTAACCACTTAAAACTAAACGAAATAAACCAGAGAAACGAGATAAACGAAACCAACCAGACAAACGTGAGAACCTTTTACTCTTCCTCCCGAAGATATTTCTTGAGCTCCTCTTCCACGAACAGGATGTGACGCTGCGCGGCCTCTCCGGCCCTTTCCTTTTTACGGTTCTTGATGGCCTCAAAGATTTCGATGTGCTGGTTGAGGAGCAGCTCCCTGT
>CAZPTH010000180.1:0-4974 GCA_964589315.1 uncultured Thermodesulfobacteriota bacterium
AAGTTGATAATGAATCGAATTGTGTTAGAATGAAAACAAATATTTTTCAAGGGAGGGCGTTCGGATGTTCTTCAAGCAATTCAAGGTCGAGGGGTTGGGGTGCCTGTCCTACATGATTGGATGTCCTCGGGTTTCACAGGCCCTTGTCATTGACCCCAAGAGGGATATTCAGGATTACATCGACACGGCGCGACAGGAAAAGATGAAGATCGTTGGGATTATCGAGACCCATGTCCACGCGGACCATGTTTCAGGCGCCAGGGAACTTCAGAACGAGACGGGTGCCCCTATCTACATCGGGGAGGGGACTCCCGTATCGTATGAAGCCTCCTTTGTTAAGGATGGAGACGTTATTACGTTCGGGTCGGTCAACATCGAGATCCTGTGGACTCCCGGACACACCCCTTACTCCATCTCACTTGCCGTTTCAGACCTGTCACGCGGGGAGATTGTGCAGTTGCTGTTGACCGGGGATCTCCTGTTCGTGGGGAGCGTGGGGCGTCCCGACCTGGCGGGTGATGAGTTGCTGGATGAACAGATAAAAAACCTTTACGAGAGCCTTCACGAAAAACTTGGGCGTTTTGAAGACAGGGTAGAGATCTATCCCGCTCACGGGGCGGGGTCCGCCTGCGGCAAGGGGATCAGCGCGAAACCCTCCTCGACCCTGGGATATGAAAGGAAGACGAATCCCTATCTGGCCCTCGATTTTCAGGGTTTCAGCCGGGAAATAAAGACGAGCCTCCCGCGAAGGCCCAAGAGTTTTTCCCATATTATTTCGACGAATCTCAAAGGGGCCGCGCCGGTAAAAAGCCTGAGTACCCCGTTTCCATTGTCCGTTCGAGACATTGTCAGTGCCATGGATAAGGGATTTGCCGTTATCGACTTGCGCGACGCCGCCTGTTTCGGCGGGGCCCATATCCCGACAAGTATCAATATCGGTCTTTCCCCATCCTCACCTTCCTGGCTGGGAGATATTCTTGACCCCGAGACCCATCTTGTCCTCGTCGTTTCGACAGAGGATGATATCAAGTCAGCCGAAACCATGTTCCGAAGGGTGGGATTCGATAATATCTACGGATATTGCGCGGGAATCATGGACTGGGTATTATCCGGACAAAGGGTCGGATTCCTGCCCCAGATTTCCATCCATGCCTTGAAACACGTGCTGGAAAAATACGAGAACCATGCCCTGATCGATGTTAGAACCAACGAGGAATGGGATGAGGGACATATTACGGATGCCTTTCATTTGCAGATTCACGATATCCTCGAGGAGGGCCTCGAAGTATATGCAGAAAAGGATGCCCATATCAGTGTGATCTGCCGGTCGGGATACCGGTCCAATATCGCGGCGTCGTTCCTGAAGTCGAAGGGATATACCCACGTGTACAGCGTCATCGGGGGCATGTTGGCCTGGCAGAAGGAATATGAGGTAGATTACGACTGACGGACAAGGGAACCGTTTGCCCCCATGATATCGTTATTTTCCGGATAGATCTTTCCCATAGCGGGCAAAAATAAACGTTCCAAGAAGCCCGAATCCGAAGGCCACAAGGAAATTCGTTTCGGGGGAGATCTCCCAGAAATACGCCCCGCCAAACGCGGCAACCGAGACGATGACATCCCGAATCAGGTAGTAGAGTCCAAAGATTCCGGCCTTTTTGTCTTCCGGGGCCAGGTCCATGATCAGGGCCTTCCGGGTAGGTTCTCCAAATTCCTTCAATCCCCTGACAATAAAGGCGAAAACCAGCATGGAAAAGGAGTGTGAAAAGATGAGTACGAGCGGAAAGGCGCTGAAAAAAAGGAAGGTAATGACCACGAAGGGTTTCTTGGAGCTTCTATCCGCGAAGTAGGCCACGGGGATGTAGATAACCATGGCCGTGACCATCTCAATGGCGGTTAAAAAACCAAAATCCACGGCGCTGATTCCCACATTCTTGAGACACCAGACCACGACGAAGGCGTAAGGGATCTGTTCGCAGAACCGGACGAGAATGTCGGACAGCAGGAGCCACTTGAGAGAGGTCTGCATGAACCGGAACATCCTTAAAGGGCTGATTTCCGCCTTTTCCCCCGTTCGCGTATCTTCGATCAGGATTACCTGGACGGCAAGGGAGATGACACCCAGGATAAAGGCAATGCTGAAGGCAATGCGGATTCCCGATTTGACGCCGTAAAGGGTAATAAAGGTTCCCCCAATGATCGGCCCCAGGGCCATGGGAATCCTGCGCATGAAGGAGTGAAGGGAAACCCCCATGGTTCGCTTGTTCAGGGGGAGGACACTGGACACGAGGCTCATGCTGGCGGGCAGGGAGATGGCTGTCCATGAAAGGAAAAGGGCGGCCCCGATGATCACGGCGATCCAGTATGGAAAGAAGATGACAATAAGATATCCGGCCAGCGCGATCAGGTTGAAGATGATAAGGGCGCGCTTGTAGCCGAAGCGATCGCTGAGGTAGCCGCCGGGGTAGGCGTACAACGCCCCCAGCAGGTTATCCATGCCGTTCAGGAGACCGATGGTGTAGGCCCCGCCACCCAGGGCCATCAGGTAGATGGGGAGAAAACGTTCCGCCATCTTTTCCCCGAGCCCCACCAGAACGACCATCGTGAGCAGGGCGATCATCGAACGCTTGAGCCCGAGGAATTCAATAATCTTCTTTGATCTGCCCTGGGAAGGGTTTGCCCCTTTACGATAGGACATGGCTTATTACCTCACCACGTGGGTTCGGGTCTTTGGCCTTTATGAACGCATGATTCACTGATATTTATATCAGCCCGCTTACCGTGATTCAACGATGATTCAGGGGCGGGAGTTATCTTGAATAAGCAATTCGACAAACTTCAACCACGATTTCACCTGCGGCTTGTCCCTGTGGCGATGCTTGGCAAGCTGATCCGCGGTGGAGAGGAGGAGAAGGGGGATGATAAACCTCCGGGTCTTCCTCTTGAAGCGATCCACGGCGCGTTGCGTGAGTCGGTTCTCCCGGTAGAGCCCGAAGAGATGCAGGGGATAGAGGTGGCGCGCCACGAGGTTTTTGACCAGGATAACCTCCTTTTTGGGAAATTTCAGGCGCCTCATGATATCGGCCGCCTTGATTGCCCCCACGTCTTCGTGATCATAGAAGTGATGATACCCTCCCTCGACCGTGTGTGTCTCCGGTTTACCGATGTCGTGCAAAAGGGCAGACATCATGAAGACATGTTTGCCAGGCATGTCTGGAGGGAGGGGAAAGGGCGGTGCGTGCAGGAGCTTTTCCAGTTGATTCAAGACCCTGAACGTATGGGAGAGGGCGCTGAATTCGTGGTTTGGGAATTGTTTCAATCCGGACAGGGATGACATTTCAGGGAAAATCTCGAACAGAAGCCGCGATGTGACCAGCGGGCAGAGGGCCTCGAGGACAGAGGGGAGGGCGAGAATCTTGACGAGTTCATCGTGGACCCTTTCCGGGGAGATCCTGTGGATCGTTTCACGGTGACGGCGGATCCCCCCGCGGAGGGATGGGATAAGGGTGAATCGCAGGGAGAAGGCAAACCTGACGGCACGCAGCATTCGGATAGGGTCGTCCGTGAAGATTTGGTCGGTGGAGGTAACGGGCCTGATAACCCTTGCCTTCATGTCTTTCATCCCCCCGACAATGTCAATGAGGCGATCTTCCAGTGGATCCCAGAACATGGCGTTGATTGTAAAGTCTCGTCGGAGGATATCCTTTTCAATGACATCCGTGAATGTCCCTCCGCTCGACTGGAGCGTGGTTATCTGATACGGACGGTGTTCCAGAATGACAAGGGTCGTTCCAAAGGCCTTCCCGACGGGTTTTGTCCTCGGAAAGAGGGACATGACGGTATCCGGGGAAGCCGTCGTGGCCACGTCATAATCTTCGGGGGGCCTTCCCATCAGGATATCCCGCACGGCGCCCCCGGCGATGAAAGCGGGGAAACCACGCTGTTTCAACGTTCTTATGA
This sequence comes from uncultured Thermodesulfobacteriota bacterium, assembly GCA_964589315.1. Taxonomy (GTDB): domain Bacteria; phylum Desulfobacterota; class S145-22; order S145-22; family S145-22; genus JAOZMY01. Next base: position 3,964 of record CAZPTH010000180.1, read on the forward strand.
TCCAGCAGACGTCGGAAAAAAGTGCGGAACTCATTGTGGAAAAGTCATCATGATAAAAACCACGCCAGGGGTTCAGTCGCCTGGCCTGAGGGGACGCGCATCATCGAGCCCAAGTATCTTTTCGAGTTTTTTGATCTCTTCTTTGAGCGCTTCCTTTTGACGCGCGTCTGTTTTCGGGTCGTCCAGTTGCCGCCTCAACCCCAGAAGCTGCATCTCCTTCGAGTGGACCTTGCAGTTGATTTTCAATGGATTCCCCCCTGAAAGCCCTGTCATTCGATTATTTATAGGGATTTCTACCCCGGATTGTCAAACCGTGTCAAGGTTGACGTGTCTAAGGTTATGGGCCTTGAGCTCATTTCATAGTTGACACGAACAAGGGGTTTGGTTAGAGTCTGTGCAAAACTTTAAGGAACAGGTATGATTCCACTTTTGGATTTAAAGCGACAATACGCCACGATAGGATCCGAGGTCGAGAAGGCCGTGAAAAGGGTTTTCGAAACGCAGAGCTTCATCCTCGGCCAGGAGGTCCAGGCCCTGGAAGAAGAGATTGCGGAGAAATACGGGGCCGGGTTTGGCATCGGGGTTTCTTCCGGAACGGACGCCCTTCTCCTCTCCCTGATGGCACTGGGTGTGGGGGAAGGGGACGAGGTCATTACCACGCCTTTTACCTTTTTCGCAACGGCCGGGGTGATTCATCGTCTCGGCGCCATACCCGTGTTCGTGGATATCGATCCGGGGACCTTCAATATCGACCCGGAGGCCGTGGAGGCCGCCATCACCGAACGCACGGCCTGTATCATCCCCGTTCACCTCTTTGGCCTGATGGCGGAGATGACACCCATCATGGAAATTTCGCGAAAACGAGGCATCCCGGTCGTGGAGGACGCCGCCCAGGCCATCGGTTCGCGCCTGGAGATGGGAGACGCCGAATCCTGCGCGGGGACGATTGGTGATTTTGGCTGTTTTTCCTTTTTTCCTTCCAAGAACCTTGGCGGAGCCGGAGACGGGGGC
>CAZPTH010000181.1:0-4972 GCA_964589315.1 uncultured Thermodesulfobacteriota bacterium
CTCAGGAATTGCACTCCTTGAACTTGAAGCTTTTTACTTTGCCTTCTAATTCTGAGTTTTTGCGAGTGCCTCAGGATTGATTTCCCCCCAAAAAATTCCACAAGCAAGCGAAGATGCCTGATTGTGTGGCTTTTCGGAATGAGGTATGGTATGAAGCCGTGATTTCAATGCAGGGAGGGTATATTGAAGTTTCTCATGATCGCGTTGGGGGGTGGGATCGGCGCGTTGTTGCGATACGGGATTTCGGGGTTGACCTACCGCTTTATGGACGGGGGTTTCCCGTGGGGAACCCTTGCGGTCAATCTGTTGGGTTGTTTCTTTATCGGCTTTCTATGGGTAATCTTCGAGCGCACGATTCTTCCCCCGAGTGGGAGGGATTTCATATTTATCGGGCTTCTCGGTGCCCTGACGACCTTTTCTACCTACGGGTTCGAGACGGTAAACCTGCTGCGGGACGGGGAATTCAGGCAGGCCCTGATGAATTTTGCCTTGAACAATCTTCTGGGGGTTGCCCTGGTTCTCGCCGGGATGTTTCTGGCGGCGAAGCTCTGGGTAGCTTTTCGATAGGGGAGGGAAACGCCTATGAAATTACCGGAACAGGGAATGCTTTTGAGAATCTTCATCGGGGAGAACGATCATTACAAGGGAAAGCCCCTGTATGAACAGATCGTCCTGAAGGCGAGGGAGATGAATCTTGCCGGGGCGACCGTGACACGGGGAATCATGGGGTTTGGCGCGGACAGCCGGTTGCACACCTCGAAATTTCTCCGCCTCTCCGAGGACCTTCCCATCGTGATCGAACTGGTGGACAAGGAGGAGAGGCTCATGAGCCTGATTCCCTTTCTGGATGAAGTCGTGGAAGAGGGACTGATTACCCTGGAGAAGGTTCGTGTCATCAAGTACCGGCACAGCGGAGACGAAACCCACACCGATTGATGAAGGACGGGGATTCCGCGAACCCCGGGTTATGACGACAGTTCTTCTACTTTTACGACATTGTTTTTGTTGATGTAAATCCGATAGGTGCCGTAGAGGACGGGTAGAAACGTCCTGCCGCTGTTGAGAAAGTCGATGGTGCGTCCGTAATGTTCTGGCAAGGGTTCGAAAATGGCGGCTTGGAGGGGCAAATTGCCGTCAAAGTGGAATTGAATCAGCCGGTCTGTTTGTTTTTCAATCGGCTCCAGTTCCTTGACGAAGATGAGCTGTTTCTTGTTCAGGATGCGAAAAACGCCATCGGAAAATTTCACGGGGATGAAAGAAGGACCCTGGTTCAATAGCTCCTCGACAGTTTCCGGTCCGGAGTGAAACGGGGAGTATTCGCTGACGAAGAGGGTGGCTTTCTCCAGGTTCATATTCGAGGATTTAAGCAGGATTTCGACCTTTTTTTCTATCTTCGTGATTTTCAGGAGGGTAAGTACATCTTTATCCGGGTTCATAGATTTTCCCTTTCTTTATTCATTTAAGGTTTCATCGGCAATGGCTTCTTCGTCCATGAGGCGGGATCCCTCCATCAGCAGTGACATGAGGGACATGGTGATCGTCCTTTCAGGGAATTCGTCGCAAGGGAGTACGCTGAAGTTGACATCCTTCCATTTCATGAGCTGGTAGAAGGCTTCTTCCCCTGTAAAGGTATCGGTTTCGGCGTGAATGACCTCTCCCTGCATGATGAAGATCTTCCCCTTCCTCATCCCGCCTTCAAAGGTAATGACCACGTCTTTGTCCCCGGCGGAGAGTATCTGGACCAGGTCCGTGAGGCTCATGTCGTTCAGGGAACCGCTGACGCCTCTTTGTGACCTGCCACGACCCTTCATGATCAGGGCTCGGGAAAGCTTCAGGGAAAGGAGCTCCAGATCCACGGGCTTGCGGAAAAAATCGTCCGCACCCGCTTCCAGCGATCTGGCGGCCAGTCCCGGCGTTGCGTCTTCCGTGATGACCATGAAGAGTGTTTTATGGAAGCTTGGTTGGGTCTTCACGTTTTTGCAGAAGTCGAGCCCGTTTCCATCCGGAAGCTCGATCTCGGAGAGAATGGCATCCACCTCGGTTTCAGAGAGCATGTTCAAGGCGTCATCGGCGGTCTTTACCATTTTTACCTGGTACCCGTCGTTGGTGAGACGGAGGGTGATCCCGGAGTCCTCGAAAATTTCCGGGTCCACGATCAGGATTTTACCCGAGAGCTTGCCCACGTCCTGGAGAAGCTGGTCTTCTCTCAGGAGATGGAGAAACGATTCAAGGATAGGCTCGTCTTCCGGAAAGGGGAATTTCTTGATCAGCTCTTCCCTGACGGCGCTCAGGTCTCCACGAATTTCGGGATGATCCGCGAGGGCTTCCACGTATCCCTTGACCATTCCGAAAATGGTTCGCTCCGTTTTCCACTCCTCGTTTTTCAGGGGCTCCCCAAACCCCATGATTTTACCGATGGGGTAAGGGCACTTCACGCTTTCGAGAAAACCGCGACGCAGCTCGGGGATGGAGAGCCAGGCCGAGAGGACGATGGCGTCCACTCGCGCGTTGCTCAGGCCGAGCCGCAGGGCCAGGAGTTTCCCGTATCTCGCGCAGAGCCGTATCTCGGCGAGGCGCTTGGGGTGGTCCTTGAGCACCCAGCTGATAAAGAATGAGGCCATGGAGATCAGGGTCTCGCTCATCTTTTCGTAGGGGTAAGCCTGCTGCAGAAGAAAGGGAGAGAAATTGGAATAGTGAAGAACCTGAATGGAGCCGTCCGCTTCCCTGATTCTCTTCAGATAGCTTTCGTTCTGTTTGAAGAGGTTCCCGTTGACCAGCAGGAGATCGTAGGTCCCCTTTCCGATATGTTTGATGGCGTCGTTGATGGAGGAACTCCACGTGACACCCTTGATTCCTTCCAGCTCCAGCAGGGTCTTGTAGGCCCGCGCCCGGCTCAACTCGGGTTCAAGGAGGAGAATATGTTTGGCGCCTAAGGCCTCGGCCTTCTCTTTGGGTTTTTCCAGGTTCTCCATGCTGATTTCGTCGGGCAGGATGGTAAAATCCTCCGGAAGCTTGAGCTCCTTCTTCGGTTTGGAGCGATCCTTTTTGTTCAGATAGTAGATCTCGAAGGCCTTCCGGATTTCCATGTCTGACGCGACGGTATAGGTAACTTTGTGAGGGGCGAAGAGGTTCCCTTCCAGGACGAGGGTTTTTTCCATGTCTTTCGGGTTGCTGATGGCCAGGGTCAGGACACCTGCCTGCGGGTCGAAATCGACCGGGAAGATGCCCCATTTCTCCACCAGTTTCTTTGAAACGAGTTTTTTCGCCTTTTCGGGAGGGGCAGTCTCGAGGAGAGGGCGGTAGGGGACTTTATACAATTCGGAGAGGGCCCTTCCCAGGTCCTCCAGATTGATGAGCTCCAGAAACACGAGGGCCTCTTCCAGGGGGATTTGGGCCGTCATGGCATAGTCCTCTGCCTTCATTATGTCCGAGCGCCGGACCCTGCCTTTTCTGATTAAATGTTTCTTTAGACGGGAAGCCTCAATCATATCCTATCCCCAACTATTCCCCCGCGAATGCCTTATCTGTCTATTTCCATGGGTGAAATAATCCCTTCATCAACCAGTTTCTTGAGATGGGAGTCCATGGTTTGCATTCCGATTTTCGATCCGGTCTGGATGACGGAGTAGATCTGGTAGGTTTTCGCCTCGCGAATGAGGTTCTGGATGGCGGGGGTGCAGATCATGACTTCAACGGCGGCGACCCGCCCGTGGCCGTCCGCCCTTCTAAAGAGGCGCTGGGCGATAACCCCCTTCAGCGATTCGCTCAGCATGGTTCTAACCTGGGCCTGCTGATAGGTAGGAAAGACATCCACGATACGGTCCACCGTTTTGGGCGCGCTTGAGGTATGGAGCGTCGCGAGGACGAGGAGGCCCGTTTCCGCGGCGGTCAGGGCCAGATGGATGGTTTCCAGGTCGCGCATTTCCCCCACGAGAATGACGTCCGGATCTTCCCGGAGACACGCCTTCAGCCCGGACGTGAAATCCTTGGAGTGAACGCCGATCTGGCGCTGGTGGATCAGGCACTTCCCCTTGGGATAGATAAACTCGATGGGGTCTTCCAGGGTGATGATATGATAGTTCTTTTCCTTGTTAATGAGGTCGATCATGGCGGCCAGCGTGGTGGATTTGCCCGAACCCGTAGGCCCGGTGACAATCACCAGCCCGCTCTTCAGCCTGGCAAGTGTTTGAACGGCATCGGGGAGGTTCAACTCGCGGATCGTCTTGAGCTTGGTGGGGATCAGCCGGAACGCCCCGGCGTATCCCCCGTTTTCGATGAACACATTGGCTCGAAAACGCGCCTTTTCCTCCAGGTTATAGGCGAAATCGATATCCTTCCTCTCGTTCAGGAGCTCCATCTGGTCCTCATTGAGCATTTCAAGGAGAAGGACCTCTGTCTCCTTCATGGAGAGATCGTGATACTTGATGCGCTGGAGGACCCCGTCGATGCGGAGCATGGGAGGGGTTCCCACAGAAATATGCAGGTCCGAAGCCCCGTATTGAATCATGAGTTCAAGCAAGACGTCAATCTTTGCCAAGGTGTGCCTCCTTTTAGGATAAGAATAAGATATTCTTTGCTGTTTCTATTATTACAAATTCTGGGTTTTTTTCAATCTCGGTCACTCGTCAGGAGAAAAAAAGGGTTCCCCTTGGTTTGAATCCCCTCAAAAACGTGAGGATATCCTGGCGTTTTTTCCCTTCGAGCTGCACCTCGAGAAGCTCCAGCCCGCCGTTCCCCGTGGCCGTGACCCACGCCTTGTCCGTTACGAGGCTTTCACCGGGAGACAACGCTTCCTCGACTTCAGTGACCTTTGCCCTGAAGATCTTCAGGTTCTTCCCGTTTAAGGTGGTAAAGGCGCCGGGCCAGGGGATCATGGCGCGGACCCGGCGTTCGATCTCGTCTGCCGGCAACGTCCAGTCGATCTTTCCGTCGCTCTTTTTCAGGGGAGGGGCGTAGGTGGCCCTGGAGGAGT
>CAZPTH010000182.1:0-4953 GCA_964589315.1 uncultured Thermodesulfobacteriota bacterium
AAATCTATCCTTAAAGGAGAAACAAGATGACGGGAACAAAAGACAAGGATGTTGTCGATAAGCTGTTAAAGGCCGGGATCGGGCTGTTCGCCATGACCGAGGAGAAGGTCAGGAAATTCGTGGACGACCTCGTGGAAAAGGGCGAGATTTCCGGGACACGTTCCAAGACCCTGGCGGACGAAATCGCGAAGAAATTCGAGAAGGGCCGGCAGGAATGGACCGGCAAGTTCAGCGAGGAGATGAAAAAGATCCTCTCCAGCCTGGACCTTCCCTCCCGCTCCGAGGTGGAACTCATCAAACAGGATCTTCGGGAGATCAAGCGTGAGCTGAAGCGCCTGAGGAAACAGGATGATCCCAAGGATTGATAAGACCTACAAGAACATCCGGCGTTTCCAGCAGATCCTCGGGGTCATCGTCAAATACGGGTTTGGAGACATCCTCGACCGGCTGAAGATCGAGGCCACCATCGAGCGGGGAAAGCGGCTCCTGCACCTGACGTCAGAAGAGGGACGGGAAGCCCTCACCACCCCCATGCGGGTTCGCATGGCCATGGAGGAGCTGGGCCCCACCTTTGTCAAACTGGGGCAAATCCTGAGCACCCGCCCCGACCTCATCCCGAATGAATATGTCCAGGAGTTCCAGCGGCTTCAGGATCAGGTTCCGGGGTTTTCTTTCGAAACGGTTCAGGGAATTCTCACGGATGAGCTGGGCCGGGATCCCTCGGAGGTTTTCGACCATATCGAGCCGGAACCGCTGGCGGCGGCCTCCATTTCACAGGTCCATAAAGCCACGCTCACCACGGGCGAGGAGGTCATCATCAAGGTTCGCCGCCCAGGCATCGGCCGGGTCGTGGAGGCGGACATGGATATCCTCTACTACCTGGCCAGCCAGTTGGAGCGCCACTTCCCGGACTTCGGGATCGCGAACCCCATGGGTGTGGTCCGCGAGTTCGAAAAGGTCCTTCAGAGGGAAATGGATTTCACCTACGAGCGGAACCACCTCATCCGCTTTTACGAGGCCTTCGCGGACAATCCCAACATCGTGATTCCCAAGGCCTACTGGGAGCTTTCCACAAAACGGGTCCTCACGGAACAGTTTATCGAGGGGGTCAAGGTCACGGAACTGGATGAGTCCTCGGACCTCCTGCGCTCCGACCGCCTTTTTCTCGCGCAAAAGGGCTGTGAGGCCATCCTGAGACAGATCCTCGACCTGGGGCTTTTCCACGGGGATCCCCACCCGGGGAATGTCCTCATCCTGGGGCATGACAAGATCGGCTTTCTCGATTTCGGGATCGTGGGGCGGCTGGACCCCCAGACCCGCGAGGCCCTGGTGCTGCTCCTTTCCGCCATCATCAAGCGGGACCTGGACCGCTTCGTCCGCTATCTCCTCGTGATCGGCAGGCCCCTGCACCCCCTCGACCGGCGGGCCTTTCGCAACGACGCCCTGCTTTTCATCGACACCTATTCCGGACTGGGCAAGCACCGCCTCGAGGTGGGGAAGATGCTCGGACAGTTCCTGGAGCTTCTGCGGCAGTACAAGATCCAGATTCCCTCCGACCTGGTGCTCCTCATCAAGGCAATCATCACCATCGAGGGGGTCGGGCTCATGCTCTACCCCCCCTACAACATCATGGAGACCCTGGAACCCTTCGTCCTGGACCTCGTCAACCGGCAGCTCCAGCCGACGGAGGTCGTGGGGCGCCTGAGCCGTTACGCGGAGGAGACCCTCTTTTTCGCCAAGCGCATCCCGGAGGATTTCGGGGAGGCCCTGCGGCAGATCCGGGAAAACAAGCTGGAAATCGGGTTCAGGCACAAGGGCCTCGATTCCCTCGCCAGCACCATGGAGCGCGCCGCCAACCGCCTGGCGCTGGCCATCTTCGCGGGCGCCCTGATCCTTGGCTCCTCCTTCCTCATCAAGTACCAGGTGCGGCCCGTCATCCGGGGGATCAGCATCCCCGGCACGCTGGGATTCGTCATCGCCTTTTTCATGGGCGTCTGGGTGGTGGTGGGAATCCTGCGCTCCAGGAGACTCTGACGTGGCGCGTCTGAAGCAGGCCACCGCCGACTTTCTGGTGGTCGGAGGCGGTATTTCCGGGATGCAGGCGGCCCTCGACCTGGCGGAGATGGGGTTCCGCGTGACGCTGGCGGAGAAGACTCCCTCCATCGGCGGGCACATGGCCCAGCTGGACAAGACCTTCCCCACCAACGACTGCAGCATGTGCATCCTCTCGCCCAAGATGGTGGCGTGCGGCAGGAATCCCCTCATTTCCATCCTTACCCTGACCGAGGTCCTGGAGGTCACGGGAAAACCGGGGCGCTATCACGCGCTCCTGCGGGTGGCCCCCCGAAAGGTGGATCCCCGGAAGTGCCTCGGCTGCGGGGCCTGCGCGAAGGTCTGCCCCACGGAACGCCCCAGCGCCTTCAACCAGGGCCTCATCAAGGCCAGGGCCATCGACCGCCCCTTCCCCCAGGCCTACCCCAATGCCTACGCCATCGACGAATCGGTCTGCATCCGGTGCGGAAAGTGTGTGGAGGCCTGCCCGGCCAAGGCCATCGACCTGGACGCCCCGGAGGAATTCATCAACCTGCGGGCCGGCGGCATCATCTGGTCGGGCGGATACCGGCTGGGCAACATCGACGCCCTGACCCAGTACGGGTATCGCAGGGATGAGGACGTCATCACCTCCCTGGAGATGGAACGGCTGCTGTCCAGCTCCGGGCCCACGGGCGGGAAGCTCCTGGTCCCCTCCACGGGGGAGGAACCCGAGCGGGTGGCCTTTCTCCAGTGCGTGGGCTCCCGGGACGTGCGCTTCGGGCGGCCCTACTGCTCTTCCGTCTGCTGCACCTACTCCATCAAGGAGGCCATCCTGGCGAAGGAACACTGCGGCCGACCGGTTGAAACGAAGATCTTTTACATGGACATCCGAACCCAGGGAAAGGGGTTCGAACGTTACTACATGCGGGCCCAGGAGGAAGGTGTCTCCTTCGTCCGCAGCCGGGTGGTCAGCGTTACCCGGAAGGGATCGGGGCTCGTTGTCACCTACAGCCCGGAGGCCGGCGGCGTGCGGGAGGAGACCTTCGACCTGGTGGTCCTGGCCGTGGGGCTGGTTCCCAACACGGTCCCGTCCCTCAAGGCGGCCCTTCCCGAGCCCGGTCCCTACGGGTTTCTCCGGCAGTCGGGGGAAGCCTTCCTCGAAGAATCGGGAGGCGTTCCCATCGGGGCCACGGCCTGTCCCCGGGATATCCCGGAATCGGTCGTCTCGGCAAGCGGCGGCGCCCTCCGGGTGTCCGGACACATGAAACCCCGACAGGCCAAAACCCCCTCCGCCTCTCCCCAGTTCACGGAGCGGGACGTCTCGGGGGAGGTGCCGCGGATCGGGGTCTTTGTCTGTCACTGCGGCACGAACATCGCCTCGGTGGTGGCGGTCAAGGAGGTCAAGGAGTTTGCCCGGACCCTGCCCAACGTGGTCTACGCGGGGGAGCTCCTCTACGCCTGCTCCGAGGACAGCCAGGCCACCATCCAGAAGATGGTCGACAAACACGCCCTGAACCGGGTCATCGTCGCCTCATGCAGCCCGCGGACCCACGCCCCCCTCTTCCAGGAGACGATTCACCAGAAGGGGCTCAATCCGGCCCTCTTCGAGATGGCAAATATCCGGGATCAATGCTCCTGGGTGCATGGCGACACCCCCGAGGCGGCCACGGCGAAGGCGAAGGAGCTGGTCGCCATGGCGGTGGCCAAGGTGCGGACCCATCGCCCCCTGACCCCTCAAACGCTGACGGTCACCCACAAGGCCCTCGTGATCGGGGGCGGCGTGGCCGGGATGACCGCGGCCCTGGGAATCGCGCGACGGGGATTCGGGGTGACTCTGATAGAACAGTCTGACACCCTCGGGGGCATGGCCCTTCGGCTTCCCCAATTCTGGGACGGGCGACCGGTGGCGCCGTTTCTCGACGCCCTGAAGGCCGCGGTGAGGAAAAACGACCGCATCTCGGTCATGACCGCGACACGCATTACGGACATTTCGGGCTACAAGGGCCACTTCGAGGTCACCCTCCAAAACGGGAAAGAGGCGAAGGAGACGGTGGGGGCCATCGTCCTGGCAACGGGGGCGCGGGAATGGCGGCCCGAGGGACAGTATGGTTTCGGGCAGGATGAGCGCATCCTGACCCAGATGGACCTGAGCGCCCGACTGCGCGAAAACCCGGAGCGTTTCAAGACCCTCCGGCGCGTGGTCATGATCCAGTGCGTGGGGTCCCGGACGGAGGAACGGCCCTACTGCAGCCGGGTCTGCTGCACCCAGGCCATACAGAACGCCCTCGCCCTCCGGGAAGCGGCCCCGGAGGCCCAGATCATCGTGGCCTACCGGGATGTCCGCACCTACGGGCTGCGGGAAGACCTCTACCGGGCCGCCCGGGAGAAGGGGGTTCTCTTCGTGCGTTACACGCCGGAGCGCCCCCCCGAGGTGCGGGTTCCGGAGGACCGGGACATCACCCGCCCCATTCCCGTCCGTCTGTTTGACCCCGTCCTGGAGACGACCTTCGAGATCCCCGCGGAGCGGGTCGTCCTCGCCGCCGCCATGATCCCGCAGGAGGGGAATCCTGCCATCGCCCGGATGGCCAAGGTCTCCCTCGACCCGGACGGATTCTTCCTGGAGGCGCACGCCAAGCTCCGTCCCGTGGACTGCGCCATGGAGGGCATCTTCCTGGCGGGAACGGCCCAGGGGCCCAAGGACCTGGAGGAGTCCATGGAACAGGCCCTCGCCGCCGCAAGCCGCGCCTGCGGCATCCTCGCCAAGCAGGCCCTGGAGGGGGAATCCTCCATCGCCGAGGTGGACACCGCCCGGTGCGCCGGGTGTGGCCTGTGCGAAATGGTCTGCCCCTTCCATGCCATCGAAATCGATGTTACAAAACAGGTCTCGGTGGTCAACGCGGCCCTCTGCAAGGGATGCGG
>CAZPTH010000183.1:0-4930 GCA_964589315.1 uncultured Thermodesulfobacteriota bacterium
TCCTCCAGGTTCGCGTCGACTTCCCGGATGATCCTACCGTTTTTCAGCTCTTTTTTCAAAACCTTTGTGAAGATGGCGTCCTCTTTCGGGTCGTAGGCCGGGCTTCCCTCCCGGTCCACCGCGGACCAGCCCTTGGTGGGTATCACGACGTGCACGGGGCCTTTGGCCTTATTGAGTTTTTCCGCGAAGGCCTTTGCGACAGCCTCCATTTCTTCCGGTGAGATGCGGATCCATGTGCGATGCTTATCCAAATCTACCTTGCGACGTTCATAATATTCCGGCTTATACTGAGATTTCCTCGGCGTCATGAAATTCACACTGCACGGGGCGATGACCTGGGGAATACCGACATCTCCGGCCGCTTCCATTCGGCGAGGACCGGAAGCGCGCATCCCCTTCCAGAGGGCCTCTCCCACGCCTCCCGGGGCGAGGTCGATGACGGCGTCGAAAAGTTTCTGGCGAACCATGTCTTCCATGGCGGCGTCCGAGATGCCGGCGGCGGAAAACCCGATGACCTGGCATCCATCACTTTCAAGTCGCTTACGAACGGCGCTGGCGCAATGCTCGCAGGGTCCCAGCATGGTCAAGGCGACGACGATCTGATCCTTGTCACGTTCCCGGGCGGGGAGGGGGATCTGGGCCATGGCGCAGATGGCCGATGCGGACCGATCCAGGGCCTGTTTCAAAAGATTGCTCAGACCGGCGATCTCGATCACCGTGTGGAAAAGGGCGATATCTCCCTTTCCGATGTAACGCGTCGAAAGGCCGGGAAGCGCGGCGGTAGAGGAGACCATCAGCTTGGCCATGCCAAAGGGAAGGGCCCGCATCACCTCGGTCGCCATGAGGGAACCCGTTGATCCGCCAAGCCCTATCACGCCTTGAACTTCACCCTTTTCATAGGCATCTTTTGCGAGTTTCTTGGCCCCCTCGATCATGATGGCGGTGATCTTTGCCCGTTCCCGGGAGTTCCGGATTTCCTCGATGTGACTGCCTCCCGCACGGGCCACCTCGGCGGCGGGAATCTCCGCGGGCGGGACGCCGGCATCCGGCGTCCCCATGGAGAGATCCATGAGGATGGGCCGGCTGCCTGACTCCCTGATTTTTTCCTTCAGATACAGAGTCTCCTGTGCCTTGGTATCGAGCGTGGAGATGACAAGAATCGTGGATTTTGCCATCTCTATTTGCCCTCTTGTTCCAGCTTCTTGGCGATGTCCTCCTTGAGGGCCCGCTTGTTGACCTTGCCGGAATCTCCAACCGTGGGAAGCTGGTCCATGATTTCGAGACGTTCAGGCAGCTTGTACTTTGCGATTTTCTTCTCGAGAAGGAAGGAGACCATTTCTTCAAAGGTAAAGGTTTCCCCCGCCTTTGGAACCACGTAGGCGCAGGCGCGTTCGCCGAATTCCTTGTCCGGCATTCCCACGATGGCCACATTGGCGACCTTGGGATGGTCATTGAGCATCCCCTCGATTTCAGCGGGGTAAATGTTCTGGCCGCCTCGGATAATCATATCCTTCTGCCGGCCGAGGATCCACATGCAACCCCGGTCGAACTTAACGATGTCACCCGTGGTGGTCCAGCCGTTTTCCTGGAAGACGGTCGCCGTCATTTCCGGATCCCGGTAATATCCTGCCGGCGCATGAGGCCCGCGGAACCAGAGAATGCCCGGTTCCCCTTCAGGAACGGGGGTTCCGTTTTCATCTTTCAGGACTACCTGGTTGCCGGGGAGGGGACGACCTACGGTTTTCCGCCGCAGTTCCACCGGATCATCCACGCGGCATCCCGAAACGGACCCCACGTCCTGAGTGCCCAGGTCGCTGGTGATGACGGCCTTGAAACGATCTTCCACCTCTTCCGCTACCTGTGGGGAGAGATATCCGCCGGCAGAGCGGATAAATCGAAGGGAGCTGAGGTCGTATTTGGTTTCATCTGCCTCAAGCATTCGGACAAGGTGGGTGGGAACCACGCCAATGGCCGTTGCCTTTTCCTTTGCGATCAGCTCCAGGGCGCTTTCCGCGCTGAATTCCTCCATCAGGACAACCTTGGCGCCCGCCAGGGGGGCCGCGAAATAGGTCAGGGTCCCGGCCGCGCCACCCGCGTGCGGAGCGACGGCCACGGTGATATCTTCATTCGTCAGATCCCACAGGTCGATCCTTGCCTTGGAGGTGCACAGGCGCGAAGCGATGGGCCATTCCACCAGTTTGGGAAGGCCCGTGGTTCCCGTGGTGCTGGTCAAGAGTCCTACCTCTTCCTTGGGCTTGAAACGGCGCTGCGCAAACAGATCCTCGGAATAGGATTTTTTGAGGCCTTCATGGGCCAGTTGGACAAGGGAGGTTATATTTGCCCCCGCGCCGTCGGGAACCTCCTCGTCCAGGAGGAAAAAATGCTTGATGGAAGGCTGTTTTGCCTGAACCTCCCGGAACATCTCCAGGTAGTTGAACTTCCGGTAAAGGCTGGGGAAGACGACCGCTTGCGCCTCAGTCTTTTCCGCCATGAATTCCAGTTCCTTGTGACGGAGATAAGGATAGACTGTCAGGGCGATGAGCCCGGCCCGTTCACTGGCGATGCGGGCCAGAAACCCATAAACGCTATTGGGGGACTGGATGATGATGCGGGCGTCTTTTTCAAATCCCATATCGATCCATTGGCCGGCGATGGCATCAACCAGATCGACGGCTTCCTTCCATGTCAAGCGATAGTGTGAATCCACCAGGGCTTCCTGGTCGGGCCATTTCTCGGCGTTCCGTTTCCAGAAATCGTAGAATGTTTCGTCCGTCCAGAAACCATTCATGGAAAATTCGTTTATCATTGCATCGGTATATCGTATTACCCTCATTGAGCACATGCCTCCTTTTATTTTGTTGAATTCATCACTTTGATAGAAAGTATAAACAAGGTGAAACAGTGAGGACTGGGCGAAGAGGACTGAGTTAAACAAAAACCTGTGTTCTCATTCCCCTTCGCCTTTTGCCTTTCTCCTCTTTGCTTTATTCCAATCCCAGCTCACTCCAGCGGGATTCTACCTTCTTTACCGTTTCCTCATCCAACATAATCTCGATGGGTTTTTTCTTCCACTCGAAGGGGATGCAGGCATCCATGATGATGCGGGAAACGATTTCCCTCGCGTCGATGGGCAGGGCGGGATCCAATGGGGTGGAACGACCCCGGTTGATGATCTGGGTGCTGCGACGCGGGTCGTAGCGGGTGCTCAGGGCCCACCAGACCTTGGTCATGTCGTCGGCGGGGATGTCTTCTTCCACGACGATGACGCCCTTGAGGCCGTAATGGCCGGTGGTGGTGGAGATGACCGCGGTTCCCACGTGCATGGAGTGCCCCGGATACATCTGCTTGACCGAGACGATGGCCCAGAAACGTCCCGTGGACTCGGGGGGGATATAGACGGACTGAATCCCGGGGACCCGCATGGTTTCCAGGTCGGTCCAGAGGGTTGCCGTCCGGTTCAGCGACTGAATCATGTGCGTGTCGTTTACCGGTTTCCCCACGGAGGTAGCCCAGAAGATGGGTTTCTTTCTCCGGAGGATGCGCTTCACTTCCATGCAGGGTTTGGGGAGCTCCTCGCCCGCCTTTCCGGAGTAGTAACCGGTGTATTCGCCAAAGGGCCCTTCTTCGCGGAAATTGTTCGGGTCGATGAACCCTTCCAGAACGATCTCGGCGTTGGCCGGAATGGGCAGACCCGTCAGGTCGCTCTCGATAATTTCTACGGGTTCTCCCCGGAGGGCGCCGACGATGTCGTATTCACTGGTCTCGGCCGAAACCAGGGTGCTGGAGACGAGGAACATGATGGGGTCGCACCCGATGACAGACGCTGCCGGCATGGGTTTCCCCATCTTTTTGTATTTCTGGAGCATGAAGTCCGCGTGTTTCCCCTTGATGATCTGGATACCGATGGTCTTGTCGTCCAGGATCTGGGAGCGGTAGGTGCCCAGGTTGACCCAGCCCGTGTCCGGATCTTTCGTAATGATATAGTGAGCCGTTCCTATGAAGCGACCGCCGTCTTTTGGATAGAATTGGGGAGCCGGGAAGTCGAAAAGATTGACGTCGTCTCCTTCTACCACCATTTCCATGACGGGACCGTCAGAAACCTTTTTCGGCGGGATCAACTGTTTGGTGGTGAGTTGCATCCACTCCTTGGCCATCTGGGACATGGTTTTGTCCGTTGGCATTCCAAGACCAATAGCCAGTTTCTTGGGGGTAGTGAAGGCACTGGTAACCACGGGAATGTCATAGCCTTTCACATTTTCGAAAAGCAGTACCGGTCCCCTTTTCTGCTCGTTCAGGGTTGCGATATGAGAGAGCTCCAGATTCCAGTCCACTTCCGCCGTAATTCTCTTCAACACACCTTCTTCTTCACATTTTTTGAGAAAATCTCTCATCTCTTTCATAAACATTTTCCTCCTTTTGTTCGCGGTTTTAGGTGCTCAGCGATTTGACCACGTTGCGTATAAATATACTATGGTGAAACGGATAAGGTTGCAAGTGAAATAAATTTATCTTATCATAAGTTTTATTTATGAATCATAATTTATTACGAGGTGAGTCTACTTAATTTTGATCCGTTTCATTGCTTGTTCCATCAAAAGCTGGTGACTACTCTTCTTTCCGATGACCGATTCCTTTTTCTTCTGGCTCCAGACTGTTTCCGGGCGGGCCTGGACCACGAAGACGTTATCCGGGAAGGGCAGATCTTCATCAATAGACCATTCAATATCCATAGGACGCCCGTAATGATTTTCTATGATTTTTGCCGTCCTGACGAGCTCCATGATCTCCCGTTCCTCTAAACAGCACTTTGATTGACGGTCGGGGTCAACATCCACATCAATCACACCGCTTTTGTCGGGATCAAAGACACATTCTATGTGTTTGCGGGAAATAGTTTTTTCGTTTACCTCCATGATTACCTTGTCGACAA
>CAZPTH010000184.1:0-4920 GCA_964589315.1 uncultured Thermodesulfobacteriota bacterium
AATCACCGAGATGCTTCAGGCGGTCGGGGCCAAGACCCTGGACGACCTGTTCTTGTCCATACCGGAAGACTGCCGCCTGACGACCGACCTGGACCTGCCCGACCCTCTGACGGAATGGGAGCTGGACGCCCACATGGACGCCTTGAGTTCAAAGGTGGCGGTTCCCCCGGAAGTGACAACCTTCCTCGGGGCGGGGAGCTACCATCATTTCATCCCGGAGGCCGTCCGGCAGCTCCTCCTCCGGAGTGAATTCTACACGGCCTACACCCCCTACCAGCCGGAGATCAGTCAGGGAACCCTGCAGGCCATCTACGAATACCAGACCCTCGTGACGCGACTTCTGGGCATGGAAGTGGCCAATGCCTCCATGTACGATGGGGCGTCCGCCCTGGCGGAAGCGCTCCTCATGGCGATCCGCGTCACCCGACGGAAGAAGGTGGCCGTCTCGCGGTTGATTCATCCCCACTACCGCAGGGTCGTTGAGACCTACCTGGAGGCCCCGGGCTACGAAATCATCGAGCTCCCCGCGCGGGACGACGGAACCACGGACCTCTCCGGCGCAACTGACCTGGAGGAAATCGCCGCGGTCGCCGTGCAGTCCCCCAATTTCTACGGGTGTATCGAGGACCTCAAGTCCCAGGGTGAAGCGATTCATGCCGACCCCAAGACCCTCTTTATCGTCGCCTTTACCGAACCCCTTGCCTACGGGGTTCTGACGCCTCCCGGCGCCTGCGGGGCGGACATCGTCTGCGGCGAGGGCCAGAGCCTCGGGCTTCCCCAGTCCTACGGGGGACCGGGCCTCGGAATGTTCGCCACCCGGATGAAATACGTCCGCAGTATGCCGGGACGGCTTGTGGGACAGACGGTGGACAAGGATGGGAAGCGGGGCTTCGTCCTGACCCTCGCCACACGGGAACAGCACATCCGCCGGGAGCGTGCCACTTCCAATATCTGCTCCAACGAGGGACTCTGCGCCCTGGCGTCGGCCATGTACATGGCCACCCTGGGCAAAACCGGCATCCGGGAACTGGCGCAACTCAACCACGACAAGGCCGAGTACCTCAAGGCGGGGCTGAAAGAAGCCGGGGCGGAAATCCCGTTCGGCGCCCCGACCTTCAACGAGTTCGTGGTAAAACTCCCCCCGGCATTCAAGGAAAAATATACGCGGCTCCTCGAACGGGGGATCGCCGCGGGGCTCCCCCTCGAACCCTACGATCCGGCCCTCGCCGATCACTATCTCTTCTGCGCCACGGAAACGGCACCCAAGGAAACAATGGACGCCCTCATCAAGGAGGTCCAATCATGAAAGAAGCTGTCGGTACCACCGGACTGGTCATGAACGAACCCCTTCTCTGGGAGAAGGGGAAAAGGGGACGGATCGGGTTCTCCATGCCGAAGCGGGATGTGCCCGTCACCCCCCTGGACGCGGCCTTGACGCGGGAGGGACCCGACTTCCCCGACCTGAGCGAGGTGGACGTGGTCCGTCACTATACGCGGCTTTCCCAGTGGAACTACGGCGTGGACACGGGGATGTATCCGCTCGGTTCCTGCACCATGAAATACAACCCCAAGACCCATGAGCGCCAGGCCGCCTTGAGAGGGTTCGCCCTGGCGCATCCTCTCCTCCCCGCGTCCATGGCCCAGGGCGTGCTCGCCATGATGGCCGGGCTGGAAAAATTCCTCGCCGAGATCACCGGGCTGCCCGCCGTCACGCTCCAGCCCGCGGCCGGGGCGCACGGGGAGCTGACCGGCATGATGATCGTTCGCGCCTACCACAACGACCGGGGCGCCCCGCGCCACAAGATTCTCATCCCCGACACGGCCCACGGCACGAATCCGGCCAGCAGCGCCCTCTGCGGGTTCGCCCCCGTCCCCGTCGAATCGAACGACCAGGGGGTTCTTTCCCCGGAGACCGTCGCCGGCCTCATGGACGAAGACACGGCGGGCATCATGATTACCAACCCCAATACCCTGGGGCTGTTCGAGGAAAACATCAAGGCCATCGCCGAGATCGTCCACGAGAGGGGCGGCCTGGTCTACGTGGACGGGGCCAACATGAACGCCATGATGGGGATCGTCAGCATGGGGAAGATCGGCGTGGACCTCATGCACCTGAACCTGCACAAGACCTTCGCGACCCCTCACGGCGGCGGGGGCCCGGGGGCGGGTCCCGTGTGCGTCAGCGAGGCCCTGGCGCCGTTCCTTCCCGTGCCCAGGATCGTCAGGGAGGGTGATACCTATTCCCTTTCCTATGATTTTCCCAAATCCATCGGGAAGATCCACGCCTTCTACGGAAATGTCGGGGTCCTCATCAAGGCCTACAGCTACATCCTCAGCATGGGAAGGAATCTCAAGAAGGCAAGCCAACTGGCCGTTCTGAACGCCAACTACGTCAAGGAGAGGCTCAAGGGGACCTTTCATCTCCCCTACGATCGTCCCTGCATGCATGAGTGTGTCTTCACGGACAAGTTCCAGGAGAAAAACAAGATCACGACCCTCGATATCGCCAAGCGGCTCATCGACTACGGGTTTCATCCGCCCACCATCTACTTCCCCCTCGTGGTTCACGGGGCCATCATGATCGAGCCGACGGAGACGGAATCGAAAGAGACCCTCGACCTCTTCATCGAGACCTGCAAGGCCATCGCCGAGGAGGCGGCCGAAACGCCCGACAGGCTTCGGGAGGCCCCCACCAAGCCGAAGGTCCGTCGCCTCGATGAAACCCTGGCGGCCCGCCATCCCCACCTGGCGGGGTGACATCATTCCCTTCTGGGAAAGGAGCCGGGAGATGTCGTTACTGAAGATTGTTGAACTGGAAGGGCTCCAGGATTACGTCCCCATCCTCCACATGCAGCACCGCCTCGTCGCCGCCCGTCACGCGGGGAGCCTCGAGTCCGATGTGGCCCTGATCCTGGAACATACCCCCGTCTTTACCATCGGGCGCAACGCGGGACGCGAACACCTCAAGGTGTCGGAGGATTTTTTGCGCGAGAAGGAGATCCAGGTCGTCCGCGTCAAGCGGGGAGGAGATATCACCTATCACGGCCCCGGACAGGTGGTGGCCTATCCCATTCTCGATCTGCGGGCCTCTCGGCTGAGCGTTCCCGACTATGTGCGTCTGCTCGAGGAAACCATGATACGGACAGCCGCCGACTTCGGGGTCAAAGCCCGTCGCGATTCCCGAAATCCCGGGATTTGGGTTGGTGACCGCAAGTTAGGGAGCATCGGAATCGCCGTGCGCCACGGCATCACGTACCACGGCCTCGCCCTGAATGCCACCCTTTCCCTGGAACCCTTCACGTGGATCACCCCCTGCGGCCTGACCGGGGTTGCCATGACCTCCTTGAAGGCGGAAGGGGCGCGTGGTATAGATATGAGCGCGGTCAGGAAGTCCCTGTCCGATCACTTGGGCGCCCTGCTCCACATGGAGCCGAAGGGAGACATCCTCCCCATGCCCCACGAAGAGATCGCGAATCAGTCATGATAAACGTGTCCGCGAAACTCCGAAAAGAAGGTGAAATCCTGAGAAAACCGGAATGGCTTCGGAAACGCCTGCCCAGCGGCCCTGATTTTGAAAACGTGCGGGGGATGCTCGCCCGGAATCTCCTTCACACGGTTTGCCAGGAGGCCAAATGCCCGAATATCTGGGAGTGTTTCTCACACCATACGGCCACGTTTCTTATCCTCGGAGACCGATGCACGCGCAACTGCCGGTTCTGCGCCATCGCCCATGGCCCCCTGTCTCCCCCTGACCCGGAGGAGCCCCAGCGTGTCGCCCTGGCCGCCCGGAAAATGGGACTCACCTACATCGTCGTCACCTCCGTGACGCGGGACGATCTGCCCGACGGGGGGGCGGGGCACTTCGCGGAGACCATCCGCGCCATCAGGGAACAGATCCCCCACGCGAAGGTCGAGGTTCTCATCCCCGATTTCAGGGGGGACACAAAGGCCCTGGAGACGGTATTACGTGAACGTCCCCACGTTCTGAACCATAACATCGAAACGGTCCCGCGACTCTATTCCGCGGCACGCCCCCAGGCCGATTACGGGCGTTCTCTGCGGCTCCTCGAAAAGGCAAGCGCCATGCGGCCCGAGATCCCCACCAAGTCGGGCCTCATGCTGGGACTCGGGGAGACGTCGGAGGAGATCAAATCAACCCTTCGTGATATCCATGCCACCGGATGCCGGTTTTTAACCCTGGGGCAATACCTTCAACCCTCCAGGGCGCACCTGCCCGTGGCCCGTTACGTCCCGCCCGCCGAGTTTGATGCCTGGAGGGAGTGGGCCCTTTCCCTGGGGTTTACGGCTGTCTTCAGCGGCCCCTTCGTGAGAAGTTCCTATCACGCCAGGGAAATGGCCGAGGAAGGGCGAAAACTTCATCGAGACAAGGAGGTTTCCAATGCGTAAGAGGTTCATCATGACGGCCTTTGGGAAAGACCGCCTGGGATTCATCGCCGACGTGGCCCGGGTCATCTATGAAAACGGGTGCAGCCTTGAAGATTCAACCATGACCAGCCTTTCGGACGAGTTCGCCATGATCTTCCTCGTGGAAGGCCAGGAGGATCCTTCCGCCCGCATGCGTCTCCTGGACCGGCTCTCCAATGAATGCCGCCGTCTGGAAATGGAGAGGGGTATTTCCGCCTTTGTTCGTCCCCTCTCGTCGGAAGGCCCCTCGCAGAAAAAAGGGGCAACCCGTCACAACCTCCACGTGGAGGGCCTGGACCAGGTCGGCATCGTTTACAAGATCAGCCGGTATCTCGCGGACAACAAGGTCAACATCACCCATTTCGAATCCAAGAACCGACCGTCTCCCCAGACAGGGGCCTCCATGTACACCATCAACCTGGAAATCGAGATTCCGGCCGAAGTCAGCATAGAAAAACTGGAAGAGGGCCTCAATCGCATCGGAGAGGAGCTGAA
>CAZPTH010000185.1:0-4916 GCA_964589315.1 uncultured Thermodesulfobacteriota bacterium
GGCATCCCGGTCGTGGAGGACGCCGCCCAGGCCATCGGTTCGCGCCTGGAGATGAGAGACGCCGAATCCTGCGCGGGGACGATCGGCGATTTTGGCTGTTTTTCCTTTTTCCCTTCCAAGAACCTTGGCGGGGCCGGAGACGGGGGCATGGTCGTCACCAGAGACCCGGATCGCGCGGAGCAGATTCGGAGGCTCAGGGTGCACGGGAGCCATCCCAAGTACTATCACCACGTGGTCGGGATCAACGGGAGGCTGGACGCCCTTCAGGCGGCGGTATTGCGCGTGAAGCTAAGGTTTCTGGATGAGTGGACGGAAAAACGCCGCCATCACGCCGCCCGTTATCGGGAGCTTTACGAGGATTACCACCTTGGACGATATGGAATTGTTTTTCCCGATGAACCGGAAGGGGCCACGCATGTCTATAATCAGTTTACCGGGCGATTCCCCGAACGTGACAGGCTGCTCGATGACCTGAAAGAGAAAGGGATCGGCGCGGCCATCTATTACCCCCTTCCGTTACACCTGCAACCCTGTTTTTCCTACCTGGGCTACGGGAAGGGGGACCTTCCCAACGCGGAGAAAGCGGCCGGGGAGGTCTTGTCACTGCCGGTCTTTCCGGAGTTGACGGACGAGGAGCAGGTCGCAGTGGTCGAGGAAATCAGGAGGTTCTATGAAAGAACGGTTTGAGAAGGCTATCAAGAATCACGAAATAAAGGTCGGAATCATCGGGATGGGATACGTGGGGCTTCCCCTCGTTATCCGTTTCGGTTCATGTGGATTCAAGGTATACGGGTTTGATATTGACGCGGGGAAGATCGCCTCCTTGAGGAAGGGGGAAAGCTATATCGCCCATATTCCCGGGCAGGAGATTCAATCCCTCATAGAGGTGAACCGGTTTGTCGCGACGGATGATTACCAGCTTTTGTCAGAGGTTGACGCGGTGATTATTTGCGTGCCGACCCCCCTGTCAAAATACCAGGACCCGGACCTTCGATACGTGCGGGCGACAAGCGAGGAAATTGCGAAACATGGCCGAAAGGGCCAGCTTGTTATCCTGGAAAGCACCACCTATCCCGGAACAACCCGGGAAATCCTCCTGCCGGATCTTTCCGATGCCTTTGGTGAGGTGGGGAAAGATTTCTACCTGGCGTATTCCCCCGAGCGGGAAGATCCCGGCAATCCAAGATTCTCTACGGCGAAGATCCCGAAGGTCGTGGGCGGCGTTACCCCCGCGTGCCTCGATCTCGCGGTTGCCCTCTATGGAGAGGTGATCGAGAAGGTTGTTCCGGTCTCTTCCACCGAGGTCGCAGAATTTACGAAACTCCTTGAGAATATCTATCGAAGTATCAATATTGCTTTGGTAAATGAACTCAAGGTCCTGGCGTTGAGAATGGGAATTGATATCTGGGAAGTCATCCAGGCGGCCTCTACGAAGCCATTCGGGTTTCATCCCTTTTATCCCGGGCCCGGTCTTGGGGGGCACTGTATCCCCATTGACCCCTTTTATCTCTCCTGGAAGGCGAAACAGTATGAATTTGCCAACCGTTTTATACAGCTTTCCGGGGAAATTAATACGAGCATGCCGGGATACGTGGTTTCCAGGTTGATCGATGGATTGAATGAACAAGGCAAGAGTCTTAAGGGTTCAAAGGTTCTGGTTCTCGGGATCGCTTACAAGAAAAACGTGGACGATATCCGGGAATCTCCAGCCCTCGTAATCGTTGACAAGCTCCTCAAAAAGGGGGCCGAGGTTTCCTATCATGATCCCTTTATTCCCGAGATACCGAAGACGAGGAAGTATGATTTTAACCTCGCCTCGGTTCCCCTGACGGAAGAGACCATACAGGGAGCAGATGCCGTCCTGGTCCTGACAGACCACGACGGGTTAGATTACAGGTGGATCGCCTCGCACAGTAAACTGTTCGTGGACACACGCAACGTTTCGTTCGGGTTTCGGAAAGAGCTCAAAAACGTTTTAACCGCTTAGGAGAAAAAACATGGATTTCGCGCTTACGGATGAACAGAAAGATATCGTCAAGGCTGCACGTGAGTTTGCCGAGGGGGAATTTCCCAACTACATGGAGGAGAGTGACGAAAACGAGGTTTTCCCAACGGCCCTGTGGAAGAAGGGGTGCGAGCTGGGTTTTGTCGGGGTCTTCATCAAAGAGGATTACGGCGGTGCCGGGCTGGGATATTTGGAGGATTCTCTGATCTCCGAGGAGTTCTGGCGGGTGGATCCCGGTTGTGGGCTCTCGGTTCTGGCAGCAACCTTCGGGGCGCAACTGATCCAGCTTTTCGGTAACGAGGAGCAGAAAAAACGGTTTCTCCCCCCGCTGGTGGAGGGAAAGGCCATCATGGGATCGGCTATCACGGAACCGGACGCGGGAAGCGACGTGGCGGGAGTTGCCACCACGGCCGTCCTGGATGGGGATGATTATGTCATCAACGGGAACAAGATGTTTATCACGAACGGGTCGATCGCCAATTATGTCAACGTGCTCTGCGTTACCGAGGATGAGGAGAAGAACCGTCACCGCCGTCACAGCGTCATTGTGGTTGAGACAGACAGGGAGGGGTTCGAGGCAAACAAGCTGAAGGGAAAACTGGGAATTCGCGCGTCGGACACGGCGGAGATTACCCTGAGTAATGTGCGGGTTCCCAGGAAAAACCTCATCGGAACCCCGGGAAACGGGTTCAAGCAATTCATGGAATTCTTTAACGTGACCCGTATTCACGTCTGCGCGCAGGCGGTGGGCGCGGCCCAGGGCGCCCTGGAAAAGGCCATTGCCCATGTCAAGAGCCGTAAACAGTTTGGCCAGTATCTCGGTTCTTTTCAGGCCAACCAGTTCAAGATCGCCGAAATGGCAACTCGCGTCGAGGCCGGTCGAACCATGTACTGGCGGGCCGCCTGGTTACTGGACAACGGCATTCCTGATCACCGGCTCGTGGCCATGGCCAAGTGGTTCTGTGGAGAGATGGCGGTGTATGTGGCGAATGAGGCCCTTCAAATCCACGGGGGATACGGGTATCTCAGGGAATACGGAGTGGAAAAGTATTACCGTGACTCCAAGATCCTGGAAATCTATGAAGGGGCAAAGGAAGTGGAGAAAATCGTGGTCGCAAGGGCCATTTTGGGAAAGATGGGTTGAGACCCGTAAAAAAGAGAGAGGAAAGGTAAACAATATGATTCTTGAGGGATTTCCTGTAGGACCGATTCAGGCAAATTGTTACATCGTTGGAGATGAGGCAACGCAAAAGGGTGTTGTGATTGACCCGGGAGACGAGGCGGAAAGGATCCTGGGCCAGGTGCAGCAACACGGTTTGGACGTGGAGCTTATTTTCAATACGCACGGGCATTTCGACCACGTGGGGGCCAATAAGCGCGTCAAAGAGGCAACAGGCGCGAAGATTGCGATTCACCCCGAAGACGCCCATTACCTTGGAAAGATATCGCAATCCGCCGCGGTGTGGGGAATGCACGCGGAAGATTCTCCCCCTCCCGACATCCTGCTGGAAGATGGGCAAGTTATTGAAATCGGGGGACTGAAATTCAAGGTTCTCCACACGCCGGGTCATTCCCCCGGGAGCGTTTCCCTGGTGATGCCCAACGCGGACCTGGTCTTTACCGGGGATCTTATTTTCGCCGGCTCCATCGGCCGGACGGATTTCCCGGGGGGGGATTATAATACATTGATACAGTCCGTTCGGGAAAAGATATTTACCCTGGGAGACGATATCCGCATCCTGTCAGGCCACGGGCCCGTCACCACGGTAGGCCAGGAGAAGCGCTACAACCCGTTCTTTACATAGATCGAAAGATGAGGTGTGAGGCCAAAGTGCATAAGGCGAAAGGCCTCAGGTTTTAAGTGTGATGCAAAATTGACTTAATACTTAACCACTTAATCACTTAAAACGTCTTCATACGAAGGATTAAAAACAGGCCATAACACCTTATAAATAAACAATTTATCGTTTTTGCCCGTGGCGCCAGCGCGTGCGCCTTTGCATGAGAACGGGTCTTGGTTCAAATTTACGATGGCTTGCGGGAAACAGCCAGGCGTAATGCGTAAAGCGTGAAACCTGACATCCTACGGAAAATAGATGGCTTGAGGCGGGTTCGCGGTTATTTGTCGCCAAAGACCTTTCGGCTGAAGTAAACCGGTTTTTGATGTGCCGGAATGCTTGCCAGGACATAGGAGAGGGGGATCTTTTCACCCTTTTCCACCTTGGGAGGCGGAACGTCCCTTTCTGTCAGCATCACCTCGATGAATGAAACCCGGTCTACCGCCTTGCGTATTTCCACATCCGCGTTGAGCGTCTTTGTCTTGGGGAAGGCGGCGATGAGTTTTTCGTTTCTGAAGAGGTCAGGCGAGACAAGAATTGAGTCACCGTTTTTGAAGTAAGTCGACGCAAATTTCTTCCATGCCGCATAGTTGTCGAAAACATACTCACTCTTGGGGGGATACTGTTTGAGCAGCGCCTGTCCGTAGGGGACGGCGTGGATGGGGATGAGCTGTGGCACGGGGGTGGACGTGCCCACATAATGATAAAAGTTTCTCGGGGTGTTCATGGCGATGAAGGCGACGGCCTTTTCGATGAGGGCCCGCATGGCGAGCTTGATTCCCGTGTGCTGAAATCCCCCGAAGCCAAGCGGTGTCCTCGTTTTTCCCCCTCCGATGACCGCGATGATTCCCCCTCCAAAATCCTTGGCGGTGGCGGAAAAAGAGGCGGAGAAAAGGATACGGGAGGTGCGTGTGTCCACCACCCGGATGTCCGCCCCGACAATGGCATCGGTATACATGATAGCACTCAGGGGGATGTGGCTGTTTTTTTGATTCAGGATGACAGATGTCGCGCCGGTGAGAACCCCGAGGGTGATGCCACCGAAGGAGAAATGCATGGGCTCGTATTCCGTA
>CAZPTH010000186.1:0-4865 GCA_964589315.1 uncultured Thermodesulfobacteriota bacterium
GAGACCCTTCTGGGCGGAAAGGGGATTGGAACCTATCTCCTGCTCAGGGAAACAGGCGCAACACCTCCCGATCCCTTTGCCCCCGATAATCCCATCATCTTTGCCATCGGGCCCGTCACCGGCCTCAGGATCCATGGAAGCAGCCGCTACGGCGTCTATACCCGATCCCCGCAGACGGGGATTTACTCGGAGTCGTATTCCGGCGGGCGGGTTCCCCTTGCCATGGCGGCCTGTGGCGCGGACGCCTTTCTTCTCAGGGGGCAAGCACCCCACCCTGTTTTCTTAGAGATCACGGACCAAGGGATCACCTTCCATCCCGCCCAGGGCCTGTGGGGAAAAGACATCTACACGGCGGAAGAGGAGATGAAAAGGCAGGTGGGCGACCCTCTCGCCGAGTCGGTGGTCATCGGGCCGGCGGGGGAAAATATGATCCGGTTCTCTACCATCGCCAGCGGGAAGTGGCGGGCGGCAGGGCGCACCGGCGTGGGCGCCGTGATGGGCTCCAAGAAGGTGAAGGGCATCGTTTTTCACGGTGCCGCGAAGAAAAAGGCCGCGGATCCGGCGTTGTTGGACAAGGTCTGGCACCGGCTCCTCAAAAAGGCGAAGGGGAATCCCCTCGTCAAGGCCTACCAGACCCAGGGAACCCCCATGCTTGTGGGAATCATGAACACCATCGGTGGGTTTCCCACCAGGTACTGGTCCAAAGGGACACTCCCTGGATGGGAAAACATCAGCGCCGAGGGGATCCAGCATTTCTGCACGACCCGCTCCCACGCCTGCCCCTACTGCTTCATGGCCTGCGGAAAGCTGACCACGGTCAAGGAAGGCCCTCACAGGGGCCTGACCATTCTCGGCCCCGAATACGAAACCATCTACGCCTTCGGCGGGCTCTGCATGATTAACGATATCGGTGAGATTATCTATCTCAACGACCTCTGCGACCGCCTCGGCATCGACACGGTCACGGCGGGGAACCTCGCCGCTTTCACCATCGAGGCCTCGCAGCGAAAGGTCATTCCGGAATCTTACCACTATGGAGACGCCCAAGAGGTCGCCGGGATTATCGAAAAGATCGCCCGCAAGGAGGGCATCGGGGCCCTCCTCTCCCAGGGGATCCGAAAGGTGAGCGAGGCCTGGGGACTCCAGGACATCGCCGTGCACGTCAAGGGACTGGAGCCGGCCGGATATGAGCCGAGGGTCCTCAAGGGGATGGGGCTGGCCTACGCCACCTCCGATCGGGGGGCCTGCCACATGAGATCGTCCTTCTATCAGGCGGAATTGACGGGCAAGATCGCGCCAGAGGAAACAGAGGGTAAGGCAAAGCTTTTCGTGGAATATGAAGACTTTCTGACCCTTTTCGACACCCAGATTCTTTGCCGCTTTTACAAGGACCTGATGGAGTGGCGGGACCTGATGGATATCGTGCAGGGCGTCACGGGGATGGAAGCCTCCAAATCCCGGTTACGCGAGATCGCCATCGCCGTGACCAACGCGGCCAGGACCTTCAACCTCCGTTGCGGTGTCACCAAGGAGTCCGACAAGCTTCCCAAGCGTTTTTTCAGGGAGGCCCTCAAGGAAGGCGCAAAGGGAATCACGCCGGAAGAGATGGAAAAGATGCTGACCGAGTATTACCGGTTGAGGGGTTGGGACGAGGAAGGGGTCCCTCCGCCAATCGAAGGGATCTCCTGACCCTCCGCACCAGAAACCTTCCCCATCAAGAGGCCAATTCCCAGCAACAGGGCGCACAATCCCATCCCTACAATTCCCGCTCGGCTCCAGTGCGCAAGCTTCCCCCACAGCGATATGGTTCCTCCCAGCACAATCGCCCCGACAACCCATTTGGTGGTAACATTAAAACGTCCCGGGAAAAGGGCCAGGAGGGCGGGAAGGACAAGCCCGGAGGTAAAGACCGTGTATCCCAGCAAGAGGGCCTTGATGATCCCCTGGACATAGAGCGCGATCCCCAGGGAGACCAAACCAATAGCCAGAACGAAAAGGCGGGAGATGAAAAGGACACGGCGATCCTCCTGACCCCACGTCTTGTGGACCCATCCCCCAAGGATGTCGGACGTCAGGATGACTCCGGCGGTTAAAAGACACGTGTCCGCGGAAGACATGACTGCCGCCAGAAGGGCCGCCACAACCAGGGGTGACAGGACACCGGGAAGGATATGGAGGATCATGTGGGGAAAGGCCTGCTCAGCCGAGATGCCCGGATACATTGCCCGGGCCATCATGCCGATCCAGGTGATTCCAAACGCGGCAAAAACCAGGATCCCTGAGGTTATGAGAGCCGACTTCCTGGCAACCTTTCCATCTCTTGAACTGAGAAAGCGGGAAAAGATATCCGGTCCTACCAGGTAGGCTGTCCCAACGAACAGGGCAAGGTTCCCGATCCCCGACCAGGTCATGAAACGATTCGCCGGAAAATCCACGAATTCACCGGGAAGCCTGTATATAATCTCTCCGACCCCTCCCGAGACCTTGGCTCCGACCACAATGGTAAGGACGATACCGAAAATAATCAGAACGGCCTGTATGGTATCCGTTTTCAAGATTGAATACTGCCCTCCCAGCAAGGTATAGAAGATCATGACGCCCCCCGCCAAGATCATGAGCCATGCCACAGAACTGCCAGGGAAGAGAACCGACAGGATCTTCCCCGCCGCGATGATCTGGCCCGCAATGATCCCCAGCCAGGAAAGCAGGATGATAACGGAGGCCGCCTTACGAACACCCTCGCCGTAACGCCGCCCCAGAATTTCAGGAAGGGTATAGGCCCTGGTCTTCCGAACCCGCTCCGCGAGAAAAAGCCCGCCCAGGGCAAGGCCCGCACATCCAACCAGCAACCACCACGCGCCCGGCAATCCTTTAGAATATCCCAAGCCGGCCATACCGATCGTGCTCGACCCCCCGAGAATGGTAGCCACGAGCGACCCGGTAACCAGCAGGAGCCCCCCCTTGCGATCCGCCACGAAGAACCCCGCACTTCCCTTGGCCTTCCTTGAGGAAAAAAGGCCGATCAAGATCATGGCCAGCAGGTATCCTCCGATGATAAATCCATTCATTTTAAGTCCCCATATCTGTCAATTTTATTCGTGAAAAAATCCACAAGATTCTTTATCAGAGAACAGATTAATTGTCAACCATAAAATGTAAGCAGTTTACATTAGAAATAATAAGTTTTAACTTTCAAAAAGATAGGTTGTTTCGAAACTGTTCTTCCGCCTCCCTCTTTACAAGATCCATCACCTCGCGCAGAGGTCGGTTGTGCCGCTCTGCCAGGGCCGCGCACGCCTCGTATTCGGGAACGATCCGTCTGTTTCCCCCATCCGGGAAAGCGACTTTGACCGTCGCCGGTCCCAGAGAGGTCTGCACCTCCACGATCTCCCTTGGCAGAAGCCGTCGCGAAACGGGAAGGAGGCGCACACCCAGGGTCGAGGTCTCCCGCAGGAGAAGGTTCGCGAGGAGTTCCTGCTCATCGATAGGGGCCACAACCATAATTCGGGTTCCGATACGCCCTTTTTTCATCATGACGGCGTGGGTGGTCACGTCGAGCGCCCCAGCAGAAAACAGCCTTTTCGTCACATGGGCCAGGACCTCCGGGGTCTCATCATCGATGTCCGTCTCCAGAAGGACAACGCGATCTTCCTTGACCGCTTCTCCCGTCTCCCCGAGAACGGCCCTAAGGAGGTTGGGACGTTGCGGCAGTTCCAGATCCCCGGCCCCGTAACCCGAGGCAATTAACCGGTAGGAGGCAACAGGTCTCGCGGGATCGACCCACGCCTTTACGATAGCGGCACCCGTCGGGGTCACGAATTCCATGGGATAGGGAAGCTGAACGGTTTCAAATCCCCTGAGGAGCTCCATGGTAGCCGGCGCGGGGTTGGGAAGGATTCCGTGAGCGCATTCAATCTCTCCCCTCCCATGGGGCAGTGGCGAGGCATAAACCTCCTCTATTCCCAAGGCGTTTCGCGCCACAACGGCTCCCACCACGTCGCAGATGGTATCGAGGGCCCCAACCTCGTGAAAATGGACTGCCTCTTTATCGATCCCGTGAACCCGTGATTCCGCTTCCGCCAGGAGGTCAAAGATCTCCAGGGCCCCCGCTTTAACGGAGGTCTCCAGCCTGGAGGTTTCAACCAATTCCCGGATACCCCTGTAAGTGCGTGCGACTGCTTCGTCTCCACCGAAATCGAACGAGAGATTCACTGCCGAAATCCCCTGTTTGAGGACCTGCTCAATCTTGATGCGAACGGGGGGAATGGAAATCTTTCTGAAGGCGGTTGCCAGTGTTTCCACCGGCACCCCAAGGTGGACCATGGCCCCCAGGAGCATGTCCCCGCTGATTCCAGAGAAACAGTCGAGATACAGAATCTTCATGACGCTCGCGGGACGTGATTGATCAGGCTGGCCGCATAACCGGCCCCAAACCCGTTATCTATGTTGACCACGGTCACCCCGGCCACGCAGGAGTTGAGCATGGCAAGGAGGGCAGCCAGGCCATTCAGGCCGACCCCGTACCCCACGCTCGTGGGAACGGCGATGACCGGGCGGGAAACCAGTCCCCCCACCACGCTGGGGAGGGCCCCTTCCATGCCCGCGACCACCACCAGGACATTGGCGGCAAGAATCGCCTCCTTTTTGGAAAAGAGACGGTGAATCCCGGAAATCCCCACGTCATACAGGGTCTCCACGTGGTTTCCCATGAGCTCGGCGGTGATGGCCGCCTCCTTGGCAATGGGAATGTCGGATGTCCCCGCGCAGATAACGAGAATCGTCCCCATCCCGGTAACCTCGACCGGACCATTTTTCAAAACGAGGGTTCGGGCGAGGGGGTCATACTCGCCTCCGGAGAAAGAGTC
>CAZPTH010000187.1:0-4833 GCA_964589315.1 uncultured Thermodesulfobacteriota bacterium
GTGGCGCTGGTCTATTCATTCTTTGTGGAATATTACGTCGCGGGGATCACCGGGGCGTTGAAGGAGTAGCAATCGATGGCTGAAGTGAGACTGGAACACGTGGGAAAGAAATTCGGTGATGTCACCGCCGTTGATGACTTTACCCTGACGATCCGCCACGGGGAATTCATGGTTTTCGTGGGACCGAGCGGCTGTGGGAAAACGACCACGCTCCGTATGATCGCCGGTCTGGAGGATATTACCTTTGGTGAAATCTTTATCGACGATCGCCTCGTCAACCAGGTGCCCCCGAAAGACCGGGACATCGCCATGGTGTTCCAGAATTACGCCCTGTATCCCCACATGTCCGTATACCAGAACATGGCCTTTGGTCTGAAACTGAAAAAGGTACCCAAGGCGGAGATCGATCAAAATGTCGAGCAGACGGCGGAGATGCTGGGTATCCGGGAGCTGCTGAAAAGGAAGCCCAAGGAGCTCTCCGGGGGACAGCGCCAGCGGGTCGCCCTGGGACGGGCCATCGTCCGAACCCCCAAGGTTTACCTCTTCGACGAACCCTTATCCAACCTGGACGCCAAGCTTCGGGTGCAGATGCGGCTCGAGTTGAAAAAGCTCCATGAACGCATGAACACCACCAGCATCTACGTCACTCACGACCAGATCGAGGCCATGACCATGGGGGACCGGATTGTTGTCATGAAGGATGGCAGGGTCCAGCAGGTAGGTCATCCCCTCGAAATCTACATGCACCCGAAAAACAGGTTTGTGGCGGGGTTTATCGGGTCTCCTACCATGAACTTTGTGGAGCAGGTGGCCGTGGAAAGAGAAGGGGAAGTGCTCTTTGTCCGGGCGGAGGGGTTCCGACTCCCGGTCTCCCAGGAAAAAAAGGCGGCCCTGTCACATTATGTCGGGAAGGAGATCATCCTGGGAATCCGTCCCGAGGACCTCTCGGAAAGCGATACCCCGGAGGGTCTGGATACCTTCAAGGCATTCGTGGACGTTGTTCAGCCGGTGGGGAACCAGATCTATATCGATGCCAAAGTGGGGAAACATGAACTTCTGGCCTCCATCACCCCCCAAAGCCATGTCAAGGCAAAAGAGGAAATCCTCCTGAAGGCCCGAATTGAAAACCTCCATTTCTTTGATCCCAAAAGCGAGGAAGCCATCGGTTAAAAACCGGGGTTCCTTGTTTTCCCCTTACGGCAACCCGCACTGCGTGCCTTCGAAACTCGCTTCGCAAAAAATCCTTGACAAACGGACGGGTAAGTCTTAAGGATATTGCAGAGAGTGTTCCATGTTAATGCCTCTCTTAGTGGTTTTTCGAACCTTCGTTTTTTAGATTCACGAGAAGGTCGAGGTCATGAATTTTTGCGATTTTGAAATTCCAGGGCTATCAAGATTCGGGGGGAAGCACGGCTTCCCCCTTTTTACCTTTAATTCGAAGATAAATTCATCCTGAAAATCCATCCATACCTGTCTTTTTAAAAAATTTACCTTTCTGGTGAACTTTTTTGATTGAATCGTTACTTACTATAGAAAGAAGAGAGAACGACCGATGATTTTAAACATCAATTTTCCATGAACCCCAGGAGGCATTATCATGAAAGTTTTAAGGTTTTATTGCCCTGGTTATTCCAGAATATGTCTAAAGGGATTGGTTTTTTTCTTGGCAGTGGTCTTTTTGGTCATGTCTCCCGGGTTCCTTTTTGCGGGGAACCCTCCCCTGACGCACATGCCTGGCCACTCCGGTTCGGGGGGATTTCACGCCATCCCTGGCAAACCCTCTGGCGAAACTCTCTCTCATGTAGCGTTGCCTGACCTTGTGGTGGCGGGTATTACGTTTGCAAACAAGGGGAAAGGGCGGATTGAAGCGACCGTTACAATCAAAAATGAGGGCAGGGCATCTTCAAAAGCTACCCGTGTGTCCGCAGTCCTGACCCGTGGGGATAAAAGCAGGGATAAGCACAGTTGGCCTGTCCAGGCTCTGAAGGCCGGTGCCAGGAAGGAGCTGACCTGGACGTTTTCTGTTAAGCCGGGCCATAATACCCTGGAGGTTTCCGTCAGCGATGACGTCAGGCATGGCAATCGGCTGAAAAAGGACTATTTTTTACTGGCAAAGCCTGCCCAGGCCTTCGCCAATCCCGAGGGACAGATGACAAAGGGCACCCGGAAGGTGTCATCGGCCCAGGGGGCGAAGATGAAGGGAAAACTTGCGGTTCAGGAGGTCACCTTTGATGATTTCAGGGCCAGGAAGCCGGATCACACATGGGTGGCCATCACACTGAAAAATGTCGGGGAGAAGATCACACCCCCGCGGGAGCTCGAGGTTCAGATTCGGCGAGCGGACGGCACCCGGGCGTGGAAGCGGTTCAGGGTAAGGGCGCTGAGGCCCCATGAGTCCACCCGTGTTGAAGGTTTCTTCAAGATGGCCCGTGGGGAAAACACCCTGGAGGTTATGGGGATCGGAGGGATGAGCCGGCGAGCCCTGACAACCTTCAACGGGGCTTCGCGGGGATTTACCGTGCGGCACACCTTCAACCCACGTCTGTTCGCGGAAGTCCGGAAGAATCAAGCATCGCTGGCGAAAAACGCTGCCCGCGTTTCCAACGGAAAAGCGGAAAGAAATGAAATGCCCAATGAGAATGCCTTGAAGGCCTTTTCAAGGGAAAAGCATATCACCCCCCCAAAACCGGTCAAGACATCCACCTATGGCGGTGGGATGACCCGCTTCCTGGAGCCACAGCCCCATGCCGTCCTCCAGCCCAACCAGCACTGCTTTATTCGCTGGGCATGGGACAATCAACAGTCAGACGCGGACACGCGCCTGGAACTTCACCTGAAGTCGGTCACGAACCCCAAACATTTCCCGGAACTGATCCTCGCGCGGGGGCTGGTTCCTTCCACCCGCAGTTATCCCTGGGACATCGGGAACATCCCCGCTGGCCACCTCTACACCCTCTTGTTATATGAGACCAACACGGATACGGCGAGTTTGTTAGCCTCTACCGAAATCAAAATTGACACTCCGCATTTTGGCGTCATCAGAAAGACAGCCATTCCAAACAGTCTGTTCGTCAATCACGAGGTTACCCTTTACGCGGATGTGGTCAACACAGGCGGGGGTGTCTCCCAACCCTTTTATGCAAAGGTCAGGGTCACGGGCCCCAAAAATTTTATTCTTGAAAGCCGTTCCATCAAGATAGCTGCCCTGGCGCACGGAAAATCGGGACGCATCCATTTCTCTTTCAAGCCTCCTTTCCCGGGTACCTACAAGGCGGTTTATGAATTGGACATCACGCACAAATATATCCCGGCCACAGAGGCCTCGCCCGAGATCAACCGAACTTTTCATTTCACTGTTCAGGGCCTTCCGGACCTCAAGGTTCTTATCAACAAGGTGCCGGATGGGGTTCTGGCGATCGACACGATGCATTTCCATATCAAGGTTATCAACCTGGGTACCGTTACAAGCCCACCCACGAAGGTCTATTTTGACCTCACCGACCAGGATAGGAAAGTCTATGACGTGCCTTCCCTGGAACCGGGCGCGATGTGGAAACACGATTTTTCTAAGGAATGGCAGTCCTGGTCTGGCGGGACGGGGCGGAAACGCTACGCGGTGACCGTGGATCCGGAACGCAGGATTGTGGAAGTTAGCGAGACCAACAATCGAATCTCCGACCGCTTTCATATCTACCGGGCGGGGCAACCCATGCCCAAGCATACCCCCGTTCCCCCCAGGCTGGTGGTCACGGATGTTTACGGCCTCCCCACGTCACCGGTTCCACCGGGGACCTCGCTCTCTTTCCTGGTCCGATTCAAATGCGTTTCCCCGGACCGTGTTCTGTTTGGGAATAAGTGCATCAGTCAACTCCGTATTATGATTGACAACATCATATTTTACGAAAATTATATCCCCCTGGATTTAAACCCTCTATATCCCGGTGAAACTTATGAATATTACAGCCCTGCAAGTGATGCCGATTTATATAAGATGGGGACGAATTCCACTGGCACGCATGTCTTCAAGATAGCTATTAACGTTCCTAAAGGGAAGCACTGCAGCAGCGGACAATGGCAGACCCTCTTTGAACACCCCATCGTCGTACGAGAAAGCGGAAATCAGGAACGCGCCGTTCAAAACGCTCTGGCTTCAAAGAATCCTAGGCCCTTCCCCGGAAATTCTAACAAATCCATCAAGCCTTTGACCATCCTGTCTCCCGCGAAAAATAAAATATGGGCGGCGAACAAAACCTATCAGGTGGCCTGGGCGGGGGAGGCGGCAGGGCCCTTTACCGTCACGCTGATTCCCAAGGATCATCCCAACGCGTCTGTTCAGATCGCGGAGAACGTGACCACCTATGCCACGGATTACACGGTCAGTGGACGGCTTGAGGATGGCCGCTACCGGGTTAAAGTCCAAAGCGCCAGCGGCTGGGGCATCAGTGACTTTTTTACCATCACCAGCGATTCCAAACCAAACCTGACCTTCAAGGCCGTTTCCCTTACAAATAAGCTGTCAGGGAATCCGACTAACCCCTATGAAGTCGAGGCGCGGTTTATTATCGAGAACAAGGGAGGATTTGAAACCCAACCCTTCAATGTTTCAATGGTTCTGGAGAAGGCGGGGACGCATGTCCAGGTTGGTCACGCGGGTGTTATGCTGGATCCCATGCTGGACAACCGGACGGTACCCGGACGGATTCCCATTCGAATCCCCGAGGGGGGGGTATATACCGTTACGCTTTACGCGGACACGTACGGAAAGGTGGATGAATCGAACGAGCACGACAACGTGATGTCCAGCAAGAGATATCGCGTGAAGCCGTATCCCGA
>CAZPTH010000188.1:0-4823 GCA_964589315.1 uncultured Thermodesulfobacteriota bacterium
TTAGCCCTTAGCCTTCCGCCTTTCCCCATACATCGCCTCGATCAAATCCTTGAAGGCCTCGTTGACGAATTTCCGTTTGACCTTCATGGTCGGGGTTACCTCGCCGTCCTCTTCGTAGAGTTTCTTGGGGAGGATCGTAAACTTCTTGATGGACTCTACCCGCGAAAGGGTGGCGTTCACCTTGTCCACCTCTTCCTGGATAAGCCGGACGATCTCTTCAGCCTGCGTCAGGTCTTTGTAGGTGGAAAACTGGACCTTGTGATCCTGGGCGTATTTCACCACGTTGTCTTCGTCGATCATGATCAGGCAACTGATAAACTTCCGGCCGTCCCCGATCACGATGGCGTCGTTGATGTAGGGGCTGAATTTCAGCTTGTTCTCGATGTATTGGGGGGAGATATTCTTCCCACCCGCCGTGACGATGATATCCTTCTTGCGATCCGTAATCTTCAGAAACCCGTCCTCGTCCAACTCCCCGATATCGCCGGAGTAGAGCCAGCCCCCCTTAAGCGCCTCCCGCGTCGCCTCGGGCTTGTTGTAGTAGCCCTTGAACACGGCGGGGGATTTCACGAGGATCTCCCCGTCCTCCGCGATCCTGACCTCCACCCCCGGCAGGGGCGGCCCCACCGTTCCGAACTTGACCTTTCCGTCCCGCGAGACACAGGTAACCCCCGTTCCCTCCGTCTGGCCGTATCCCTCCATGAGATTGACCCCGATGGAATGATAAAAATGAAGCACCTCCGGTGAGATGGGCGCCGCGCCGGAATAGGCGATCCGCATCCGGTCGAAACCAAGACGCTCCTTCAGCTTGCGAAAGACGGCAAGGTAGGCCAGCTGATACAGGAACTCAAGGAAAAGGGGCACATCCTTGAAGGCCATCTTGATGGAGGCCCGCTTCTTCCCGATCTTCAGGGCCAGGTTGAAAACCATTCGCTTGAACCACGTGGCATCCATCATCCGAATCATGATCCCCGAGGCGTACTTTTCCCAGATGCGGGGAACGGCATACCCGAGGGTGGGAGAGATTTCAATCATGTTGTCCATAACCGTGTCCGGCTTCTCCACGAAGTTGACCACGTAGCCATGGGTAATGGCCGCGAAAACGCTAAAGAGCCGCTCGAAGATATGGCAGAGGGGGAGGAAGGAAAGGACCTCGTCCGTGTCCCGCAACGGATTCGCCCTGGAGATGGCCTGTCCCATCCAGGTGACGTTTCGATGTGTCAGCATGGCCCCCTTGGGAGGCCCTGTCGTGCCCGACGTATAGATAAGGACGCTGAGGTCCTCGGGGGTGACCGCCTCCATCCTCGACTCGAACGCCCCGGGGGTTTCCCGGTCGAAGCTCTCTCCCAGCGCGAGCAGGTCCTCAAAGCTCATGACGTCCGGGTCCCTGAAGGCCCTCAACCCTTTCATGTCCCAGACGATCACCTTCTTCAGATGGTGAACCTTGTCTCGGAAATGGAGCCACTTGTCCAGTTGCTCCTCGTTTTCCACAAAGAAGAAAATAGACCCCGAATCCCGGATGACATACTCCACCTGGGGCCAGGCATTGGTGGCGTAGATCCCCACGGAGATGCCACCGACGCATTGAATCCCCAGATCGGCCATCACCCATTCCGGGGCGTTGTCGCCGATGATGGAAACGCACTGGCCCTTCTCGAGGCCCATGGCCAACAGGGCGCATCCCACCTTTTTCACGTTTTCATAATAAGCCCGCCAGGAGATATCCTTCCACAGGCCCAGTTCCTTTTCCCGCAGGGCAACACGTTCCCCGTATTTTTCCACCGTCGCCTTGAATTGAAGCGGAACCGTTACGTCGGACATGGGCTACCGCCACCTCTTTTTTCGTTTCCAGCGCTGATACCCCTTGACGGAGTCCGAAGACCGCATCCCCATATAAAACTCCTTCACGTCCGGGTCGTTCAAAAGCTTACGGGCCTCTCCCTTCATCACGAACCGCCCGTTTTCCAGGATCAGGCCGAAATCGGAGATCATAAGCGCCATGGCGGCGTTTTGTTCCACCAGGAGAATCGTCACCCCTTCCTCCCGTATCCTCTTGATGATTCCGAAAATCTCTTTCACAAGAATGGGCGAGAGCCCCAGGGATGGCTCGTCCAGAAGCAGCAGCTTAGGCCGGCTCATCAGGGCCCGGCCGATGGCAAGCATCTGCTGCTCCCCCCCGGAAAGGGTCCCCGCCCACTGGCTTTGCCGCTCCCTGAGGACGGGAAAGTAGCGGTACACCCGGTCAAAATCCTCCCGGACGCGCGCCCGGTCTTTTCGTGTATAGGCCCCCATCAGGAGGTTTTCCTTGACCGTCAGTTCCTCGAACACCTCCCGGCCTTCCGGAACGTAGGTCAGCCCCATTCGGACAATCTCCTCCGTGTCCCTCCCGTCGATGCGCCTCCCCATAAACAGGATGCGCCCCTTGTCCGGCTGGTCCTCGATCAGGCCCATGACGGTCTTCATGAGCGTTGTCTTGCCTGCCCCGTTGGTCCCAAGGATCGCCGTAATGGTTCCCTCATGAAGGGTCAGCGATACGCCCCGAATCGCATAGATCAGGCCGTAATAGGTCTCGATATTCTGAATCTGGAGAATCGGCTCACCCACGTTGCGCCTCCCCCAGGTAGGCCTGTTGCACCTCCGGGTGGTTCTGGACCTCCTCGGGCTTGCCGTATGCGATGACTTTCCCGAAGTTCAAGGCCAACACGGTCTCGGAGATATCCATGACCATCTTCATGTCGTGTTCGATGAGGAGAATCGTGATCCCCAGTTCGTCCTGGATATCCTTCGTCCAGAAGATCATGTCCTGCTTTTCTTCCGAGTTCATGCCCGCGCACGGTTCGTCAAGGAGCAACAGGTCCGGCTCCACGGCCAGCGCCCGCCCCAGCTCCACCAGTTTTCGGGTCCCGTAAGGAAGCGATCCCACCGGCTTGTTTCGGACGGCCTGCAGCTCCAGCAGGTCGATGATCTCCTCCGCCTTGCGACGGTGCGCCACTTCCTCCCTTCCGGCAAAAGAGGAACGTCCCCACAAAAAAGCCCCCCGGAAAAGCCCTGTTTTCATGTGGAGGTGCCGCCCCAACATCAGGTTTTCCATGGTGGTCATGTTGGCGAACAATTCAATATTCTGAAAGGTTCGCGCGATTCCCAGGCGGGCGATGCGATCCGGCTTCTTTTTATGAATCTTCTTTCCTTTGAATGAAATTTCCCCGCTGTCGGCGTGATAGATTCCGTTGACGCAGTTGAAAAGGGTCGTTTTGCCCGCCCCGTTCGGGCCGATGATGGCAAAGATCGTCCCCTTCTCAACCGCGAAGCTCACATCGTCAAGGGCCTTGAGTCCCCCGAACGAGATGGAGAGCCTATCAACGGACAAAAGCGGCATAGAAAACTTCCACGTTTTCCTATTTGGGTTCAAACCAGTCTGTCAGTTTCTTGGCCTTGGCACCCTTGAGGCACTGGCTCAAAAAAACCTCCCGCTGGCCCTGCCGGCAGTAAGGATCCTTGGGGTCAAACGGCTTGTAGGAAATCTTTCCCATGATCCCCTTGAAATTCCTGATCCCCTCCATGGCCTTTACCAGGTTCTCCGTCGTCAGGTTCCGGCCGCATCGCTTCAATCCTTCCACCAGGGGTTCGGCAAACCCGATTCCCGCGTAGAAAAAGACGCCCCAGCGCTCCCCTTTCGCGGCATACTTCTTAAAGGCCGCCTTGTACTTCAGCATGAGAGGCAACTGGGAGTCGGGAAGCTCGGCGAAATTCGTGGTGATGACCCCTTCCCACAACCCCTTTGAGATCTTGTACATGAGGGGGAAGTCGGAACAGGTACTCGTGCTCATCCACTGGGGTTTGAACTTCATGGCATGCGCGGTTCCCAGGATGCGAACGGCGTGCACCGGGCTGACCCACAGCAGAACCGCGTCCGCCTTCGCCTTCCGCAGCCGCATGACATGGGGGCGCATATCCGTATCGGACAGTTCCACGGGCACCTCCGCCACCAGCTTCAGCCCCAGTTTTTTGAGTTTCTCCTTGGCCCCTTTCACACCATTCTTGCCATAGTCATCATTCTGATAGGCGATGGCGATCCGTTTCTTTCCCAGCTTTTTCACCGCGTAAGAGCAGAGGGCCTTGGCCTCGATGTAATAGAGGGGATACACGGCAAAGAGATACCGCCTGGGCGGGGTAATCCAGTGAAGGGAACCTGCCGAGGGACCAACCCAGATGATTTTTCGCTTCATGAGGTAATCGACCACGGACAGCCCCGGCGCCGTGCCGACCCCCCCGACCCACGCGAAGATTCCCACATTCTCCTGAAGCTGCTTGACCCCCGCCTTGGTCTTGGCGGGGTTGTAGGCGTCATCAAACATGTGATAGACGATCTTTCGGCCATGGATCCCCCCCGCGGCGTTGATCATCTTGAAATAGACGCCGGATCCTCGTGCCACCGCCCCCCAGGGCGCCGCGGGCCCCGTTTGAGGCCCCCACTGGCCGATGTGGATCTCCGTGTCCGTTACTCCGACCTCGGCCCTCAGCGCCGTCCCAAGGCTCAGGACCAAAGCCACCACCAGCAACACAACCCACAAACCTTTTTTCATGACTCTCCTCCTTTCTCGTTTGTTCCGTTTATCTCGTTGGTTTACCCCGTGAAATACCGCAAAGCGGTCAGCCGAAGGTTTACCCCGTAGCTCCAGGAGATGGTACTAGGGCGGATTTCACTGGGGTCTCGTTTATCTCGTTGGTTCCGTTGGTTTTAAGTCCTAACCACCAAACAACTTAATAACTTAACCACTTAATAACTTATAACTACTGATTATTTACGCCCCGAACTTTTTCAG
>CAZPTH010000189.1:0-1910 GCA_964589315.1 uncultured Thermodesulfobacteriota bacterium
ACCGACGCGAAGGCCACGAAGGCCTCGTTCTTTCCCTTCCAGTAGCCCGGCCAGGAATGAAAACAATCCAGGGTACCTTTTTGTACCGCGTCAAAGATCTGCATGGCCGGAACGATGGAACCCGTTGGGAAAACCTTGATATCAAGCCGCCCACCGCTGCAGGCCCGGACACTGTCGGCAAAATGAATCGCGATGTCGTGGAAAAGGATCCCTCCCCACGGATCACTCATGCGCCAGTGAAACTTTTTATTCGAAGTTTTCCAGTGCTTGTGCTTCCAGGCCTTGGCCCTTGGGTCCTCACCAAATTTCACAAACTTTTTCTTCTTTGCCGCATAAACATTGTGGGTCACAGCCATGGACAGGGTTATCGCCAGGACAACCGCTAAAAAAATCCCAAAAACCTTTTTCATTTTCTTCCCTCCAAAAAGTTAAGTGTCTTATATTCTCCTCATTTCCAAAAAAATTTCCCCTTCCTCACCCCCTTTCTTCCGGTAAATTCGGGATCTGCAGGAAATATTTTCCATCCTCCGTCCTTCCCACATATCCCTCCTGCACAAGCGAAGACAAGACCTTCGGCCTGTAGTCACGCATCCCGACATGGAGAAAATTCGTTTTCTCGTATGGCAGAGAAACGGCTGAATCGGCATCCACGGCACCTTTACGTTTCAAATCCTCGATAATCTGGCCCGCCACGCGCCGCATCTTCCAGGCAATGCCATAGCGTGTCAGTACATAAACGATAACGAGAAAAACTATCCCGAAAACGATCTGTAGGCTCTCTGACACCGATCAAATCCCTTAATAGGTTAACACCATGCCGCCGTCGAAGAGGAGATCCCCGCCGACCAGATAATTGGAAAACCTGGAAAAGCCGAACAGGAATAGATTCCCCACCTCGACCGGGGCCATCATCTCCTTTACCTGAGATCGCCCCATCATGACATCACGAACCACCTCTTCGGGGGTGATCCCCCGCTGTTTCGCCTGGTCTGGAATCTGCTTCAATGCGAGGGGAGTTTTGACATAGCCCGCGCTGACGGTAAATGCGCGGATTTTCCCCTCTCCCTCTGCGGAGATGGACTGGGCCAGGGCCCGGAGACCGAATTTCGTGATATTGTATACCGGCTTGTTCTTCGTGCAGATATGGGCGTGGACCGAGGCCATGTTTCCAATAACTCCGGTCCCATCCTCACTCTTTTTCATGTGGGGGATGACCAGCTTGGAAAGATAGAACGGAGCCCGAAGCATGATCTTCTGCATCAGGTCATACTTCTCCATGGGAAAGTTCTCCACAGAGTCGATATGCTGAATCCCAGCGATATTGGCCAGGAACTTGATTCTTCCCAGCCCGGCCGCTTCTTCTACCGCCTTTTCCAAATCCTCATCTCTTGTCAGGTCCGTTTTGACAAAAACGACCCTGCCACCCAATTCCTTGGCCATCTCGGCCGTTTCTGAGCCACGCGCCTCGTCGATGTCCAATCCCACCACGGTCAG
Organism: uncultured Thermodesulfobacteriota bacterium; assembly: GCA_964589315.1. Lineage (GTDB taxonomy): Bacteria > Desulfobacterota > S145-22 > S145-22 > S145-22 > JAOZMY01. The sequence continues at coordinate 1,495 of CAZPTH010000189.1, forward strand.
GCCATTGACCGCGGCCACAATGGCCGTGGCCCGTCCTATTCCGCTCGCAGCTCCGGTCACGACGCAGACGTTTTCCGGATTAAAACGTTCATCCTCAAGGACCAGGATTTCACCTTTTGTGATTCCAGGTTCGTCAATGATACCCATGATGATTCCCCTTTCGTTCCTTATTCGACATCCACCATCTTTCCGGGATTGAGAATCCCGTTGGGATCCATCATCCGTTTGACCTGTTTCATGAGCTCAAGGCTCTCCCCGTGCTCCAGTGGCATGAACTTCTTTTTTCCGATCCCGATCCCGTGTTCCCCGGTTGCCGTCCCGCCGAGGGAAATGGCGTGGGATACAATCTCAAAATTTGCCTTGTCCCGCTTTTCGCGGAATGCCTTATCCGAAAAATCCCCCGCGATAACGAGGTG
>CAZPTH010000189.1:2010-4820 GCA_964589315.1 uncultured Thermodesulfobacteriota bacterium
TGTCCCGCTTTTCGCGGAATGCCTTATCCGAAAAATCCCCCGCGATAACGAGGTGATGATTCCCCTTTCGTTCCTTATTCGACATCCACCATCTTTCCGGGATTGAGAATCCCGTTGGGATCCATCATCCGTTTGACCTGTTTCATGAGCTCAAGGCTCTCCCCGTGCTCCAGTGGCATGAACTTCTTTTTTCCGATCCCGATCCCGTGTTCCCCGGTTGCCGTCCCGCCGAGGGAAATGGCGTGGGATACAATCTCAAAATTTGCCTTGTCCCGCTTTTCGCGGAATGCCTTATCCGAAAAATCCCCCGCGATAACGAGGTGGAGATTCCCGTCCCCCGCGTGGCCGAAGGCATACCCCTTGATAGAATATTTTTCTACCGTCTGAACGGCAAAATCGACCATCTCAGGATACCTGGAAAGGGGAACCGCCGTATCCAGTATCATGAAATCGAGCCCGGGATTGCTCCGCTTGATATACTCGTAGGCGTTATGTCGGTTTTCCCAAAGGTGATTCCGCTCCTCGTACCCGACCCCTGACTGGAAGCCCGTACTTCCGTTATCCTTGCAAAGGGTCTCCGCCATATCAACGTCTTCCCCGAGGGCCAGGTCACTGGTTCCCGTAAATTCCATGAAGAGGGTCGGCGCCTCTTCCAATCCCGCCTCCGCCTCCTCATTGATGACCCTGACGGTCGAGACATCCAGAAGTTCAAGGGCAGCCGGACTCAATCCCGCGACCATGATATCGTAGACCGTTTGGGTCGCCTGTTTCACTGTCGGGAAGGTGGCCACCGCGGCACTGAAACGCTCGGGAATTCCCACAAGTTTCAATGTCGCTTCCGTGACAATCCCCAGGGTCCCCTCGGACCCGATGAAGAGGTGAACCAGGTCATATCCCGAGGAACTCTTCTGGGCAAAATTGCCGGGGCGGATGACCTTGCCGTCCGCCAGAACCACCGTCAGTTTCGCCACGTTGTCCCGGGTTCCCCCGTATTTGACCGTCCGGATCCCGCTGGCGTTATTGCCGATCATTCCGCCAATGGTCGCGTTGGCCCCGGGGTCGGGGGCAAAGAAAAGTCCCTGCCATTTCAGGGTCTTATTGATATCCTGGTACTTCACCCCGGCCTGGACATCCACCTGGAAATCACCCGCTCTGATCTCGAGGATCTGATCCATCTGCTCAAAATCCATGACGATGCCCTTAAACATGGGGAGGGGATTCCCCTCCAGGCTTGTCCCCACACCCCACGGGGTCACGGGAATTCTGTGCTCGTTCGCATAGGCGACAATGGTGCTGACCTCCTCGGTCGTCTTTGGCCAGACGACGACATCCGGATAATACCCCGAATGGAACGACTCATCATGGGAGTGCGTTTCAAGGTTGGTCTTGCCCGATGAAACCCTTGGTTTCCCAAGCAGGTTTACAAGGAAGTCAAAGTCTTTTTCAGTAAAAGTTTGATACTCCATTTTCGTCCCCCTAATTATTTATATCTGACGCCTGACATGTTTCCCCTCATGGCCGACATGTACTGATTAAAAATTCTTTCCAACCACACCTGTCCATAGCCTTTTTGCACATGCCTCATTTCTGGATCGGGAATGTCACGGACCCGTGAGGCATAATGACCACGTCAGGATTGTCACCCGCGAGCTCAAAACCCTTCGCGATCGCCTCCTCGGGGGTTGCCGCGGGAAACAACCCTGCCGACTCCGCGAGTTCCGGCGACATCGAGGAATAAAGCACGATTTTGTGGCGGGCCGCCCATAGGGCGATTCCGAACCCCATAAGCCCCCCAATCGTGCAATGGGCACTCAAATGGGCATATCGCGCGTCGTTATCCCTGAAATCCGAGAAGATTCGCGCGAAATCGTCATTGCCCATCCCCTCTCGGCATTCGGCAAACAGGACGATGACCCCACCCGGTTTCACGGCACGCACCACATTATCCAGGGTTTTATAGACCTGATAAAAATTGATGTCCTCAGGGTAGCCCATGGCACTGGCAATCACCAGATCCCCTTTCAGATCCGTTTCAATACCATAAAACTCCTGCACCTTCTTGATTCCCGCCTGATGGGCCTCAAGGGGTTCTCCCGCGACGATAGCCGCGATCTCTTTTTCCCGGTTGATGACCGTGTCGACAAGAAAATCCGCCTTCGCCGCCTTCATGACCTCAACGAGATCCTCGTAGAGGGGGTTCCCCCAGGTAATCCCGGACGACACTTGCGGGTTTAATCCCTCTTCCTTCGACCCCAGGGCAATCTTGTGGTTGTTCTGGATCGTCTCATACCCGGCTGTCCCAACGGACAGGGCCTTGGGTCCCCCACCAAACCCCGCCAGGAAATGATAGACAATCCCTCCCGTCAGGATAACCTTGTCCGCCTCCATCACCTGGCGGTTCACCCAGACAGGGGTTTTACGGCTCGTCTCTCCCAGGTAAACCAGGTCACCCTTTTCCCGCGCACGGTGATCGATACACGCATAGTTTTCGAAGACCGCGTCTCCCACGATCAGACGCTTCTCATCGTCGGTGTGTGCCCGGTGATCGCCCGTTCCCAGAAGAATGGTTATCCGGGAGCGATCAACCCCCAGGTCGAGCAGCTCATCGATTAGAATGGGAAGAAATTTCGCCGTCCCCACCCAGAGGCGCGTCATATCCCCCACGAGGATGGAGACACGGTCCCCGCTGTTTATGACCTCTTTTATGGGTGGAGAACCGATAGGATCATTCAAGAGGCGGTGCAGGGTTCCATCAAGGTCCTTTAAGGGCGGGACATCCCTGGCCTCAATACTCCCGAGGATATTCCCCC
>CAZPTH010000190.1:0-4792 GCA_964589315.1 uncultured Thermodesulfobacteriota bacterium
AACCGCTGACCTGCTGATTACGAATCAGCTGCTCTACCAGCTGAGCTACGTTGGCGCGACTGTTTTTTTAGCATAATCCCCCTGCTCTGTCAAAACTTTTCACCGTTACTGCCCGACGACGGGCAACACCAGCCGTTTTTCCACCATGTCAACAACGGGAACCTTGAAGGCCTTTTCCTTGAGCAACTGGTTCACGAAGGACTGGGGGTAGGAACGATAACGGAGCTTAACCATAAATTTCACTGACTTCCTTATCCCCTTCGGGACCTGGAAGGTAAAGGTTTCTATGGTCATCCCTTTGGGGGGAATCGTTTTGTTCCAGAGGAAATGGTCGATTTTCCATGGCTTGTAGGTATGCTGCCCATTGGCATCCACCGCGTAGGCATCAAAGACCCTGGTGTCCCGCTCAATCGTCCCGGATTCGGTCAGGTCCCCCGAATGATAAAAGACACGCCCGTCCTGATCCGACACCCGCACGTTCAGCCACATCTGGCGCAACTCCGGCAGCGAGGTGGGAAGGTTATGCCCCGCGGCCACGTTTTTGACCTTGACCTTCAGGCTGAGCAGCCTCCCCGGGGTCACAACGGCGTCTGAAACCTCCAGCTCCAGGGCGGCCGCGGTCTGCAGCCGGTGCATGATCTCCCGCGCGTGATCCTGATATCCCTCCTCCTGTGCCATGGCGGTATTCCCCCCGAGAAACCAGTGGGGAAAGAAGGGGGAACGTTCCGGTTTCAATTCCGAGGCGGGTCCGGCCATTTCCGGCGGGACAAGGGTCCTTGCCGCCTCTACCGCTTTGTCCACCGGCATCATGTGGCAATGCTGGCACTGTATTCCCTTTCGGGCATAGACGGAATACTTCCACTCGTCATAGGTTCGTTCAAGGGGAAAATTATTGTGAAACGACTGATGACAGTTCGCGCAGATCAGGGACGTCACGTGGAGGGATGACCAGAGTCCCTCATGAATCTTCCCCGCGTCACAATCCTCGTAGGGTCCCCGCTTGATAACCCCGGGGCTCAGGGTAAAGGACCCGTTTCCCGGCTCCCCGAAAGGGGTTTCTTTTCCATGACTCTCGGACATGACATGACACGCGTCACACTGGACCCCAAAGGTGGATAAGAGGTCTGTGTCTTCGGAGAAGATGCCCGCCACGTCCTTGACGTCATCCGTTGCCAGCCCGACAGGCGTGTGACACCCGATACACAACTTGTCTATCTTTCCTTCTGTCTCCTCGGAACCGATCGCCACCAGCGCCCGCCAGATCGGGTCGGAAAAGGCGGCCGCGTGCATGGAACCTTTCCACTGCTGGTAGATCTGTTTATGGCAGACGCCGCACTCCGGGGCCCCCTGAAATTGATCGAGCGACAAGGGCACCTCTCCGCCACTCCGGATCAGGGACGGGTAAAAGGGATAATCGGGATGCAGGTCGTTGGCCTGGGGCTGCACCTCACTCTCGCTTTTCACGCCCTGTTCCGGAGATTCCGGGGCGATGGTTTTTCCAGGCTCCACCGCCTTTTCTCCCCCGGTAGTCTCCGCCGGTTGCTGGGAATCCGGTGTAACCTTCTGATAGGAGGGGGTAACGCTTGGGGAGGAAAGGGGAGGAAGCTCCTTCAGGGAAGCGGTCCAGCCAGCCCCGCCCGTTATCAGCATAACCATACATGACACGATAAGAAAACGAATGATTTTCATGTTTGTCTCCTGATCATTTTTCGCAACAATGCCACGTTAACCACATCCATGGGAACCTGTGTCTCGGAAGAGGTCTTGGGCGTTTCCAGGATAAAGGGGAGATCCGCCAGACGCGGGTCATTCAAAAAGAAGGAGAACGCCTCCTCACCGATCTGCCCCTTGCCGATATGTTCATGCCGGTCCACCCGCGAACCCAGCTCCTTTTTCGAATCATTGGCATGGATCAGATGGAGGTTTCCGATGCCCACGATTCGGTCAAACTCGTCCATGGTTGCCTCGTAAGTCTTTTTACTCCGGATATCATATCCCGCGGCAAAGATATGGCACGTATCCAGACAGACCCCCGTCCTTTCCGGGTAATCGATCTCCCCCATAATGTCCCTCAGGTGTTCAAATCTGTATCCAATCTGAGTCCCCTGCCCTGCCGTTGTCTCCAGGAGGATTCCAACCCCGGTATCCTCCTGTTCAAGGAGGGCCACGCGGACAGCCTCACCGATCTGCCTGATTCCCCTTGCCTCTCCAGACCTGAGATGGGAACCCGGGTGCATGACCAGCCATGGGATGTTTAGCTGGTGGCACCGGATCATTTCATCCTCGAAGGCGGCAAGGGAACGCTCGAACATTTCACGATCCGGGGAGGCCAGGTTGATCAGGTAGCTGTCGTGCGCCACGACAGGATCAATCCCCGTCTCTTCCCTTCTCTGTATGAACCGCTCCCGCTCTTCCTCGGATATCGGACGTCCCGCCCACTGGTTGGCGTTCTTGGTGAAGATCTGAATGGTGTCGAGTCCCAGTTCCTCACCCCGGTCCAGCGCGCGGGAAACTCCCCCCGCCACAGACATGTGTGCCCCGATTTTAGGCACGAAACGTCCCGTTAGAACAGGTCCTTTTCACTTTCCGCGATGGCCCGATCGATTTCCCGCTTGAGTTCAGGGGGCAGCCCCTCTATTTCCACGTTGAGAAACCCGCGAACAATCGTAGCCGTTGCCTCTTCTTCCGTAAGGCCACGGGCCATCAGATACTCGATTTCCTCCTGGGCGATTTTCCCGACAGCCGCTTCGTGGGACATGTCCACGCCGCTGAGGCGGCCTTCCAGTTCCGGAATGGCGTGAATAATCCCCCGTTCCGTCAGGATCAGACCCTGGCATTCCAGGTGGGCCTTGATGTCTTCGGCGTCCCCAATCAGGTGACCCCGGGCGATAATGGTCCCTCCACTGCTGATGGTTCGGGAGATGATCTCCGAACGCGACCCTCTCCCTTTCAGGTAAACCCGCGCGCCCGTGTCGAGATAGGAGCCCTCGGGCGCCACCAGAATACTGCTGAAACGCGCGATGGCGTTGTCCCCGTTCAGGTAAGCCGTGGGAAAGGTCTGGAGGTCCCTGACGGGCTTCAGGCTGACGTAGTTGGAGATAAAGATCCCCCCTTCCTCCACGATGATGCCTGTCCTGGGCCGGACGACTACTTCCTCTTTCCAGTTGTGGATCATGGTGAAGGTAATCTTGGCCCCCTTCTTGACATAGAACTCGGAAACCCCGAGGTGAAGACCAGACTGGAGGCTGGAGGCGGTGGTGCAGCCGGTGATGATATTCATCTCCGCCCCTTCCTCGGCGATGACGATGTTGTGAACGCTTTGGAGAACCCCTTCCTCTTCCATGTAGAGGCAGGCCTGGAGGGGAAAGTCTGTTTTCTTCCCCGCCTCGACACGCATGAAATAACCCTGGTAGGGCTGCAACTCCGTAAAGGCGGTGTATTTGTCCGTATCGACCTCCAGGGCCTTCCACCAGTAGTCTTTCAGCCACTTGTATTTGTTCAGGGCGTCGGCTATGGGCAGGACCTCCACGCCCTCCTGCGTGATATTGCAATGGGCCACAGAGTGGTCCTCCTGGATGTAACTCCCCGAACGTCCCTTCCCGGAAGGGATGATTCCCGCGCTGAGCAGGTCCGTTTCACTGATCCGGGCAAGACTTGGCTTTTCCGCGGGTGTTTCCAGCTTGTACTTCTCCAGATCGATATCCCGGCCGATGGCCGCCTTTTTCTCCAGGGCCTTCTTCGCCCTCTCTTTCAGATCATGCATCGCACACACTCCTCATATCCGAACTTGCCCACGCAGGCGAAGATCTCTTCCGGGTTACTGGCGCAAGACAAGCGTCCGTTCAGGATGACGTGCCCCACGTCCGCCTTGACATAACGCATGATGAATCCCGTGTGTGTAATGATAATCCCAGACTTTTTCCGCTTCTTTTTGTGTTCGATCATCGGTTCATCAAAATGCTTGATAGTCTTATCGAGCAGTTCGGCAATCACCTCCCCCACAAGGGCGATGTTCTCCAGGTCCACGCCCGATTCCGGCTCATCCAGCAGAACCAGGTCTGGATCCTGGGCCATGAGCTGCAGGAGTTCGGATTTCTTGATCTCACCTCCGGAGAGATTACTGTTGACGTCTCGGTCCAGGAACGCCGTGAACCCCAACCGTTTTGCCAGCTCCTCCGGGTCCTTTTTCATCTTGGCGCACAGGGCAACCAATTGACGGGTTTTCAGCCCCCGGATCGTGGGGGGGCGCTGAAACGACATGCCAATCCCCATCTTGGCCCGTTCGTAAAGGGGAAGGTTGGTAATGTCTTCCCCCTTGTAGAAGATTTTGCCTTTGGTAATTTTGTATCCCGAAAAACCCATGATCGTCATCAGCAGGGTCGTTTTACCCGTTCCGTTTGGGCCAAAAAGGACATGAGTCTCCCCGGGTTTGACCTCCAGCGCGATATCGTGGAGAATCTCCTTACCCGAGACTTCAACCGAAACACCATCCAGAATTAACATACACTCCTCCTCAAAACTCGCAAGAACCCGGAAGGGGAAGGAACCGAACCATGGTCCCTTCCCCCTTTGAAAATATCCTACTTTTTCTGGCTCCAGGTCCCGTAACGCTCACGCAGTTTGCGATGCAGGATCTTTCCCGTTCCCGTTCTTGGCATCTCGTCATCGGTAATAAAATCGACCGACTTGGGAATCTTATACCCCGCAATCTTGCCCTTGCAGAACTTGATAATTTCATCGGCCGTGACCGTCTTCCCCTCGTGGAGAATGATAACGGCATGAACCGCCTCTC
>CAZPTH010000191.1:0-4642 GCA_964589315.1 uncultured Thermodesulfobacteriota bacterium
ACTATGATCCCTCCCTGGCGGAAGAGACCGAACGGAAGATTCACAAGGCCTTTGCCTTCATGCGGGATTATTATGAGGATGTTCTGGCCTTGAGCAGTGAGATCCCTTCTGGGGGTGGAAAGGCGCAAGGAGTTAATCCGCCCTCGGAGGGATTGACATCAGAGAAGCGTCTGAACCTGTTGCTCAAGGAAGAGCCAAAACGTCGGCAGACCTTCGAGAAAATGCTCGGGATTCACCTTCATGACAGCGAATACGCGCTTCTGAAAAATGAGCGCTTCAGCCCCGTCATCGAGAGAAAACTGATACAGCTTCTCCGGTCATATAAGGATCATTGGGTGATCCGGTCCCGGGATGACCTGCCACGTGAATCTGCCGGTGCGCTGATCTTGCGTAACGTGGCCACGGGTAGGGAGACGGTGATTCAAAATCCCGATCTCCTTTTCGATCTTGAGGACATGCGGGGGCTCTTCATGAGCCGCTCCAAGAAGATCCTGAGGGGCCTGCCTCCCCCGGAAAAATACCTGATTCTGACCATCGCCCAGCAGGTTATCAGGCCCAACGTGATTTATGACAAGGCAACCACGCAGGAACGCATTGTAAAGGCCCTGAAAGGGGTAGAACCTGTGGTGCGAGAGATCCGAAAGGGAGATGTAATTGTCCGAAAAGGGGAACGTGTGACCCCGGAGCAGATGGAGGAACTTCACGCCATGACCGGCGAACGGTCAGTGATATGGCACGTCGTTACCTTTATCGGTTTCCTGTTCATTACCCTTTTCGTCCTTTACATCCCCTACGATTTCTCTGTGAGGAGCATCCGGAAAATCAGGTTTCAACCCCGGGATCTGCTTTTTCTGGGGATCTTGCTGGTTGCATTTCCCCTGGCACTAAAGTTTTTTTATTATATCTCCTTTGCCATCCGGGCCATTTTCCCCTTTCTCGACGTCCGGGTTCTCCTGTTCCTCTTCCCGATCGCGGCGGCCGGGATGTTTGTCAGGATCGCCCTGAACTCAGAGATCGCCCTCGTCTTCTCCGTGGTTTTGAGTGTTTTCTTTGCCATTGTCATCGATTTTTCCGCCTCTTTCGGCATGATCGTGTTCCTGATGAATATCCTCGGGGCGGAACTGGTTTCACGGTGCGAGAAACGCTCGAGGCTCCTCTGGGCGGGGCTTTCTACGGGAGGGCTGGGGGGAATCCTTCTCGTGGCGGAACGTATGATTCACGGCACATTTCTTTCCATCGGGACGGGCTGGGGTCTTCTGTTCGCCGTTATCGGGGGATTTTTCTCCGGGGTTCTGGTTCTTGGCTTTACCCCATTGCTCGAGGCCCTTTTCGGTTATACTACCGATGTCAAGCTCCTGGAACTTGCCAACATGGACCACCCCCTCCTGAAGGAAATGGTTCTGAAGGCCCCCGGGACCTATCATCACAGTATCATGGTCGCGAGCCTCGCGGAGGCGGCCGCCCGGGATATCGGGGCCCATCCGATCCTGGTCAGGGTGGGGGCCTATTATCATGACATCGGCAAGATCAAGAAGCCCCTCTATTTCATCGAGAATCAGCAGGGAGTCGAAAACAAACACGACAAACTCTCTCCGAGCATGAGCAGCCTGATCCTGATCTCCCACGTGAAGGAGGGGATTGAACTCGCGAAGGCTTACCATCTGGGGAGAGAGATCATGGATATCATCCAACAGCATCACGGGACAAGCCTGATCCGTTACTTTTATAACAAGGCCGTTGAGGCGGCGGGGGGGGATGCCGACAAGATAGATGAAAAGGTCTTCCGATATCCCGGGCCCAAACCCCAAACCCGTGAGGCGGGGCTGATCATGCTGGCGGACGCGGTCGAGGCGACGGTAAAATCACTGGAGACCCCAACCCCCGCAAGGATAACCACCATCGTCCAGGAAACCATTAACCGGATTTTCCTGGATGGCCAGCTGGACGAATGCGAGCTGACGTTGAAGAACCTCCACCAGATTGCCGACCGGTTCAGAATTGTCCTGATGGCGATTTTTCATCACAGGATCGATTACCCTTCTGTGAACGGGAAAGAGGCGAAGAAGGAAAGGGGTGAAAAATGGCCGAAGTATGGACAGATGACAGGCAAGACCGGGTAGCCGTCGAGACGGAAAACCTCACCAAGATTGCCACGCGTATTCTGCGGCTTCTCAGGCGGGAGGGGACCGGCCTTTCCATCGTGGTGACCGATGCCGAAGAGATTCAGCGGTATAACAGGGAATACCTGGGGCGTGACCGGCCCACTAACGTGATCTCCTTCCCCATGATGGAGGGGGAACCTGTCGCGGGAGACGCATCCTACCTGGGAGATGTCGTCCTTTCGGTAGACGCGGCGGAGAAGGAGGCCCGTGAGCTCGGCTATACCTTGGGTGAGATGTTGCTGCTTTACCTTATTCATGGCATCCTTCACCTGTCCGGTTACGATCATGAAGGGGTGGCGAAGGAGAAGGCGCTGGAGATGGAGCGTAAGCAGGCAGAGCTTTTTGACGTCCTTGCGCCTTTGATTGAAAGGTATCCCCTGATTTCTTCCAAGACACCTGCCTGAACGGGGCTTTCCCCCCGGTCTTTTCGTTTAATACTTGTAAATGAGTTTTGGAAGAAACGTGGAAATCTGCGGGATGAAGGTGACAAGGGCGACGCAGAGGAGGAGAAGGAGAATAAACGGGGCCACGGATCGGGCCACGCGCGTCAGAGGCCATTTGGTGATACCCATGGAGACGAAGAGATTCAGGCCGAAGGGTGGGGTGAGAAATCCGAACTCGATGACCAGGACCATGACGACACCGTAATGAATCAGGTCGATGTGGAAACGCTTGAGGGTCTCCAGAAAGATAGGTGAGAGGATGAGCATGGCGGACACATCATCCATAAAGGTCCCCATGATGAGAAAGAGGATATTGACCGCGATAAGAAAGGTCCACCAGTTATGGACATACTTGATGACTGCGTCGGCCACCTGTTGAGGGATCTGCTCGGAAGTCAGGAGCCAGACGAAGGTCATGGCGCATGAGAGGATGAACAGAAGGGCCCCGGAGAGAACGGCGGAGTCTACCAGGACCTTGGTCAACCTCTTGATGGTAAGGTCTTTATAGATGAAAAACTCCACGAACAGGGCGTAAACCACGGAGACAGCGGCCGCTTCGGTCGGGGTGAAGATTCCCGTGTAGATACCGCCCAGCACGATAATGGGAAGCATGAGTCCCCAAATTCCCTTCCGGAGAACTGCGAGGGATTCTGTAAAGGTGTATTTTTTGTGGCTGCTCCAGCCATGTTTTTTGGCTTTGTAGATGGTATATCCCGCAAAGACCGCACCGATAAGGATCCCCGGGCCGATTCCCGCCATAAAGAGCTTGGCCACGGACACGTTCATCACGAGGCAGTAGAGAATCATGGGGATGCTCGGGGGGATGACGATTCCCAGCGACCCTGCCGAAGTGACAAGGCCGGTGGCAAACTCCTCATCATAGCCGTATTTTTTCAGGGCGGGGATCATGATGGTGCCGATGGCGACCACCGTGGCGGGGCTGCTTCCCGAAAGGGCCGCGAAGAACATGCAGGCCACGACCGTGGCAAGGGCAAGCCCACCGCTGAAACGCCCCACGAAAACATTCATGACATCGATAAGCCGCTGGGCGATTTCTCCCTCCGTCATAATGCCTCCGGCCAGGATGAAGAAGGGAATAGCCAGGAGGATGAAGTTGTCCAGGGCGTTGAACAGTTGCTGGGGAATGATGGTCAGGGGGGTAATCGTATGGAAATGAATCGCGATGGTGGTAACGATCCCAAGGAGGATCGAAATAGGAAAGCTGAGAAGGAGCATGATGGCGAAAGAGATGATGATGGTGAGAATCATGGCTTTCCTTTTAAGGTTGAAAAGGCTCGTTACGGGTGAAGGCCTTCAGATGGAACAGGGATTTACCAAAGAAACGGAGTCCCATGGTGAAGGAGAAAACCGGGATAGACAGGTAAGGAATATACATGGGGATACGCATGGCAGCGGATTTTACCCCGTATCGGTCAAGCTTCAGGCAGTGCACAATACCGAAATAGACGACGACGATAAAAAAAAGTCCACAGCAGAAATTAACAAAGGCCTTGACAAGATGTGCTGACCTGTCTGGAATTGCCTGAACGATGGCATCCATCGAGAAATGCGCGCCCGTCTTGACGGCGATACTTGCCCCCAGGAAAGTCATGAAGATGCAGATATATCGTCCGAATTCCTCAAACCAGGTAAAATTATAATGGAAGGCGTAGCGCAGGACTACCTGGACAAAGGCCAGGAAGGCGACCATGAGAAGGGTATAGCCCAGAACCCATTCCTCGAGATGTTCTAACCAGCCAAGAAGTTTTTTCATCTGTCCCTGATGCGAAAATAAAATAAAAGTCGGCAGGGGCAAAAAGGCCGCCCCTGCCGCGATTTAGGGGTTTAATGGGTTGAGTAGTATTTGATTTTCTTCTCGAACATGTTGAAGAGATCCGGTCCAACGATCTTCTTATACTTGGCATAAACCGGGGTCATGGCCTTTTTGAAGGCCTCCCTTTCGGCGGGTGTCAGCTTTATGACATTGATGTGTTTTGCCTTGACGACTTTCCAGATTTTGTTTTTGTAGAGTTCCGC
>CAZPTH010000192.1:0-4591 GCA_964589315.1 uncultured Thermodesulfobacteriota bacterium
GGAGGCCCTTCACCTTTCCTATGAAACGATTGAAAACCCCTTCGAAAAGGCCTATCCGAAGACAGATTGGACGATTCATCTGGAACACGCCGAGCGGCTGGGCCTGGGGTTGCGCGAGTATGACCTGGTTAACGTGGACACGCTGGAATAGCGCGTTTCATTTTGACATTCTTGCCTGTTCTTGCTATAGAAAAATCGGAACGCCCCCGTAGCTCAGGGGATAGAGCACAGGATTCCTAATCCTGGTGCCGCACGTTCGAATCGTGCCGGGGGCGCCAGAAACCGGGGATTTTCCAGCCGGCCTGAACCCCCTTTTCTCGTTGGAGGGACCAATGATCAAGCGATGTATCCAAATCGGAATCCTCATCAGCCTGTTTTCCGTGGCCTCCCTTTGCCTCGCTCAGGACAGGATGGCCGTAAAACTCAGCAAACAGGTTGAGGCGAACAACTGGATCGGAAACCGCCTCATCGTTTATCTCGACAAGGGGATTGCCGCCTCGTCGGTCCTGAAGCCTGCCGGCGAAGACAATGTCATGCTGATTTGCGACCTGCTGATTGTAAAGATTGAGAATCGGCCGAGTTGCGCCTATTCCATGGTCGTGACGGGAAACGCCTACGGGAAAGTTACCCCCGTCCTGTTGCACCGGCTGGGGGTCTTCGGGAAAAACGCTGTAAAACAGGCGGCCCAGAGGATTCTGGAAGAGCTGGAAAACCAGGCCCGTTCCTTCCAGCAAGAAGCCAAAAAGGCCCAGGAATAGAGACGCGTGTAGGTTCCCTTCCGCCGTCTCACAGTGGAATTGTCCGGTGTTCATCCGCTTTCGCATGAGACCCTGCATCTATGCGGGAAGAAATACGGTCATCCTCCCCTTTGGCGTAATGTTGCCTGTTAGAACAGGCGATTGGCAATAGGGGCCACGGGGTTACATGAGGGCTTCATGTTTGACTTTTTATGACCCCTCTGATATATTGCGCCTGATTTCAGGCGTGGGTGGGCGGTTAACTCAGGGGGAGAGTGCTACCTTCACACGGTAGAAGCCACTGGTTCAAATCCAGTACCGCCCACCAGTTTTGAATTCTTTTACTTTTTAGAGGGAGCACATGTCAGGCCATTCAAAGTGGAGTACCATCAAGCGTAAAAAAGGCGCCCTTGACGCGAAACGCGGAAAGATATTTACCAAACTCATTAAAGAAATTACCGTCGCGGCCCGTATGGGCGGGGGAGATCCCGAGAGCAACCCACGCCTGCGGTCGGCTATTGCCGCCGCCAAGGCGGAAAACATGCCCAAGGACAATATAGAAAGGGCTATCAAGAAGGGAACGGGGGAGTTAGAGGGAACCCAGTATGAGGAGCTGACCTATGAGGGATACGGTCCCGGCGGTGTCGCGGTCCTTGTGGAGGTCCTGACGGATAACAAGAATCGGAGTATCGCGGAGATCCGTCATATCTTCTCCAAGCACGGCGGGAACCTGGGTGAAAACGGCTGTGTGTCCTGGATGTTTGATAAAAAGGGCCTGCTCGTTTTTTCTAAAGATCAGGTGTCCGAGGATGACGTCATGACCGTGGCTTTGGAGGCAGGGGCGGACGATATCAAGGAGACGGAAAAGGAATACGAGGTCATCGTGGACCCCTCGGAGTTTGAGACGGTCAAGGAGGCCTTTGAAAAGGCGGGAATTCCTTACCTGGTCGCCGAGATCAGCATGATTCCCCAAAATACCATTGCCCTGGAAGGAAAAGACGCGGAGAAGATGCTCAAGCTGATGGACGCCCTGGAAGATTCCGACGATGTTCAGAATGCCTATGCCAATTTTGATATCTCCGAAACAATCATGGAAACCCTTTGAAATGGCCCACCCATGAAGGTGCTCGGGATCGATCCCGGATCGCACGTTACCGGCTACGGTATCATCACCTCTGAAGATCAAACCCCCCATTATGTGACGCATGGCCTTATCAAGTTGCGTAAAAATGCCACGCTTTCTGACCGGCTTGAAAAGATCTTCGACGGGATTACCTCGGTTATCGAGGCTCACCACCCGGATGTCCTGGCCATTGAAAAGGTCTTTTTCGCCAAGAATCCCCATTCCGCCCTCATGCTGGGGCATGCGCGCGGAGTTGCCATGCTTCCCGGCATCCTGAACCAACTGGAAATCCACGAATACAGCCCCCTGGAAATCAAGCAGGCCGTGGCAGGTTACGGGCAGGCGTCCAAACAGCAGGTCCTGGAGATGGTATCGCGTCTCCTTGCCATTCACGAAGACCTGACTTTTGACGGCGCCGATGCCCTTGCCGTGGGAATCTGCTGTCTTCAACACCTCCAGGGGGGGTTTTACAAGAGGGGTGTCATGTGATTGCCTGGTTGAAGGGAACTCTTATCGACAAGAAGGTGGACGAGGTCGTCCTTGACGTGGGTGGCGTTGGCTACCAGGTGTTTGTCCCCCTTTCCACCTACTACACCCTGCCGGAAAACGGGAGGGAGGTTTCCCTCCTGATCTATACCCATGTCCGGGAAGATCAGATCAGCCTTTACGGGTTTGGAACCGAGGCGGAACGGGAATGGTTCAGGCACCTTATCCGTATTTCGGGAATTGGCCCCCGGCTCGCGGTCAATATCCTCTCGGGGATCACCTCGGACGACCTCAAGCTCGCGATCGCCTCGGGCGACGCGACGCGGCTGCAGGCGATCCCGGGGATCGGCAAGAAGACGGCGGCCAGGATGGTGATAGAGCTGAAAGAGCTCTATCCATCCCTGGGCAAGGGGGAGGCGATATCCTCGACCCCGTTGCCTGAAGAGGCGGCGACCCTCTTTTCAGATGCCGTCTCGGCCTTGACGAACCTCGGGTTCAAGCCCCAGGAGGCCTCAAAAACGGTGAGGAAAATCCTCGCCGAGACGGAGGGATCTCCTCTGCTGAAGGATGTTATCAAGACGGCCCTGAAATCTCTTCAAAGGTAAGACATGGATCAGACGGAAAGAACGACCCTGACGCCACAACGCACGGAAGAAGATGTCGCGACCGAGCCTACCCTGCGCCCCCGCACCCTCAAGGAATATATCGGGCAGCAGAAGGTAAAAGAGCGGCTCGGTATCTATCTCAAGGCCGCAAAAAACCGTGGCGAGAGCCTGGACCATGTGCTCCTCTACGGTCCCCCAGGCCTGGGGAAAACGACCCTGGCTCATATCATCTCCAACGAGATGGGGGTGCGCCTCCTTGCCACCTCAGGACCGGTCATCGAGCGCCCGGGAGACCTGGCGGCCATTCTAACCAATCTCTCCCCGGGAGATGTCCTGTTCATCGATGAGATTCACCGGCTCAGCCACGTCATCGAGGAGATCCTCTATCCCGCTATGGAGGAGTTCCAGATTGACGTGGTCATCGGGCAGGGACCGGCGGCCCGCTCTATCAAACTGGACCTTGCTCCCTTTACCCTGGTAGGGGCGACAACACGCGCAGGGATGCTGACCTCTCCCCTTCGGGACAGGTTCGGGATCGTGCAGCGTCTCGACTTCTACTCCGTGGAGGACCTGACAACCCTGGTCCTGCGATCGGCCAGAATCCTGAACATCTCTGTCACGGAAGAGGGCGCCTATGAGATTGCCTCCAGGTCCCGGGGAACGCCCAGGATCGCCAACCGCCTGTTGAAACGGGTGAGGGATTTCGCGGAGGTCAAGGCGGACGGGGTCATCACCGAGAAGGTGGCGGACGAATCCCTTGGAGCGATGGAGATTGATAAACGGGGGTTTGATCCCATGGACCAGCGGCTTTTGCTTACCATCCTCGACAAATTCGATGGAGGTCCCGTGGGAATCGAGACCCTGGCGACCTCTCTCAGTGAGGACAAAGAAACGATCGAAGATGTCTACGAACCGTATCTGATCCAGGAAGGTTTCATCAAACGGACACCCCGGGGACGCGTGGCGACTCCCGCGGCCTTTACTTATTTCAAACGGTCCATGAAGGGGCAGGGCTCCCTTTTCTAATTCTCTGAACCTTCCTTGCGGGGAAGCCGCAAGCGGACGACCTGGCCAGGTTTCCCGATATTCTCGACCTTTTTCCCGTTAAAAGTGACGTCGATTCCACCCGCGTTTCCGATGAGCATCTCAACGAACTTGTCCACCTTCGCCGAGAAGGTCTTCCCCGGTTTCAGGAGGATTTCCTTGCGGATTTTTCCGTCGATCTTGAGCCCGATCCATGTTTCATCCTTGGCCGTGATGACGAGATTCCCTTCAGGGGCCTCTTCCGTCTTTTTTTCTGAGGCCTGGGGGGGTGAGGGGGAAGTGGAGGCGGCTTCCTCATTTTTCACTGGAGGGGCGGATGACTCAGGAGAAGCAGTGGGAGTCACGGTCTCACCTTTGGGTTTTTCTCCTTCGGGCTTGGGAGCCTCCGGGGCCGAACCCCCCTGGGTTGAGGGAGTTGATACCTCGGTTTCCGTGGCGGGTTTGGTTTCCTGGCGGGGAGCCGGTGGCTCGGTCTTTGAGGCCTGGGGCTTCACATTTGAGGGATTTCCCTGTTCACCCACTGAGGGAGTGATAATGGTTGTTTTCTCTTTTGTGGTCTTTTCCTTTATACCGTGAATCCAGCCGGGATATTCCTG
>CAZPTH010000193.1:0-4590 GCA_964589315.1 uncultured Thermodesulfobacteriota bacterium
GGCAGGGCAAGGAAGGAAAGGGTCATGAACGGATCCAGGGAGCGGTTGACCCCCAGGGTCTCGAAGGCGATCCGGTGCATCTCTTCCAGGGCGCGGGAGACCTCCTGCAGGGGACGGTCGGTGAGCAGTCCCGCGATGGGAAGCGGCAGGGTCTTGAGAATCTTTCCGTTCCGGCAGAGGGTGATGCCTCCCCCGGCCCGGATGAGCTCCTGCGCGGCGGCATAGATATCCCCGTCGTTGTCTCCGATGACGATGAGGTTGTGGGAATCGTGGGCGATGGTGGAGGCGATGGCCCCTCCCCGGAGGCCGTAATTTTCCACAAGCCCCAGGCCGATGTTCCCCGTGGCGTGGTGCCGCTCGATCACTGCCAGTTTCAGGATGTCCTGATCCGGACGGGCCTGGAAACAGCCCTCGGCGTCCCGGGATATCTTACGCTGCACACTCTCCGTGAACAGGCTCATGGCCTGAAGCCGCATGACCCGGGCGGTGTCGGAGGTTAATTTCAGCTTCAGGTCTTCCACGGAAAAGGGCTTGACGTTCATGCTCTTTTCCGCCTTTTCGGAGCGCACCGGCGTGGTTTCGAAGAGGCACCGGCCCGCCTCCGACGTCTGCACCCCCCGGAAATAGGTGGCCGTGACCCGAAAATCCTTCAGGTCCTCGACCACGGCAAAGTCCGCGAAATAGCCGGGGGCGATGGCTCCCAAGCCTCTCAGCCCGTAGCACTCCGCCGCGTTGATCGTCGCCATCCGGATCGCCGTGAGGGGATCGATCCCCTCGGCCACCGCGATGCGCAGGTGATTGTCGATATGGCCCGTTGACAGCAGGTCCTTGGGCTGCCGGTCATCCGTGCAGAAGAGGCAGCGCCGGGCGTTTTCCGGGGTCACCCCCTTCAGAAGCGCCCTCAGGTTCTGCGCGGCGCTTCCCTCCCGCAGGAGGATATACATGCCGTTTCTGAGCCGCTCGGCCATCTCCTCGACCGTGGAACACTCGTGATCGGTCTTGATGCCCGCCGAGGCATAGGCGTTCAGGTCGCGCCCGGACAGGAGCGGGCTGTGGCCGTCCACCACCTTTCCCCGCCTTCGGGCGGTGAGAATTTTATCCAGTACGGCGTCATTAGCGGATACCACGCCCGGAAAGTTCATGACCTCCCCCAGCCCCAGGACGGCCGGTTCGTCCATGAGGGTGTCGATGTCCGCGGCCTCCAGGCGCGCGCCGGAGGTTTCGAAATCGGTGGCGGGGACACAGGAGGGAATCATAAAGAAAACGGAAAGGGGCAACCCCTTCGCCGCCTCCATCATCAGGCGAATCCCGTCTGCCCCCAGGACATTGGCGATCTCGTGAGGGTCGGCAACCACCACGGTGGTTCCGTGGGGCACCACGGCCTGGGCATACTTCCCGGGGAGCACGTGGGAGGACTCAATATGGACATGGCTGTCGATGAGGCCGGGAAGGACATAGCGCCCCCCCAGGTCCACCGTCTTCTTGCCCTCATAGGCCCCGATTCCCGCGATGCGTCCGTCCCGGACGGCAAAGTCTCCCTCCACGATTCGATGGGAAAAGACATCGACGATCTTGGCGTTTTGAAAAACGACATCCGCTTCTTCCTTGCCGGAAGCCGTCAGGATCAGACTCTTCAACAACGTTCTTTCATCTTCGTGATTCATACCATTCCCTTTTATACATCAAGGTGTTCCGATCAAATCTTACCCAGGGCGCGCAGGATCCCTTCAGGCGTGATGGGCCACTGACGCATCCAGACGCCGATGGCGTCATGGATGGCATTGGCGATGACCGGCGCCGCGCCGTTCATGCTCACCTCGGAGATGGACTTCGCCCCGTAGGGGCCATGCGGGTCGTCCGTCTTTATCAGCACCACCTTGAAGTCCTCCGGCACGTCCCCGATCATGGGAACCCCGTACCCCCTCAAGTCCGTGTTCAGGGCGTGGCCCTCCGTGTCATACACCAGTCCCTCGTAGAGGGTGTGTCCGATCGATTTCAGCACGGCGCCATACACCTGCCCCATGGCAAGTTCCGGGTTGACCGGCATCCCCGCGTCCATGAGGGCGTAGTATTTCTGGACCTCGATGGCGCCGGTGCGCGTGTTTACCGCCACCTGGGCGAAGTGCGCCCCGTAGGGGAAGGAAAACTTGTTGGTCGTGAAATGCCCTTCCCCAATGAGCTGCCCCATCCCACGACCGCTATGGGTTTTTTGGGCCAGCTCTTCATACGTCATCTCGCCTTTCTTCCCGACAATCTTTCCCGGATAGACAATCGACAGGTCGGCTTCCGGTTCGTCAAGGAGAACAGAGGCCGCGTGAATCATCTTTTTCCGCAAATCCTGCGCGGCAAGCATGGACGCCCCACCGGAAAAATAGGTGCCGCTGGAGGCAAAGGCCCCCGAATCGAAGGGGGTGTTGTCCGTGTCCCCGGAGAGGATGGCGATGTTTTCCATGTCCGTGGCCAGCACCTCGGAAGCCATCTTGACGCTGACGGTATCCAGGCCCGTCCCCAGGTCGGCACCGCCGGTCAGGAGCATGAAGGTCCCGTCCCGCAACATCTTGATGGTGGCGTTGGACTGGTCCAGGCCGGGCAGGCCCGATCCCTGCTGAATAATCACGACACCCTTGCCGATACGGACATCGGGATCTTCCGACACTTCCCGCTTGCCCCACGCGATCATGCGGGCGCCTTCCTCCAGCGCGGGACCCAGTCCGCAGCTTTCCACCAGGGCCGCCTCGCCCTTCCGGCCCTCCCCGAGGCACTTGAGAATCTCCAGCAGGTAACCCTCCCGGACCCGGTTCTTTTCAAGAAATTCAAGGGGATCCATCCCCAGCTCCGCGGCCATCTCCGCCGCGGCCATCTGCAGGGCAAACGACCCCTGGGGCGCCCCGTATCCCTGATAGGCGCCGGTCGGCGAGAGGTTTGTGTAATAGGAAGTGACGTCAAACCAGAAGTTGTCGCACATGAACAGGGGAAGAGACTTGGAGCAGGCGTTCATGGGCACCGTGAGGGCGTGCGCCCCGTAGGGCCCCTCGTTGGCCTTCAGGTCAAAGGCGATGGCCGTCAGCCGCCCATCCCGTTTGGCGCCCATCTTCACCTTGATCTTCATGGCCTTTCGGGTGCTGCAGGATTCGAACTCCTCCTTCCGGGTGTACTGGTGAAAGATGGCCCGCCCCGTTTTGTAGGTGGCGTAGGCGCAAACCTCCTCCAGGAGGATGTCCTGCTTGGAGCCATAGCCGCCGCCGACCCGTTCCTTGATGACGCGGATCCGGTTTTCACTGACCCCAAGAACCGCCGCCGTAATCCGCCGGACGTGGAAGGGCACCTGGGTGGAGCAGTGCATCACGATGCGGTCCCCGTCCATCTTCGTGTAAACGGTATGCGTCTCCAGGGGCGTGCACTGAACCACGGAGGCCGGCGCGTATTCCCGCTCGATGACCACATCCGCCTCGGCAAATCCCTTTTCCACGTCGCCGATGCCGTCGGCCACGTGGGCGGCAATGTTTTTGTGGGGGTCTCCCCCGATGGGAAACTGATAGATGACCTTCCCGTCCCGGGGGTCCGTGTCCCTGTTCTGCTCGTCCAGATCCTCCGGCGCGCCGGAAACATAAACGATTTCGCTTTTATGGATGATGGGGGCATCCGGCGCCATGGCGTCCTCGATGCTCAAGACCGGTTTCAGGACCTCATACTCCACCTCGATGGCCTCGAGGGCCTTGAGGGCAATCTCTTCCGTCTCCGCCACCACGGCGGCAACCCGGTCTCCCACGTGGCGCACCTTCCGGCCAAACAGTCGCCGATCATAGGGGGACGGCTCCGGAAACCCCTGCCCCGCCTGGGTGTAATAGGTCTCCGGGGTATTTTCATGGGTAAAAATCGCCACCACGCCGGGGATCCGCTCCGCCTTTGTCGTGTCGATGCGCCGGATGTAGGCGTGGGCATGGGGGCTGCGCAGGATTTTCAGGATACACGCGCCGGGCTCGACCCGATCCTCCACGAACAGCTTCTCGCCGCGCGCCAGCTTCGCGCCATCCACCTTTCGTTTGACCTTTCCGATAAACCGGAGGGATGCATCGAACTCGGGAGCGATTTTTGTGGCGTATTCAGGGTCCTTCCGACGATTGATAGCCAGTTCCACCGCCTGGTAAAACTGCTCGTAGCCGCTGTCCCGAATGAACAGGCCGGAGAGGGCGTCCCGAATATCCGATTTGCTCGGATTGGGAACCCTCTCGAGCAGGTCTTCTATCATGAGCGCCGCGGCAGGGATATTATAGCCGGACTGCACGACCCCGGCATCCACCAGCGCGCTTTGAACCGGGGAAATGGGCACATTCCGGGTGAGGTATTCGACGGTCCGTATCTCTTTTCCGTCGATCTGCGCCGCAATCAGAAGCGACGCGGACACAATCTTCCCATCCAGCCAGATGGAATCGCTCCCCGCGAATCCATACCCGTCATCGCTGTTTCGGACCGAGTTGATGCCGATGCGTTTGAGCAGTTTCTGCACGTTTTCGCCCGGCTCCGTATAAACCGTCCGGGGCGTTCCGTTCAAGGTTATGGTTATTTTCATGCTGACTCACCTGTCCTGTT
>CAZPTH010000194.1:0-4567 GCA_964589315.1 uncultured Thermodesulfobacteriota bacterium
CTGGGCGTAGGCCTTCACAAATCCCTTGATAAAAATCTTTTGGGGAAGTTTGTCCCATTCTTCGTTCTCCAGGGCCGCCAGGATTGATGGGCGGATCTTGGTGGTCTTGGAAAGGTCCGTCAGGGTCATACCCTTTTCTTCACGCAGGCTTTTTAATGTTTCACTAAAGGTTTCCATAAGACGTTACCCCGTAAGTATTCCCAGTTCTTTGAGCATCCTGGGATTTTTCATCCAGTTGCGGCTTACCCGGACCCAGAGTTCTACGAAGACGTGAATCTGGAAAAACTCCTCCAGGTCTTTCCTGGCCAGCATGCCGATCTTCTTGATGAGTTCCCCGTTTTTTCCCACGATGATTCGCTTCTGGCTTTCCCGGTTGACATGGATCACGGCCGAGATAATAAGCATATTTTTCTCTTCTTCTTCCTTGAACTGTTCAATTTCCACGGCGATTTCGTAGGGGATCTCCTCTTTCAGCAGCTGGAAGATTTTTTCCCTGATAATCTCAGAGGCGAAAAACCTCTCCGTCATATCCGTTTCCATATCCTGGGGAAAGAGCGGTGGGCTTTCGGGCAGAAGCTCTACCAGGCCATTGATCAGTTCATCGACTCCCGCCCCCAGGAGCGCGGAAATGGGATAGATCCCGTTGACCGGAAAGTTCGGAGCGAGGGACGCCATGATTTCTTTCAACTGTGATTCCTGGATTCGGTCTATTTTATTTAACGCGATGATTTTAGGGATGTCCGGGATATCTTCAAGGAGAGAGAAAAGGAATTCATTGTCCTCGTTCCGGCCCGCGTAGGCCGGGATGAGCGCAAGGATGACATCCGCCTCTTTACAGGCGTTTTTGGCAGTCTGGATGAGGATTTTGTTAAAGGCCTTCTGGGATGAGTGGATTCCCGGCGTGTCGATAAAGATAATCTGTGCGTGTTCCAGGTTCTTGATGGCGCGGATGACGGTTCGGGTGGTCTGGGGCTTTTCCGTCACGATGGCGAAGTGCCCCTCCATGATCCGATTGAGCAGGGTCGATTTCCCCACGTTGGGGATCCCCATGATGGCGACAAATCCCGAGCGAAATGCCGGCTTGTGGTTTTCAACTGTGTGAATTTCTGACAAATTTCCCCTTTTCTTCCTTTTTTAAAATGGCGGTCTCCCTTCAGGCGGCTGTTTACTTGTACCAGAAATATGCCAATAAAAAAAGGGTCATATTTTAACCGGCGTTGTTTGGAAGGGTTTCAACCCGGCAGATTGTTTTTCGGTTAAGGCTTGATTTCACAGTTCATTTCATTTAACGTATGAAACGGTCCGCTCACATATCACTCTGCAATGGGAGGAATAAAGGTGAAACATCTCGGGTTGGCAGGCAAAATCGCCCATATGTTCATCAATTCCAAGCTCACGCCCTTGATCATTGTGGCGAGCATTCTCATCGGCGCCTTAGCAACGTGGAAACTTCCCCGTGAAGAGGAACCTCAGATCGTCGTTCCCATGATCGATGTCTTTGTCCGGATGCCCGGGGCCTCTGCCAAAGAAGTTGAAAACCGAGTCACCAACCCCATGGAAAAACTCCTCTGGGAAATACCCGGGGTCGAGTATATTTACAGCACCTCCATGCCGGGCATGTCCATGGTGATTGTTCGTTTTTATGTTGGGCAGGACGAAGAGAAAAGTATTGTCCGTCTCAACCAGAAGCTCTACGAACATTTTGACATCATCCCGCCCGGGTGCTCTCCCCCGCTTATACGGCCGAGAACCATCTACGACGTTCCCATTTGCGCCCTGACCTTTCACAGCAAAAAGTACGGCCCGTTCGAGTTGAGGCGTATTGCCGCCCAGGTGGAGGAGGCTGTCAAGCGGATCCCCAAGGTCTCCGAAACGAGCGTCATCGGGGGGCTACGCCGTCAGGTCCGTGTCCTCCTCGATCCAACCCGCCTGGACGCCTACCACCTCGATCCCCTCCGCATTATCAAGATGCTGAAGGGCTCCAATGCCCAGTTTCCCGCTGGCACCATGGACCGCCTCAACAAGGAAGTGGTGGTGGAGACGGGGAACTTTTTCACCAAAAGGGAGGACGTGGCAAGGCTTGTGGTTGGGGCCTTCAAGGGGCGTCCCATCTTTTTGAAAGACGTGGCAAGGGTTTTGGATGGCCCGGAAGAGCCCAAGGACTATGTCTATTATCTTTCAGACGGGAAACCCCAGGAACCGGCGGTGACCCTTGCCATTTCCAAACGAAAGGGCTCCAATGCCATCACCCTCGTGGATGAGATTTTCAAGAAGGTTGAGCTTCTGAAGGGAACGGTAATTCCTTCGGATGTGCAGGTTTCCGTGACGAGGGATTATGGTGAGACGGCCGAGGACAAGTCTAATGAGCTCCTCTTTCACATGGCGCTGGCCGTTTTCGGCGTCAGTTTACTGATCTGGTTCTTCCTCGGGATTCGCGTGGCCGGGGTGGTGGCCCTCGCCATTCCGAGTACCCTATCTCTGACCCTGGCCGTCTATTATTTTTACGGGTATACCCTCAACCGAATTACCCTGTTTGCCCTTATCTTCTGTATTGCCATCCTGGTGGACGACGCCATCGTGGTGGCGGAGAATATTATTCGGCATTATCACCTTCCGGAAAACAAGGGTCGTTCCCTGGCAGACATTGCCGTGGAGGCAGTGGATGAGGTAGGGAACCCAACGGTCGTGGCGACCTTTACCGTGATCGCGGCGGTTCTTCCCATGGCATTCGTGGGTGGGCTCATGGGACCCTATATGCGGCCCATCCCCATTGGATCCAGTTTTGCCATGATCTTTTCTCTCGGCGTGGCTTTTATCGTAACCCCCTGGGCGTCACTCAGGTTTCTCAGTGCCAAACATGAGCAGAAAGAGGAGAGGGAATCCGCACTGACGCGCCTTTACCGAAAGGTCATGGGGCCCCTGATTCACCACACCCTGTGGCGATGGGGATTCCTTGTGGGGATCGTTGTGCTCCTCCTGGCGGCCTTCTCCATGTTCGGCCTGAAAATCGTCATGGTCAAAATGCTCCCTTTTGACAACAAAAACGAGTTCCAGATCATCATCGACATGGACGAAGGAACCCCCCTGGAGGAAACCGCGCGCGTTGCTCGGGAGATGGCGGAATACCTTGAAACAATTCCACAGGTTATCAATCTTCAGACCTACGTGGGAACGGCCTCTCCCTATAATTTCCAGGGCCTTGTCCGTCATTACTTTCTCCGCAGGGGATCCAACGTGGCGGATATCCAGGTCAACCTGATCAACAAGCATAAACGGTGGATCCAAAGCCACGATATTGCCAAGGAAGTTCGCCCCAGGCTCGATGAGATTGCGAAAAAGTACGGGGCCTCTGTCAAGGTCGCGGAGGTTCCACCCGGGCCGCCGGTAATGGAAACCCTCGTGGCGGAGGTCTATGGTCCCAATTATCAGAGGCAGATCGACCTTGCCCGGAAAATCAAGGGAATTTTTGAGACAACCCCGGGGGTCGTGGATGTGGACTGGTCCGTGGAGGCGAACCAGGAAAAGCTGAAGCTGGTAGTCGATAAGGAAAAGGCGGCCCTCAACGGGATTGCCACCGCCCAGATCGCACAGGTCATCCGGACGGCTGTGGGGGGGATGAAGGTGGGCCTCCTCCATGACCCCAATGAAAAAGAGGACGTGGATATTCTTCTCCAGGTCCCACGGTCTGAGCGTTCTTCGATCCGGGACATCCAGGAGCTCAAGGTTCAGAATCGCATGGGGATGCTGATCCCCCTGAAGGAATTGACCCACGTGGTAAAGACGACCATCGACAAAAGCATCAGCCATAAAAACCTCATGCCGGTGGTTTACGTCCTGGGAGATGTCGCCGGTCGGGAAGAATCCCCCGTTTACGCCATTCTTCGGATGAGCAAGAAAATATCCAAGATAAAGATCCCCGAGGGGTACAAAATCGAACAACTCAGCACTCATATTCCCTTTTGTAACAAGAAGTACTCCATGAAATGGGACGGCGAGTGGCAGATTACCTATGAGGTCTTTCGGGACCTCGGCCTTGCCTTCGCGGCGGTCATGGTCTTGATCTACCTCCTCGTGGTGGGATGGTTCCGGTCCTACATCACCCCCCTGATCATCATGTCCGCGATTCCCTTTTCTCTCATCGGGATTATCCCGGGCCACTGGGTTATGGGGGCCTTTTTCACTGCGACCTCCATGATCGGGTTTATCGCCGGCGCGGGAATCGTTGTCCGGAACTCGATTATCCTCGTGGATTTTGTCGAGCTTCGCCTCCGTGAGGGGATGCCCCTGGACGAGGCGGTGGTAGACGCCGGGGCCGTCCGGTTCAGGCCCATGGTCCTGACGGCTATGGCCGTTGTGATTACCGGTGCCGTTATTATTCTGGACCCCATTTTCAAGGGGCTCGCCATCGCCCTCATGGCAGGAGAGGTTGCGTCACTGCTTCTGTCCCGGATGGCGGTTCCCATCATCTATTACATCGTGCACCGGCACATGCACGAGACGCATCATGAGGAAAAGGTCTTGTAGACAGAGGTAGGAGATCAGAACTTTTCCTTTTGCCCTCGTAAGG
>CAZPTH010000195.1:0-4553 GCA_964589315.1 uncultured Thermodesulfobacteriota bacterium
TGCAAAAAATGTGGTCAGCTCACGTGCATGGCCTTTGCCTCTGCCCTCGCCAAGGGAGACGTCGACATCGACGACTGCCCGGAGCTTTTTGAAGAAAAATATCGGGAAAACCGTGAGAAGATCGAGGCCCTTTTCATGGGATGATACGCGCCATCATGATGCGGGAGGGCCCAGATCGAGTTTTTTGAGGTCACGCTCGTTAATCGTGACGCGGTATTTTTTCATGAGTTCTTCAATATACGCATGAAGGGCTACGGAACGTTCTCGGGCCATGAGAAACCGGGTCACTTCTTCCCGTGACATGTGTTTTTATACAGGCCCATCAGGGAACGGCTTGATATCTGTTGAGATTGCGACAAAACCCCTTTTCCTGCGCCTGGATCAATCTTAGGATTAGAAATCAGGCTCGTTTCCTAACCTTGCATCCGTCAATGCCAAACGTCTGGCGATAGATACTTTCATTCTGCAAGATAGTCTGAAGACGGTTCCCTATTTCGGGCATCTCACCCGTCTTGTCGAGGAGGGTGATGGTTTGTTTCAGGATGTCCCTTACCTCTTTCGGGAGATCATCCCGCAACCGATAGACAACCCACCGATCCTCTTTGCTTGAAGTCAGAATCCCCGCGTTTTTCAGGTAGATAAGGTGCCGTGAGGTCTTGGTCTGGGTAATGTTTAACGCCCCCATGATCTCACAGACACAGAGGGGACGGATTCCAAGAAGATAAAGAATTCTCAGACGGGTTTCATCGGAAAGGGCCTTGAATATACCGGCAAGCTCTTCTAATTTTATCCCCATGGCAACACTTCCTCAGGGTGCCCGGAGAAAGTGAATCCCCTTCGCCGGGCACCCAATTACTATTTTTTATTTAAGGTTTATACTCGGAACAGGGAAGGCAAACCTTCTTCCCGTCCTTTACGCGGAGCTTGTTCTCGGCCACCATCTCCCCGCAGATCTCGCACTTGTCGATGTTGAAGGAGGGTTTCGGCGCGGGCGGGAAGGTGTACGTGAAGATCTCCGAAACCTCCAGAAACTCCTCGTCCGGTCGTGTAATGGTCTTCTTGAACCCGTCAAGGATAAATTCCCTCGGCACCTCGGCCGGGGGAATTCCCTTTCTCCGATGGTCCATGAACTTCCCCGCGAACATGGCCTCAACCGCCTCGTTCTTGACACGAACCCGAACAGCCCTGCCGTCTTTCTTGATGGCAATGGTCACGGCCCATTTTCCATAATCGAGTTTCTGGATAAGATTTTTCCCGTACGTACATCCCGTGGCCAACTGTACTCCGTCAGCAAAACATCCGGCTGCGTGGGCTACGCCTGTCTCCACCAGGGCGACCTTGGCCATGTTGGGTTCCCTGTCGGCTCCCAGGGCCTTCAGCGCCAGGCGCCCCGCCCTGAAACCTAACGGCATGGCCCCGCAAAGATGCCCATGGATGATCAGGGCCGACTCCAGGACCTTGTCCCAAAATTCCCCGAGATGGGCGGCGTGGGTGCCGATTTCGTGAAACAGTTCCAAATCTTCCTTTTTCATCATACAACCTCCTTTTGTTTTTCATTTAAGGGACCGTTTGTCCCCTTTTCACGCTTTTAATGAAACAAGCCGAGAATCAATTTCACCGCCACGCCCAATAAGACGATGGCGAACATCTGCTTGATCCAGCGCGCCTTCATCTTTTCCTTCATCACCTTCGCGCCAATCAGGGAGCCGATGATCACGGCGATCAGGGTCAAAACCATCAGGGGGATATTGAAATGCCCCTCAGCCACGTGGCCGGCAAATCCGGAAAAAGATGAGAAAATCACGATGAACGCGGACGTGGCCGCCGCCTTCTTGGTCGGATAGCCGATGGCCATCAGGATAGGAACAAACAGAAACCCACCGCCGACCCCCAACAACCCGGCGATAAACCCGATAAACAGGCCGGCGATCCCCGTCAGGATCATCCTCTTTTTTGCGGGCATCATGTGGTCAGGCTCGGGGCGCGTGGAAGTCAAAAGCATTCTTCCCCCGGCGAACACCATGCAGATGGCAAACAAGATTATCAGGGTCCTCACGGGCACGAAACGGGTGATGTAAGCCCCTAACGGCGCCCCGATAAAGGACGTCACAATCATGGGAATGGATCCCCTGATGTCAACCATCTTGGATTTGAGGTAATAAATGGCAGCGGAAAGGGCCGTGACCCCATTGAGCAAAAGACCCGTCGGAATCGCCACCGTCTTGAAATTGTATCCGAACCACTTGAAGACGGGGATATAGAGCATGGCCCCGCCCAGCCCCAACATGGAAAAAATAAAAGAAAGAACCAAAATAACGAGAGAAACGATAACAACCATGCCAACCCCATATCAAATATTCGCATAAACGGTTATGTGTTTCTACAGGTATTATAACCCTCGTTCGGACATTGTCAAGGAAAATTTTTAATGGGCCTTAAAAAAATCTTGGGATCCATCAGGAAACGAAGAAATTCCGGGCGCGATAAGGCAGAGGTAAGAGGCAATCACCTTTCTTCTGTTTCATCAACCCCCAGAAATTCAGGAAGGGATGACACAAATTTCTTAATCTCATCCCGGATACGCCTATAATGTTCGAGGGCCTCCGTTTCGGTCCGAGCCTCCCGCGCCAGGATGGGCGGGTCTTCAAACCCCTTGTGAAGGATCTTGTGTGCCCCCGGGAAATAGGGACAGGTTTCACGCGCGTGGTCGCACACGGTGATGACATAATCAAAACGAATCCCTTTCAGGGCATCCACATGCTTGGGGTGATACCCCTCCATGGGAATCCCCGTCTCCTCCATGACCCGAACGGTTCGGGGATCCATCGGGTTGGGGGCTACCCCCGCGGAATAAACATCGAATACATCCCCCCAGAAATGGCGGGCCCACGCCTCCGCCATCTGACTGCGGCAGGAGTTACCCGTGCAGAGGAAAAGGATTTTGGGTTTCAGCGCCCATGCATTTTGTTCCACGGTTCTTTTTCCCTTCTTTTATCCCTCTTCAAACTTTTCAGATATATACATTCGTTAAATGGGAATTGGCAAGATCATCAGCCCTGCAATCCATATTTGGCCTCATAAATCTCATCTCACCCAAAGGCGCCTGCCCCGCCTGCCCAATGAAATCCGAAGGCCATTTCATCGGGGTTGAACCGGGGCCTCCTCTGGGGGTTCAACTGGGGCCAAGCCAGCCAAGAAAAAAAGAAAAAGTTTTTAAGTTTTAAGTGGTTAAGTGTTAAGTTAGCTCAAGACTCAAGGGTTTTTCAAGGGTCAGAAATGTTTGGAAGTTCCAAAAGACACAATAAATACAGGACAAAATCCCTTACCTATTTTGACTTGGGTGCATAGTCTCAGGTTCCCAACAGTTGGATAATGAAAGTCACTTGACCCGATTACATGAACTCATTTTGGCAAATCATTGTGCGCCAGCCGATATTCATACGTCTGTTCCATGTCGCATCTGTTGATAACAGTCGTCTCATCGATCGGTTCTCCCATTGTCCAGTACACCTTACCTCTATCTTCAAAATAGGTAAAATCTCTCTCATAAAACTTTCCGATATACCCATGGCTCCTGATGTAATTAACCAACTCCACAAATAAACCATTATCTACCTTGTCTCTGACGATATATTCGTGCGGCCAGGTATCCGCATATGTTTTCGCAAAAACCCAAACCGATTCATCTATAAATTTTCTCAATCTATCCGGAAGATTGCTCATCGGTTATCCTGTTATTCAGATAATCCAGCACTTTCTTTACCTTTTCTACGATGCAGTTTACCACCTGACTTTTATCCATTCCAGCGTGAAGTAATATTCCATAATCACTGTCATACGCGTTTTTCGGGTCAAAATAGTGTAAAGCATGGGCAATCTGTTCTGACTCCACCCAATTCTGACCGGAATCTTTATTGACAACAAGCCAAATCGGCGTGTGATTATCCCTTACAAACCATTTGTGGCTATCTAAACCCAGCCAACATCCAAACCCATAACTGCGAAAGTAAAAACCATGTCCATATTTTGTTGACGTCGTTTTCAGCCCTGTAAAATCGGCGTGTTCCCATTCCCTGAGAAGTGCATTGCATTCGTCTATTACATCTGCAAATTGGGCTGTCACTCTGCCAATCATAGGATCAAGATCTGACACGCTCAATGGTGGCATTCCTTCCGTATCCATTTTTTGGCACAAGGCCCTTATCTGTATCAAATCAGCATCTAATTTATGGCTGTATCCTTTACTGTTTTCTCTCTCTACTAACGTTAAAAAGGTGTCCCAGGAACCGATAACAATTCTTTCATCTTCCCTTTTAAGTCTATTTTGTATTTCCACCTTTAGCGAATCAACCCTGCTGTGTGGGGCAAGGAATAATATTTTCCCACCACTTGCTAACTCATTCAGGTAGTTATTGGGTTGATTTGGCGTTAGGTTCGCCCAGAATTTTCCTTCAATAATTACAGGCTTGTTCCCGTCCATATCAATTCCTGTTACATCCGGCCTACCGTTAGATGTCGTAGATAACTCGGTCACATAACGTGTTGGAACATTG
>CAZPTH010000196.1:0-4550 GCA_964589315.1 uncultured Thermodesulfobacteriota bacterium
CGTGGAAACGTCTTCCCCATCAGTTCCGGGAAATCATCCGGGACTTCAGCGAAAAATATCCCGCGTATCAATCCTGTTTCGACGACATATCAATTTAGTTTCACAACTGTCGTCCCCCGCCGTCAGGT
This sequence comes from uncultured Thermodesulfobacteriota bacterium, assembly GCA_964589315.1. Lineage (GTDB taxonomy): Bacteria > Desulfobacterota > S145-22 > S145-22 > S145-22 > JAOZMY01. The sequence goes on from CAZPTH010000196.1 coordinate 129, forward strand.
ATTCCGTCTTTGCCTTGTTACCGATTTCCGGTCAAGTAAGAAATCGGTAACGTGCGGCGGTGCATACATTCCGCGCAACCAAGGGCTTGACAATCCCGCGTACATGAGCTATCCAGTTTACCAAATTTGTGTGGTCCTACTGGTGTCCGAGCAATCGGACGAAGAGGAAAGCCGGTGAAAATCCGGCGCGGACCCGCCGCTGTAACTCCGGTTCCTCCTTAACGCATGGAGGAAACCTTTTCGGCAAGAGAGCCACTGTCTCACTTGGGATGGGAAGGCAGCCGGAAGGGCGGAGAAGCCAGAAGGCCTGCCAGTAGAAAGTCCAGGAGGAGAAGGTAAATCCCCCGGGCCCTGATATGTGTTGGGGTTTGGGGGGTTTTTAATTAAAAAGGAGGAAACGTAAATGGAGCTTTACAGTCAAGTCGATTACGCGAAGGCAGGAAAAATCACTCCCCAGATGGAGGAAGTCGCCCGTCAGGAAGATCTTCCCCCCGAATCCATCCGGGAGGGGATCGAAAAGGGACAGATCGTCATCCCCCTGAACAAGAATGTCAAAGTCAACGTGGTGGGTATCGGCCAGGGTCTTCGCACGAAGGTCAACGCCAGTATCGGCACCTCCACGGATATCGTGGATCTCGATTTCGAGATCAAAAAGGCCCAGGCAGCCGAAGCAGCGGGGGCCGATACCCTCATGGAGCTGAGCGTGGGGGGAGATCTTGATCAGATCCGCCGCGAGGTTATCTCTGCCGTCAACCTCCCCGTGGGAAATGTCCCCCTCTACCAGGCCTTCTGCGAAGCCACCAAAAAATACGGGGATCCCAACAAGCTGGACAAGGAGATGCTCTTCGATCTCATCGAACGCCAGTGCGAAGACGGCATCGCCTTTATGGCCGTTCACTGCGGGATCAACCTCTATACCCTCGAGCGCCTCAAGAAACAGGGATACCGTTACGGAGGGCTGGTCTCGAAGGGAGGAACCTCCATGGTGGCCTGGATGATGACAAACGGCCAGGAAAACCCCCTTTACGAATACTTTGACAGGGTGGCGCAGATCCTCCGGAAACACGACGTGGTGTTATCCCTCGGGAATGGACTTCGAGCCGGGGCCATCTCCGATTCCATGGACCGGGCCATGGTCCAGGAACTCGTCATCAACTGCGAACTGGCCGAAATCGGCCGGGAGATGGGCTGCCAGATGATGGTGGAAGGACCGGGACACGTTCCCCTGGACGAGATCGAGGCAAACATCATCCTGGAAAAGCGGATGAGCGGAGGAGCCCCCTACTACATGCTTGGGCCCCTCCCCACTGACGTGGCCGCTGGATGGGACCATATCACGGCCTCTATCGGCGCGGCCCAGTCCTCCCGGTACGGGGCAGACCTCATCTGTTACATCACGCCCGCCGAACATCTGGGTCTTCCCAATGTCGAAGACGTCATCACGGGTGTCAAGGCGGCAAGAATCGCCGCCCACATCGGGGACCTCAGCAAGCTGAAAGAAAAAACCCATCCATGGGACAAGAAGATGAGCATCAAGCGCCGCGATATGGACTGGGAAGGGCAATTCCAGCTGGCCATGTTTCCCGAGGATGCCCGGAAAATTTACCAGGAGCGTTCCTCAAACTCCGACTCGACGACCTGTACCATGTGCGGGGAATACTGCGCCAACAAGGGGTCCTTCTCGCTCTTCCAAGACGTGCTTGAATCGAGTATAAAGAGGGATGCGGAGCTTTAAAACAGTTCATGAGGAGGGTTAGATAAAGCAAAGGGAAATACGGGGATGGCTTCTCGCGTGGATCCCCCTTGTCGTGTATGCCGGGCTCATGTTTTACCTGTCGTCCCAGTCTTCACTTCCGGGATACCTCCCGAGCTTCTATCTCTCGGACAAACTCATGCACGGGATAGAATATTTTATCTTTGGGGGACTGGTATTTCACGCCATTCAGGACTCGCCAAGGACTCCGGGGACGGTAAGAAAAACAGTCTTAATCTCCCTCCTGATTGTGATCCTCTACGGGATCAGCGACGAGACCCACCAGTATTTTGTTCCCCACCGGGACGCATCGTTCTATGATTTCATCGCCGATCTCGTGGGAGGAAGTTTGGGAATCTGGCTGATGTTCACCATGAAGAAAAAGGGGAGCCTCTTGGGGAAAAGCGCAGGCGTCCCCATTGGGAAAAGGAGGACCTTACATGATTGACCTGCATACCCATTCCCTGCTCAGCGACGGGGTTCTGGTGCCCTCAGAGCTTACCCGGCGCGCTGCCAACGCCGGATACAGGGCCCTGGCGATTACGGACCACGTGGATGCCTCGAACTATGAAACCGTGGTGGCCCAGATTCTCTCTTTCGTTTCCGTCTCCCGTGGGGCTTTGGAAATCCCTGTCCTTCCCGGGGTTGAGCTTACCCATGTTCCCCCCGAGATTATTGCTCCCCTCATCGAGAAGATCAGGACCCTTGGAATTTCCTGGGTCGTGGTTCACGGAGAGACCCTTGCCGAACCGGTCAAGGGAGGAACCAACCGCGCGGCTATCCTGGGAGGTGCCAGCCTTCTTGCCCACCCGGGACTGATCACGGAAGACGACGTCAAGCTCGCGGCGGAACGGGGTGTCTTCTTAGAGATATCCGCGCGCAAAGGGCACTCGCTTGCCAACGGACACGTCGCGGCCCTGGCAAAACGTTATGGCGCAAGGCTCCTGCTCAACACCGACGCCCACACGCCTTCCGACCTCATTACGGCCGATTTCGCGAGAAAGGTCGCCAGGGGATGCGGGCTGACCGATCAGGACTTTGATGAAATCGTGAAATCCGCCCTCACGTGTATCCAGAAGGACGGTTAGGATGGGGCATATCATCGCCATCGACGGCCCCTCGGGGGCGGGAAAGAGTACTATCAGCAAACTCCTCGCCGAAAGGCTGGGATTTATGTATATTGACACGGGAGCCATGTATCGAACGGCCGCCTTACTGGCCCTGGAGGCGGGGATTCCGCTGACGGACGGGGCGGGGGTTGCAAGGCTTTGCGAGAATCTTGAATTCTCCTTTCGCGTCGAGGGGAACCAGGTCCATGTCCTCTGTAACGGCAGGGACGTCACGGGAGCTATCCGCACCCACGACATGGGAATGCACGCCTCGGATGTCTCCAGGAATCCCGAAGTTCGGGAGGCCCTTGTGGCACTCCAGCGGGATCTGGGCAGGAAACACGATGCCATCCTGGAGGGCCGTGATATCGGGACCGTGGTCTTTCCCAACGCGGACGTCAAATTCTTCCTTGACGCGTCGCTGGAAGAACGGGCGAGACGCCGTTACAGGGAACTCACGGAAAAAGGTGAGGCTGTTTCCTTCGACGAGGTAAAAGAGACCATGAGGAAGCGGGATATCAACGACAGTCAACGAGATATCGCTCCTTTGAAGGCAGCGGGGGACGCCATTCTAATCGACACCACTGGAAAAGATATCCCCACAGTCATCGATGAACTGATTCACCACATACGGAAACGAATAGGATAATATGAACATTACCGTAGCCAAACACGCCGGTTTCTGCTTCGGGGTCCAGCGAGCCATTGACATGGCCTTCAAGGCCCTCGAAAAGAAAAACGGCCCCATCTTCAGCCTGGGCCCGATCATTCACAACCCTCAGGTCGTGCAAAAGATGCAGGAAAAGGGCCTCAGGGTCGTCACGGACATCCATGATATCCAGAAAGGAACGGTTATTTTCCGCTCTCACGGCGTGAACGCCGAGGAGCGAGAAGAGGCCACCAGGCGAAAGCTGACCATCGTGGACGCCACCTGTCCCTTCGTGGAAAAGGCCCACGAATACGCCCGCAAACTTGACGAGGAATCCTACCAGATTGTGGTGGTCGGAGATCCCAACCATCCCGAGGTCCTGAGCATTCTCAGCTACACCCGAGAGGGAATCGCTGTTCCCAATCTCGAGACCCTCGAAACGATCCCGCTTACGCAAAAAGTGGGGATCGTTTCCCAGACCACACAAAGTTTTATGACCTTTCAAACCATCGTCACGGAAATTATTCGCCGATCCCGTGAGGTGCGTATCTTCAATACCATCTGCGACGCCACCAAGATCCGCCAGGACGAAAGTATCAAGCTGGCGGGACAAAGTGACTGCATGATTGTAATCGGGGGGCGTAACAGCGCCAACACCCGCCGTCTTACCGAGCTCTGTTCCCAGGTTCAACCCAAAACCTACCACATTGAAACCGTCGACGAGTTAAAAGAAATTTCACTTGAGGGAATCCAGTCCATAGGGATTACGGCCGGCGCCTCGACGCCCCAGTGGTTAATCGACCCCGTCGTCGATTATCTCAAAAGCCTTTGAAATCACCTCATTGCGCGATAGACTTCCTTAAATATCTTAAAAAATTTCTCATTGTTACCTACTATTCTCAAAGGACACT
>CAZPTH010000197.1:0-4542 GCA_964589315.1 uncultured Thermodesulfobacteriota bacterium
ATCAAGAAAAACCTCTCGAACTGTTTTTGGCTCACTATGGAGATTCTCTGAGGTTTGGGATTGTTCGGGAAGGGATTTTAAGCCGCTTCCCGCCTTGACCCGGACCCTGAGATTTACGAATTCAACGGCTTCGTCGGGTTCCGAGTAGGAGTAAACCCTCTTGTGCGTTTCGTGGAAAATACTGAGAATTTCATCAAGGTCACCCTCCGTAAATCCTGAGCGAGGTCGTATAGGGATGTTGATCTCCCAGGATTGCCCCTCGTACCGCATGTCAGATGACCATTCCACGACAGCCATGGAGGGGTCTACTCCCTCCGTGCGGAGTTGTTCAAAACCTTTTTCCTGTAACGCATGGAACACCTTGAGGAGGGAGGTAGGAGTCAGGTCATTGGAGGATTTCATGAGGGTTGAAACATAATCGTGCTGGATGTCCGAAATGGCAAGCCCTACGGCGGAGAGATTCCCGTTTGCCATAGGTATGATGACTGTTCGGATATCGAGGGTTTCTGCAACCTCGCAGGCGTGTAGGGGTGCCGCACCCCCAAAGGCAACGAGGGCAAACTCTCTCAGGTCGTAACCCTTTTCGACGGAGACCTTACTGATACCCTTTGCCATATTGGCGTTGACGATTTTCAGGATGTCGAGGGCTGCCTGCGCGACGGAGACGCCCATTTTTTCCGCCACATGTTCCTTGACTGCCTTTGTGGCCTTCTCCACATTCAGGGTATATTTTCCCCCGAGGAAGTAGTCGGGATTGATACGCCCCAGAACGCAATTCGCATCCGTGACGGTGGGGCGGGATCCGCCCCAGTCGTAACAAGCGGGACCCGGGTTGGATCCGGCACTTTCCGGTCCCACGTGAAGGACTTTCTGATCGTCCACCCAGGCGATGCTTCCGCCCCCCGCCCCAATGGTTTTCAGGTCGATCATGGGGAGCTTGATGGGGTATTCCGAGACTCCTCCCCAGGTTGTGGTCCGGGGGATTCCCCTGTCAATCACAGAGATGTCACAGGTAGTGCCTCCCATGTCCATTCCGATGGCCATTTCATTGCCGGTGATCCGGCTGACATAGGCTGTGGCTATGGCTCCCCCCGCGGGTCCCGAGTTGATAAGGTTGGAGGCATAAGCGGCTGCAGAGGCGACTGGCATGGCCCCCCCGTTGCTCTGGAAGATGAGGATATTGAAGTTCGGGTATCTCTTCTTTACCTGAACCGTCAAGTCGTCCAGGTAGGTCTTGATGATGGGGCCAAGATAGGCATTCATCACGGTTGTGCTGGTGCGTTCATACTCCCGAAATTCGGGACAGATTTCAGAAGAAAGGGAAATATGCACTCCCGGGAGGCTTTCTGTGAGGTAAGAACGGATCTCCTGTTCGTGCCGGGGGTTCAAAAATGCGAAAAGAAGAACCACGGCAATCCCCTCGACTCCTTCGTTCTTGAAAATCTCTATGGCCTTTTCAAGAGTGGAAAGGTCTAAGGGAGTGATGACATTTCCGGCTTTGTCGATTCTTTCCCTGATGCCCTTTCGAAGATAGCGTGGGACCAATGGTGGGGGATTGTCCACCCAGAAGTCAAAGGTGGCTTCCCGTGGGCGGGCAACCCGCCGGATCTCAAGGACGTCCTCGAACCCTTCCGTGGTGATGAGTCCCACCCGGGCTCCCTTTCCCTCAATGATGGCATTGGTCCCGATGGTCGTGCCGTGGATGAGGTGACACGAGGACGTATCCTTAATGGCTGCGACTTCCAGTATCTCCCTGAGCCCTTTCAGGACCCCTTCCGAAAGGTCGTGGTGGGTGGTAGGTGTTTTCGTGTAGTGAAAGGCATTGGTTGCGGGATCCATGAGAACCACGTCCGTGAAGGTTCCCCCAACGTCGATGGCGATCTTCAGGCCTCCCATTTCCCCAGTGATGTGACGGGCCTTCTTCATGATGACCTTTCCCCGGATTTCAGGTGGTGTTTCATCACCTTTCCGGCCGCGTTTTTGGGAAGGCTGTCAACAAATTCAAAATACTTGGGAACCTTGTACTTCGCCACCCTCTCGGCACACCACGCGGTGAGTTGGTCCGCGGAAAGGTTTGCCCCTTCCCTCAAGACCACAAAGGCCTTTCCCACTTCCCCCCATTTTTCATCCGGGACCCCGATGATAGCGACCTCTTTAACGCCGTCGTTTTCGTAGAGAACCTTTTCCACCTCGGCCGGGTAAACATTTTCCCCGCCGGAGATGAACATGTTCTTCCTGCGGTCGAGGATGTAGAAAAATCCTTCCTCGTCTTTGCGTCCCACGTCCCCGGTATAGAGCCAGCCGTCGCGGATCGTCTGTGCCGTCAGGTCAGGATGTCCCCAGTAGCCCGACATGAGGATGGGACCGGAGACAATCACTTCGCCCACCTGGTTGGGGGGAACCTCATTCCCGTCTTTATCTACAATCTTGACCTCGCCGTGAAAGACGGGCAGCCCTACCGAGCCCATCTTTTTGAGGCCGTATTCGGCGGGAAGCCAGGTGATGGTCGAGGTTTCCGTTTGCCCGAAGAGCTGGGTAATGATGATTCCCCGTTCTCCGTAGGCCCTGAGCAGAGGCAGGGGAACGACCTCACCCCCCGTGTAGAAGAGCTTGACGGATGGCAGGTCTCGCGCCTGAATATCCAGGCGTTCCAGGATGAACCGATACATGGTGGCGGAGGTCTCCATGACCGTGGCCCCGTAATGTTGGATGGTTTGAACGAGCTCCTCCGGCTCGAAGCGGCGTTTCAGGATGACGGTGCCGCCGTTGTAGAGAAACGGCAGGGAATCCACCAGGAGTCCCCCGGAGTGGAAGAGGGGGCGGGAGACCACGATCTTGTCGCTCGGGGTGACGTGGTAATAGATGTTGGCGTTCAGGATGTTGAAGAAGGTTTTACGATGCGTGAAAACGGCTCCCTTGGGGAAACCGGTGGTGCCGGACGTGTACATGATCATATGGGGAGATTCGGCCTCCCGCCCCGGCAGTTGGGGCTCACGAGGAGAGGCCTTTGTGATGAGCGCCTCGTAATCCATTGCCCATGGAAAGTCTCGATTGGAGATGGCAATGTATCGCCCCGTTTTGACGGCGGTCTCTTCCCTGATCGACGCGATACGCTCACCAAAGGAGTCGCCGAAGAAGAGGGTTTCGGCAGAGCAATCGTTGAGGATATAGGTGATTTCAGGTCCCGCAAGCCTGAAGTTCAAAGGCACGAAGATCGCCTCGATTTTCGCGCAGGCGAAGAAGATTTCGTAAAACTCCACACAATTGGCAAGCAGGGCCGCCACCCTGTCACCCTTTTTCACGCCGAGATTCAGCAGCGTGTTGCTTAGCCGGTTAATTCTCTCATTGAAGTTTCGGTAAGAAATGGGGCGGCCGTCGTAGATGAGCGCAATTTTTTTGGGAAGGATGATGGCCCACTTCTTTATCCAGTCGGAAATGTTTAATCTTAAAATGTTGTTCTTAGATGTCTTGTTTGCCATACATAAGAAAATAAACAGTGTTCTGTGATAATTGTCAATAGGGGATCCCGTGAATGTTGCATAATTCTGTTTTTTGAGTCGACGCTTCTTTGGACGGATGGGAATTGATTAAAACAGATTATCACATAACGATAAAATAAGCCCTTGAGCAGAAGTCTGGCCTGAGTTTTATGAAGATCTGAAAGGCATTACCATGAAAAAGGGGACCTGCTGTTGCAGATCCCCTTTTGTTCTCATTATTAGGCGAAACTTAGCATGTTACCTTGAAAACCATGGCCGCGCCGTTGTCGCCTGCCGCGCAGCCGGCCCACAGTCCATAGCCGCCGCCCAGCATTACCAGCTCTTCCAGAAGTTCCACAATTAAACGGCCCGCCGTGGGACCCTGGGGATGACCATAGATCATGGAATTCCCGTAATTATTCATCCAGTTGACGTCCATCCCCATTTTTTTTGACATGTATATGTCATTGATTACAAACGGGCTGTGAGTTTTGACAGCCTTCAGATCAGAGACCTTGAGGCCCGCGTTTTTCAATGCCATCTCTGCTGCAGGCACCGGTGCCTTGGCCATAAAGCCCTTTTGGACCCGCGAATAGCCGTAGGAAACAATCTGGATTTCCACGTTAGGATCCTTGCTCAATTCCCTGGCTCTATCCTTCGTAGTTATAATGAAACCGCAGTTCCCATCAGCCGGGTGGGTCTGCGCGCCATAGCTATGAACCCCACCTGGCTCTACAGGCTTGAGCTTGGCGAGGCCTTCTGCCGTGGTGGGATAGATCCCTTCGTCTTCCTCAATCAGTTTTGTCTTTTTCTTGGAGATCTTAACCTCGGCGGGGAACATGTATCGTTTCTGGAAGGCCCGGTCATTGGCCAGGGCTTCAAGATACTGTTCATACCGCCGCAGCGTTACGGCATCACACTCCTCCTTTGTGGTCCCTATTTCCTTGGCCACATTTTCCGCCGTCTGAATCATCTTCAACCCTGCCCAGGGGTCTTTATTGAAGTTATCCATCATCCAGTTTTCTGAAATGACCTCTCCGCCTGGTCCAAGGGGGTTGGGCCA
>CAZPTH010000198.1:0-4535 GCA_964589315.1 uncultured Thermodesulfobacteriota bacterium
CATACGGATTTTGTGTTCCCTTTGCCCAGGCCCTGATGCGCCTGTCGGAGGAGAGTGGGATTCCCATCAAGATTCGCCTGGCGGATACCATGGGATTCGGGGTCCCCTATCCGGGAGCGGCCCTGCCACGTTCCGTTCCGAAGCTGATTCGGGCCATGGTTCACGACGCGGGGGTTCCCTCGGCGCAACTGGAGTGGCATGGCCATAACGATTTCTACAAGGCCGTGGTCAACTCCGTGACGGCATGGCTCTACGGTTGCGGGGCCGTCAATGGCTCCCTCCTTGGGATCGGGGAACGGACGGGGAATACCCCCATCGAGGCGATGATCATCGAATATATCAGCCTGACCGGGAAGGAGGACGGGATCGATACCCGGGTCATTACAGACATACGGAACTATTTCGAGCGGGAAATCGGGGAAACGGTTCCCAAAAATCAGCCGTTTGTGGGGTCTGAGTTCAACGTCACGCGCGCGGGGATCCACGCGGACGGGATTTTCAAGAACGAAGAGATTTACAACATCTTCGATACGGCAAGGATCCTGAATCGACCAATCGGCGTCATGATCAACGACAAGTCCGGAATCGCCGGGATCGTGCAGTGGATCAATTCCTACCTGATTCTGCCCGAGGACCGCAAGGTGGACAAGCGGCATCCCGGGGCCGCCAAGATCTACAAGTGGGTTATGGCGCAATACGAAAAGGGGAGGGTCACGGATATCTCCAATGATGAGATGGCACGGCTCGCCAGGAAATACCTGCCTGAATACTTCGTTTCCGATTTTGACCAGATCAAGAGGCGGGCGCACGAAATGGCGGCGCATCTCATCGAAGAGATTGCCGACATGGATGAGATCAAGTCAATGGATCCAAAGAAGATCGAGCCCATTCTGATCTGGTTCGTGGAAGATCATCCCTTTATCCAGTTTGCCTATGTGGTGAACAAGGAAGGAATGAAGATAACGAAGAATATCACCCAGATCGTGGACAAGGCCAAGTATGGGAAGGTCGGCCTCCACGAGGTTTATCTCGACAGAGACTGGTTCATAAAACCCATGAAGGATGGCAAGATTCACGTGACAGGCCTCTATACCTCTGCCATCACGGGCGCCCTTTGCCTGACGGTTTCCGCGCCCATCTGTTGCGATGATGGGGGGATCATGGGGGTTATCGGGTGTGATATTCGCTTTGAAGAACTGGTCAAAGCGGAAGACGTGGATTAAAGATGGGACAGACCTTAGCCGAGAAAATCCTTTCCTCGCACGCGGACAAACCTGTAAAGACGGGGGATTATGTCCTCGCGCGGGTGGACCAGATTCTTATGCAGGATGGAACGGGGCCTTTGACCGTCAGGCAGTTTCAGGAACTGAAGAAAGAGGCCTTGGCCTCTCCCGAGGGGACCCACGTGTTTCTCGATCACGCCGCGCCAAGTCCCCGGCGGGAATTGTCGAACGATCATGTCTTTCTCCGTGAATTCTGCCGGAAATACGGGGCAATCCTCCACGAGGTAGGGGAGGGCGTTTGCCATCAGATCATGGCGGAGCGGTACGTCGTCCCCGGAGATCTCATGGTGGGGGCCGATTCCCACACCTGCACGGGGGGTGGATTCTGCGCCTTTTCTACCGGCATGGGGTCCACGGATATTGCTATCGCCATGGCGCTGGGTAAAACCTGGTTCCTGGTTCCCGGAACGTTCAGGTTTAATTTGAAGGGGAGGTTATCCCCCGGCGTGACGGCGAAGGACCTGATCCTTTATATCATCGGGAGCCTCGGAGCTGATGGTGCCACCTACAAGGCACTTGAATTTGCCGGGGAGGCCCTCGCGTTATTCGATATGGAGAGTCGCCTCACCGTTTCGAATATGGCCGTGGAGGCTGGCGCGAAGTGCGGCCTTTTCCCCTCGGATGAGGTGACCCAGGCCTATCTCGAGAGATTGGGAAGAGGAGATGATTACAGACCGATTTCCCCGGATCCAGACGCGGAATGCGAACGGGAGATAGACATTAACCTCCCTGACATAACGCCTCAGGTGGCTTGTCCTCACACGGTCGATAACGTCTTTGGGATCGAGGAGGAAGCTGTCCTCGGAACCCCGATCCAGCAGGTGGTAATCGGGACCTGTACCAACGGCCGTTTGTCGGATTTCAGGCAGGCGGCGGCGATCTTGAAAGGGAGGCGGCGACATCCGGAGACCCGGCTGCTCATCGTCCCTGCCTCGCGGCGGATTTTGAATGAACTCGCTTCTGAGGGGCTGCTTGAGATTTTCCTGGAAGCGGGGGCAACCCTGGTGACGCCGGGGTGCGGGCCGTGTGTCGGCGTTCACGCGGGGGCCCTTGGAGATGGAGAGCGATGTCTTTCCACCCAGAACCGAAATTTCAAGGGGCGAATGGGGAATCCGAACGGGGAGATTTACCTTGCTTCCCCCGTTACGGCGGCCGCCACGGCCATTGAAGGCAGAATCGCGGATCCGAGGAATTATTTATGAAACAAGATATGAGAATTGAAGGTCGCGCCTGGCTTTTTGGGGACGGTATCAGCACGGACCAGATTACGCCGGGACGCTATTTTCACCTGCGCTCGAATCTTCCCGAACTGGCAAAGCATGTCCTGGAGGACGCCAGAGAGGACTTCGCGAAAGGGGTATCCCCGGGCGATATTGTCGTGGGAGGGAGGAATTTTGGCCAGGGGTCCAGCCGGGAACATGCCCCCGTCGTCATTAAACTGTCCGGGGTTTCCGCCATTGTTGCCAAATCCTTTGCGAGGATATTTTTCCGTAACTGCATCAACATCGGCCTTCCCGTTGTCATGTGTGACACGTCGGATATCCGTGAGGGGGATATTCTTTTCATTGATCTTGAAGGGGGAATACTGGAAGACAGGACCCAGGGGTTTCGGCTGACGTTCCCACCCCTTCCCCATATCATGACCCGGATTCTCGCGGATGGCGGGCTGGTGCCTCATGTCCTCAGATATGGGGATTTCAATTTGTAGCTTGAATCGACTCTGCAAAGGAGAGTAGGGTTCCAATTTTCTTTGCTGAAGAAAGGTCCGGAAATACCTTTAAATTCTTGGTGAGGTAAGGAATGAACGGCGAACTTATAACGATGACAAGTGACGGAAACCTGGTGATACCGGACTTTCCGATTATTCCCTTCATTGAGGGTGATGGCGTGGGCCGGGACATCTGGCCGGCGGCACAGACAGTTTTTGACGAAGCGGTGAAAAGGATTTACGGTGAGACAAAGAGGGTATTCTGGAGGGAAGTCCTGGCAGGGGAGAAGGCCATGGAAAAAACGGGTAATCTCCTTCCGGAAGAGACCCTGGAGGCTATCAGGCAGTGCCGGATCGCGATCAAGGGGCCCCTGACCACTCCCGTGGGGAAGGGATTCCGCAGCCTGAACGTCACCCTTCGGAAACACTTCGATCTCTATACGTGTATTCGGCCGGTTCGTTATTTTGAAGGGGTGATTTCTCCCATGAAAAACCCCGAGAAGCTGGACGTCGTGATCTTCAGGGAAAATGTGGAGGATGTCTATGCCGGCCTGGAGTGGCCAAAGGGATCCGCAGAGGCCAGGAAACTCATTGAGGTTCTCGGAGAGGCCTTTGGATGGGAGATTCCCGGTGACGCGGGGATCGGGATAAAGTTTATCAGCGAAGGGAATACGAAACGGTTTGTCAGGCGTGCCTTCGATTATGCCATCAAACACAGGCGAAAAAGCGTGACCTTTATCCACAAGGGTAACATTATGAAGTATACCGAAGGGGCCTTCCGGGAATGGGCCTATCAGGTGGCAAGAGAGGTGTACGGAGACCTCATCGTCATGGAGGAAGAGCTTGACGGGAACTCCCTGCCCGAGGGTAAAATCGTTGTGAAGGACCGCATCGCGGACGCCATGTTTCAGCTTATCCTTTTACGCCCCGAAGAGTATGATGTGCTGGTTCTTCCGAACCTCAATGGGGATTACCTGTCTGATGCCTGTGCCGCGCAGGTCGGGGGGATCGGGATGGCGCCGGGTGCCAATATCGGGGATGAGGTTGCCATCTTTGAGGCAACACACGGGAGCGCTCCCAAATACGCCGGGCAGGACAAGGTCAACCCCTCTTCACTGATTCTCTCCGGCGCGATGATGTTCGATTTCATGGGATGGGGGGATGTGGCCCACCTGATTGAAAGGGGCGTGGAAATGGCCGTAAAAGGGGGAAAGGTGACCTACGACCTCGCCAGATTCCGGCCGGATGCCGTCGAGGTTTCCTGCAGTGAATTCGCCCGGGAAATCGTGAGCTGTTTTTAGGCCTCGCTGGAAGGTGTAACCCTTCAGGTATCCCTTAACTCTCGACCCGCTTCCTGATATATTTTCTGGGATTATGCCATGGGAAAGACAGCTTGAGCGGTTTTTGTCTGAAAACCTCCCTGACCTGAGGCCTGAGGTTGGCGATAGCCTTGCCGCGTTTGGCAGGGAAGTTCTCAAATGGAACCGGAGCACCAACCTTATTACCAGAAAGGACCCGGAAAGGACCCTCATAAGGCTTCTGGT
>CAZPTH010000199.1:0-4514 GCA_964589315.1 uncultured Thermodesulfobacteriota bacterium
CTCGGGGTGGTTGCCAATACCTATATCGTGGGCGCCTGTGAGGAGGGGATCTTCATTGTTGACAAACATGCCGCGCACGAACGGCTGATCTTCGAGCGCCTCAAGCGGGCCTACGGGAAATCCCTGCCATCCCAGCGGTGTCTCCTGCCGGTGGTCTTCTCCATCGACCGGGGAGAGGCCCAGATCTTCGGGATCGCCGACCCTTTCCTGAGAAAGATGGGGATTGTCCTGGAGCCCTTCGGGGAAGGAAGTCTCCGGGTCGTTTCTCTTCCCGAGTGGGTGCGCCAGGAGGAGGCGGAATCCCTCGTGAGGGAGCTCTTTCGGGAGTTTGCCGAAACGCCCACCATGGAAGGGCTGTCCGAGAGGGTGGACAAGTTTCTCGCCACGGTGGCCTGCCACAGCGCGAGCCGCGGGCAGGACAAGGTTTCCGTTCCCGAGGCTTACGCCCTTTTGGACCAGGTCGTCCGGGAGGGTGTTCCCCTTGCCTGTCCCCACGGACGCCCCTTTATTCATTTCCTGACGCTGAAAGACCTGGAAAAGATTTTCGAGCGTTAGGCGCTTCCCGTCCCCGCGATATTCAGAGACCCCACGATGAGGTGCGGGACGCCAATGGAACCAAACCACCGGAGATCACTGCCAACTACCTCAACCCGTTTCAGGAGATCGAAGAGGTTCCCGGAGACGGCGATGCCACGGACCGGGAAAGACAGTTCCCCGTTTTTGATCCACTGGCCCGAGGCCCCCAGGGAAAATTCCCCCGTGATGGGATTGGCCGTGTGAACCCCCATCAGCTCCTGCACGTAAAATCCCTCTTGGATACCGCTCAATAGCTCTTTGAAAGGGGTCTCGCCGGGCTGGAGAAAGAGATTCGTGGTGCCACATGACGGGGGGGCGGAGACCCCGGACCGGACGGCATTGGCGGTGCTGAGCCTCCCCATTTTACTGGCATAGTAGTGATCAAAGAGAAACCCCGTGACGACGCCGTCTTCCACCAGGGGGGTCTTCTGGGCGGGTTCGCCTTCTCCGTCGAAGGGGGCGGCGGCCATACCCTCTTCAAAAAGGAGCCCGTCATAGAGGGAAAGATGCGGGGAAAAGAGTTTTTGTCCTTCTTTTCCCTTCAAGGCCGATTTCCCCTTGAAGACATTTTCCCCGGTGAAGGAGGGCGCCAGGAGCCCGATAATCTCCGCCACGACTTCTCGGTCGAACAGGGCTGGAAAATTACCGCTCTTGACCGGTTTGCCTCCCAGCCTTGAAATGGCCTTTTTTGCGGCTGTTCTCCCGATTTCCTCGAAGTCGATGTCTTTGAAGAAATGGCTGCTGACCGACTCCCATCCGTATTCGGACCCGTTTTTGTCTTCGGCCGTCAGCATAATGCTGGCGGAAATACCGGTGACCGAGTAGGAACGATCCAGGCCGTGGGCGTTAAGAAGCCTGATATCCGCCGCGTGGAAGGAGACCTGGGCGTTACGGACCTGCCTGATTCGAGCGTCAAAGCCCCGGGCCGCGTGTTCTATGGAGATGGTTATCTCCTTTTTCTTGTCCGCGTCAATGTTTCCAAAGGCGGGATCTGTCAGTTCGAGCTCGGGGTAGGGCACGGACGCGTCGAGAAAACCATGGGCAGGGTCTTCCTGGGAGACCTTGAGGCTGTCCAGGGTTTGAAGGGCCATTTTCTGGATGCCGTCGCTGTCCAGGCGGGTGCTGAATCCGAATCCCATCCTGCCGTTATCCAGGATGCGGATGGATACGCCCTCGGTGACCGCGGTTTCGTAACCGTCGATTGTTTCGTCTTTTGATTCGATAACCTCGCTCTTTTTCCTGACGTAGAAGATTTCATAGGGATGTCGGGTGAGATTCCGAATTGTCTCCTCGATGAGTGCGATGGTTTCTTCCGGGCTGCGGTCTTTCACGTGTCCCTCCTTGCTTTAAGACAGGTTTTGTGTTGAATAATATAACAAAGGGAGGGCTTGTCAATGGAAGAGAGTGGTCATGCCGGGTGGCGGCGATTCATCCCGTGGGGGCTCGTGCTTCTTCTGAGTCTTTTGACGCCCGGAATCAATGCCCATGCCGCGGACCCGGTCCTCAATTCACAGCTTTTGAATATCTACAAGACGATCCTCCAGGGACCGGGTGTCTTCAGTCACGGGAGCCGGAAGCTATCCCCGCCGGGGATTGCCATAACGACGGATCTTTGCCCTTCCACGAAGGCCTGGAACCGCGGACTGTATGAGAAGCTCGTAGCTCTGGGGGAAAAGCTTCACAAACCTCTTCCCGTTGGAATCGCCGTAAGCGGCCGGTGGATGGAGAGGTATCCGCAGGCCCTGGCCCAGTTGATAAAATGGGACAAGGAGGGCAAGCTTGCCATTACCTGGATCAACCATTCCGATACCCATCCCGTCAGGGGCAATTTTCTCGTCAATCCGAAGGTCGATTTTACAAAAGAGGTAGAAAACCAGGTAGCGCGGATGCGCAAGGCCGGTATCTTCAATTCCCGCTATTTCCGGTTTCCGGGACTTGTCTTCGATTTTGCCCGGCTTCGCCAGCTTTCGACGATGGGGTATGTTGCCGTCGGCGCGGACGCGTGGCTGGCCAAGGGGCAACGGGTGCGTAACGGCTCCATCATCCTTGTCCACGGGAACGGAAACGAGAAGATGGGGGTCTGGATTCTTGACGCCTATTTGAAGCTGAAGGAAGGAGATTTTGTCTCCGGGAAGCTGAGGATCCTATCCCTGAACGCCCTCCTGCTGGAAAGCGCGAAGGCCGAACCGGAGCTTCAGTTCATTTCCTGGATCCAGCCGAAATCCAGGTGAAATTCCCGGAGATATCCCCTCGCTGTTTCATATTCTTCCCTGCTTAACCGTCGAGAAAGGTCTGCGAATTCTGCCGCCCTGTAGGCCGGAAAATACTGGCTCATCAGGCTGAGATAGGTGCGGGGGGAGATCTCTTCCGCGATGAATCGCAGGATTTCCCGGGTCTCTTCCACGTGTCCGGGCAGCACAAGGTGCCGAATGAGGAGCCCGCGCTGGGCGATACCCTCCCCATTTAGGATCAGGTTGCCAACCTGTCGGTGCATCTCCCGGATGGCCTTCCTGGTGACCTCGAAATAATCGGGCGCGCGGGCGTAACGGCGGCCGGTTTCCGGCGTGGCAAACTTGATGTCCGGCATGTAGATATCCACGATTCCCTCCAGGAGCCTCAATGTTTCCGTGCGTTCGTACCCCGATGTATTGTAAACAACAGGGATATTCAACCCTTCATGCCGGGCAAGGGTGATGGCGTGGGCGATTTGGGCGGTGTAGTGGGTCGGGGTTACAAGATTGATGTTGTGAGCCCCGCGGGATTGCAGGGCAAGCATCATTTCCGAGAGTCCCTTGACCGTAACGGGCTTTCCGTGCCCCAGGTGGCTGATAGGGTAGTTTTGACAGAAGACACAACGGAGGTTGCAGTGGGTGAAGAAGATCGTCCCGGAACCGCGCGTTCCGGAGATGGGAGGTTCCTCTCCGAAGTGCAGGTTGTGACTCGATACCTCCGGGAATTTAAGGGCGCGGCAAATCCCGGTTTGACCCTGAAGCCGTTTCGCGCCGCACAGGCGCGGACAGATCTCACAGGTCCGCGTGAGCCGGTAAAGGGCGCGAAGCCGTGAGGAATCGTCCGTATTTTGTCCGGATAGATCGGGATAATCCATTGCCTTCAAACCGGAACCAACTATATGTTACCTGAGCGAGTTTCGTCAAGGAGGGGAGCCCTCCCCGCCGGTGTTGAAAACGGGGAGGGCAGGAGGGAAGAAAAGGAAGGAGGAACTTCCTTTGGATAAAGGTTATTATTCCTGCGGTGGCTGCATCATGGGCCGCGCGCCCCTCTTTTTCCCCCGCCGCATGTTCTGCTGGGGGCCGCGTTTTTCCAGGAGCCACCGCCTGAGGAGCTCCTTTCTGAAACGTTGCTGAAACAGGAGATACTGCCCCAGCTGTTTTTCCGTCAGAATGGGTTTCAATTTGTTGTATTCTTCTCTCGAGACGGCGCACAGTTTTTCCGTGATGTCGAAAACCTGGGACGCGAGGGCATCTAATTTTTCTCCCGTGTTTTTACCATTGACCTGATCCCGGATCTGTCTCATGAGGGCGCGTTTTTTCTCCATCAGGGTGGACTTTTTTTGATCCATCTCCTTGATAATGGGGAATACCTTGAGCGCGGTTTGACTGTCCAGATTCAGGGTATCCATGAGCTTCCACATCTTGATGGTCTCGATTTTCTCCATCATTCGTTGCCGATTCCGCATGGGCCTGGCCCAGAGGTTGGGTGTCCCTGTAAGGATCAGGAAAAAGAGGGCGCCGGTAAGGATACCGAAACGGGTTTTACGGGATATGTGTCGCATAAAAAGCCTCCTTTTTTGGGTTATGGTTTTTGCCTTCGCTTATTTAGACCCAAAGGAGGAGAAAAGGTTTATTGGATTTTTAAATTATAGTGACGGTCTTGATGAGCGCCCCGACAGGCGGGTATCTATGAATGCCCCTCGGGAA
>CAZPTH010000200.1:0-4480 GCA_964589315.1 uncultured Thermodesulfobacteriota bacterium
CACATTAAGGACCACGGATTACCCGTGAAATTCCATAGTTTAATCAAACAATTCTGACCAGATTTTAAAGATTTTTCTGTCGGGATGCAAGGGAATTCTGTTTGGAGGGAAAAGAGGTCATCTCTAAACAGTTAAATTTGGGAAGAATCTATCCATGTGTGTCACCAGGAATCGGTACAGGTCCATTTTTAAGGTCAATAGAGAAGTAAGCCTGGAATTTCTGTGAATAAAAGGAATGCCTTGGGGAAAGAGAAATTTTGCTGATTGGTTTTATCCGTTTCGCCAGTTTAACTTGAAAATTTTGCGTGTTGTGATATATAGATTCCATGTGAAGCAAGTGGAAAATTTAATTTAGTTATAACCCGTAACAGAAAAGGAGGCGCACGATGAAGGCTTTGAATGGGGTAATCTTGAGGATAAATTTGAGCACGGGGGATATCAAAAAGGAATCTCTCGATGAGTCTTTTGCAAGGAACTTTCTTGGCGGTCGGGGGATAGCCAGTAAGATTCTCTATGATGAGCTTCCCGCGGGGATGGATCCCTTGAGCCCTGAAAATAAATTGATCTTTGCGGCAGGCCCCCTGACGGGGACCTCGGCTCCAACGGGAGGCCGCTACATGGTGGTCACAAAAGGCCCCTTAAACGGAACCATTGCCTCTTCCAATTCTGGAGGTTTTTTCGGAAAGGAATTCAAGACTGCGGGATATGATCTGATTATTTTTGAGGGGAAAGCGGAGAAACCTTCCTATGTCTGGATAAAAGATGACCAGGTTGAGATTCGAGATGCCTCTCACCTCTGGGGGAAAAATACCCACGAAACCACGGATATCCTCATGAAAGAGGTTGATGATGCGAAGGCAAAAGTTGCCTGTATTGGACCCGCCGGTGAGAAGCTGTCGAAGATCGCGTGCATTATCAACGATAAACACCGCGCCGCGGGTCGAACGGGCGTCGGTGCCGTCATGGGTTCGAAAAATCTCAAGGCGTTCGTCGTTCGTGGCACGGGAAAGGTCGAGCTGGCGGATCCGGACAAGTTCCGTGAGGCACAGAAGGCCAGTATGGGGAAGATCAGGGAAAATCCGACCACCAGCCAGGGTCTACCCGCCTATGGCACCGCCGTTCTTGTGAACGTCATCAATGAAAACGGCCTCTTTCCCACCCGGAATTTCCAGACGGGGGTTTTTGAAGGGGCAACTAAGATCAGCGGTGAAACCCTCGCGGACACCTATCTGACGAAGAACACGCACTGTTTTGCCTGTCCCATCGGTTGCGGTCGCGCCACAAAGATAAATGGAAGGGAAGGGGAGGGCCCCGAATACGAAGTGGCCTGGTCGTTTGGAGCCGACTGTGGCGTGGATGACCTGAAGGCCATTATTGAGGCAAACTACCTCTGTAACGAATTGGGACTGGACGGTATTTCCGCGGGTGCAACCATTGCTGCCGCCATGGAGCTTTACGAGCTCGGCTATCTTCCCAAAGAGGATCTCGATGGACCCGAGTTGAAATTTGGGAATGCCGAGGCCATCGTCGAATATACCCGCAAGATGGGGCTTCGGGAAGGGTTTGGGGACAAGCTGGCTGAAGGGTCCTACCGGCTGGCTGAGGCCTATGGACACCCCGAGCTATCCATGTCGGTCAAGAAACAGGAGTTACCGGCTTATGACCCACGTGGAGCTCAGGGACATGGTCTCGAGTATGCCACTTCCAACCGGGGTGGGTGCCACGTCCGTGGATACATGATTTCTCCCGAAATCCTGGGTGCCCCGGAGAAAATCGATCCTCAGACGCTCGAGGGGAAACCAACCTGGGTCAAGACCTTTCAGGATCTGACCGCCTTCATCGACGCCAGTGGCCTGTGCCTCTTTTCATCCTTTGCCCTGGGAGCGGATGAATATGGCGCCCTGGCTGCCGCCGCAACGGGCTGGGATATAGACGGCAACGAAGTCCTGAAGATTGGAGAAAGGATCTGGAACCTGGAACGTCTCTTCAACCTGCGGGATGGTTTCAGCAAGGCGGATGATACGCTTCCGGAACGCCTCCTGAAAGAGCCCATGCCGGATGGCCCCAACAAGGGAGCCGTGCACCGGCTGGGAGAACTGCTGCCGGAATATTACAAAGTCCGCGGCTGGGATGAGAATGGGGTTCCCACCGAGGAAAAGAAAAAGGAACTGGGCCTGTAAGCGAAGGCCCTGCAAACCGCAAAAAAGAGGGGAGCTTCTCCCCTCTTTTTTTGTACCTTTTTGATTCTATCGGCATGGGGCTCTTGAGATGAACCAGGTTTTGGTATGAGGAAGGAGAAACTTTTCTATGGCGCCTTCTTGACACGAGAAAGACTTTATATTAATGTCTGACCTATATAAAATATGATATAATTGTAAAAACAGTTGCATGATTAAAACCAAAAAGGAGGGAGAAAGATGATGAGATTACGTGGACTTAAGGTTTTTATGGTGGCTATTGCGTTAGTTTTTCTCTGTGGGGGAACGGTGTTTGCGGCAGGGGATGTGTGGCGCATCGGGACGATCTACCCCCTTACGGGTCCCCTCTCCAAGAACGGGGTAAAGAATTTTGATGGCGTCAAGATCGCCACAGAGATGATTAACGATGCCGGGGGAATCCTTGGCAAGAAGGTGGCTCTGGTCAGCGCCGACGCCCCCAACCCACAGGCGGCGGCTAGTGAGGCGAATCGACTGATTACGAACGAAAAGGTTACCTGCATTATCGGAACCCAGGCAAGCAGTCTCTCGCTGGCGGCCACTGTGGTGGCGGAGAAGAACAAGGTCTTCTACATCGAAACGGAAGGGGTCTCTGGGCTCATCACGGCGCGGCATTTCAAATATCTTTTTCGGACCACGTTCAGCAGTGGCATGATGTCGGCCCAGATGATTGATTACATCGCCAACGTAGTGGCGCCCAAGTTAGGGAAGAAACCATCCGCTCTCAAGATCGCCGTCGTCCATGAAGACGGGGGGTTTGGGACGGCCATCAGCAAGGGCTTGAAGGCGAGGGCGAAGGCCCTGAAACTGAACATCGTCTCGGACCAGAGCTATAGCGCCAAGGCAACGGATCTCTCCGGATTAATTCTGAAACTCAAGCAGGTCAAACCGGATATCGTGCTGGCCGTGCAGTATATCAACGACGCGATCCTTTTTCACCGTCAGGCCAAGGAACTCCGCCTGAAGAGTATCATCATGGGGACAACGGCCGGACAGGGGAATCCGGATTTTGTCAAGGCCCTCGGGAAGGACGCGAATGGGGTCATCGCCTTTGGTATCCCGTCGGAATTTTCCATAAAAAATCTTTCCTCCCAGCCAAAAAGGGACGCAGCCGAATTTGTAAAACGTTACAAGGCCTCCCACAAGGGGGCGTATCCCAGCCCCACCTCGTTTGTTGGCTTTGCCGGCGCCTGGATTCTCTACAAGTTTATTATGCCCAGGGCGAAGAGCCTCGATTCTGAAAAGCTCCGCCAGGCGGCGCTGAGTCTGGATGTGCCCAGGGGACAGGGTGTTTTGAACTGGGGCATCAAGTTCGCCGGACCAGACGCCAGGAACGCGGGACAGAACCTGCGGGCCTCTGCGGGCATCAACCAGTGGCAAAATGGCAAGCTTCGGCTTATCTGGCCCAAGGAAGTGGCCACGTCCGACCTGATCTTGAACGTCAAATAGCGATCTTATAGATTGTGTACGGGTTCGGGGCTTTGAGCCCCGAACCCTGGGAACCCCTTATGAGTTCAACGCTCTTCGCGCAACTTGTGATCTCGGGTATTCTCCTGGGAGGGATTTACGCCCTTTCGAGCATTGGTTTGACCCTCATCTTCGGGGTTATGAAGATCGTCAATTTCGCCCATGGCGAGTTTCTCATGCTGGCCATGTATGTTTCATTCTGGCTTTTTCACTGGTTTCATATCGATCCTTATGTCTCTATGCTGATCAGTGTGCCTCTGTTTTTTTGCGTTGGGATTCTGACGTATAAAATCTTTATCAAAAAAACAATCGGCGCGCCCATTCTGTCACAGATCTTTGTCACGGTAGGGCTTTCCATTATTATTGAAAATCTTGCCCTTCTTTTCTGGTCGGCGGATTTTCGAACGGTCTCCCTTCCTTATTTGAGCCATCCCATCATTCTGGGGCCCTTTCCGTCTCTGGGTCTTGAAGAGATTATTGTTAACAAGGCACGGCTGATCGCCTTTATCCTTGGTATTTCCCTCTCCATTGCCTTCTATCTCTTCATGAAATTCAGCTACCTGGGAAAGGTGATTCGGGCCACCTCGCAGGACCGGACCACGGCGCTCCTCATGGGCATCAACATCGATCGCGTCTACACGGTGAGCTTCGCCATGGGGATTCTTCTGGTGGGGATTGCGGGGGCCCTCATGATTCCCATCTATACGGTTCACCCCTTCGTGGGGTTTGAATTCGTCCTGATCATGTTTGTGGTCGTGGTCCTGGGGGGCATGGGAAGTATTGTGGGGGCCATGATC
>CAZPTH010000201.1:0-3278 GCA_964589315.1 uncultured Thermodesulfobacteriota bacterium
GAGCTATAACGGCTAAAGACACGGGGTTAAGGGCCGGTTTCCCTGTCCCTCACCCTCAGAACATAAACTTATCTCAGGACGGATCAGCGTTATAACTGCGAAACCTGAACCTTATATCTGATTCTTTTTGACAACTCGACAAATTCCGATACGGTTTTTTGGGTGCACCCTCATTGACAATTCAAACAGGGTTACGTAAAAATGATATAGAAACCACATAAAGGGAGGAAAAGGATGAGGATGAGAAAGCTTTTCATGGGAATCATGATTGTCAGTTTGATCATTGGGTTGGGAACCACCAGCTACGCGGGGAAAACCTTGACATGGACCGCCGGCGGGGTTGGTGGCGGTTGGTACATGATGGCCGGTGGTCTGGCGCAGATTATCCAGCAGGCCACAGGGATCAAGATCAAGGTGGTCCCGGGAGGCGGCACGAAAAACCCCGCTCTCATCAACCGTGGGGACTGCGAACTTGGATGGGGACTTCCCTTTATCAACAACGCCGCCTTCAACGGGAAGGATCCTTACAAGAGTAAACTGAAAAACCTCAGGGCCCTGGCAGGCGGCATGAGCATGAACCACTTCCACTTCTATGTCGGTGCCAATACCCCTTACAAGAGCATGGACGAAATCTTCGGGAAAAAGAAGGCGATCCGGATCGCCGTGTCTCCTTCGGGGACATCCGATGAATGGGTCTTCCGGAAGGTCCTCGCCTATTACAAGACCAACTACAAAGACCTGAAGAAGGCGGGGTTCAAATTTTTCCGCGGGAATTACAGCAGCCAGACCAACCAGTTCAAGGACCGAAACGTGGATGCCGTTTTTACCTTCCTGGCAGCCCCCGCCGCCGCGGTAACCGAGGCCTCGGTAGGCAGGAAACTCCGACTTCTCTCCTTCCCAAAGGGATTGCTCAAATATCTCTCCCAATTTGGGATCATCACGAAAACGATCAAAGCAGGAACTTATCCCAAGGCCGAAAATGCTAATCAAGATATCGTGACGGCCGCCGCGGGAAGTGTTATCACGACCAACGCCAGTCTCCCGGATGACATCGCCTACAAGATCACAAAGGCCATCTTTGATAATATTGACAAGGTTCGGCAGATCCATGCGAGCTTAAAGCCATACAAGCTGGAAGACGGGCCCACGGGAACAGGAATCCCTCTCCATCCAGGTGCCATCAAATTCTACAAAGAGAAGGGAGTTTTGAAATAATTGGGTATATGCAGATATAAACGCTGAAGAAAACGAGGCATCTTCCGGGTTTCTCCCGGGAGATGCCTTTTCTTTTTCAAAGGCACGGAAACCACAAAAACAGGCTGAAATGACGCCACGATGAGAACCCTGTCCGGATTCACGAAATATTCCCTGATGGCATACGGGGTCTTTGCCTCCCTGTTTCACCTCTACACGTCCGGATACGGAACCCCCGAACCCCGAATCATGCGGGGACTTCACCTGCTTTTGCTGCTTCCTATCGTTTTCATCATGTATCCGGCGACAAAGAGGTCTCCAAGGCACCGGCCATCTTTCCTTGATCTCCTTCTTGCGGCTATCGCCATTGTGGCCTGCGGCTATACCATTTACAACGTGGAGCTTCTCAATACCCGTTTCATGGGATTCGACCCGGTGACCATCACGCAGACCATCCTCGGTTGCCTCCTCATCCTCGGCGTCGTGGAGGCCTGCCGGCGCGCCCTCTCCAAGTGGATGGCCGTAACCATCGGGATCGTTTTCGTCTATATCTTTACCTGCCAATACTGGCCGGGGATGTTTCACTTCAAGGGATTTCCCTTCGAGCGGGTCATCGAAATCATGTATCTGGACGGGGATGATGGCATCTTCGGTTTCCTGACCGGGATCTCCGCCGATATCCTCTATATCTACATCCTCTTCGCAGGGGTTATGATGGCAGCGGGGGTGGGAGACTACCTCGTTGACTTCGCCATGTGGGCCGCGGGATGGGCGCGAGGCGGTTCTGCCAAGATCGCCGTGGTCTCCAGCGCCTTATATGGCACCGTGAGCGGGAGCACCGTGGCGAATGTCTATGCCACGGGCAGTTTCACCATACCCCTGATGAAAAAAAACGGATTTACCGCCAAGCAGAGTGCCGCTGTCGAGGCCATCGCCAGCACGGGGGGACAGATCATGCCTCCCATCATGGGGGCCGGATCCTTCATCATGTCCGAGGTCACGGGCATTCCCTATTTCACGATCATCAAGACCGCCCTCATTCCCGCCCTGCTCTATTATCTCGGGGTTTTCAGCATGGTTCACCTCATCGCCCGGAGGAAAGAAATCGCGGCCATTGAAAAGCGGCAACGGCCCCAGCTGAAACCCCTCTTGCGACACAGCTACTATTTCCTCCCGTTCGTCGCCATTCTCTGCCTGCTTGGGTTTGGCTACTCCCCTGCAAAATCAGCCTATTACGTAATCATCCTCACGTTCGGATTGAGTTTTCTCGACCGGAAAACCTGGATGACGCCGAAGAAACTTGTGGACTGTCTTTTCACCTCCTCAGTCAACGCGGGCCTTATCGCGGCGGCTCTGGCGGGTTCCGGCATGATCGTCGCCACCCTGACCCAGACGGGAGCCGCCCTTGCATTCGGAAACATCCTGGTCAGCGCCTCCCATGGCAGCCTCCTGCTTGTCATGGTTATGATTTTCATGGTCGTCAGCGTGCTGGGAACGGGGATCCCCACGACGGCCGCCTACATCATCGCCGTGACCGTCGGGGCCGGGGCCCTGAGAACCTTCGGGGTAGAGCTCCTGACGGCTCACCTCTTCGTTTTCTACTACGCCGTGCTGGCTGACCTGACACCGCCCGACGCCGTCACGGCCTTTGCCGCGGCCAACCTGTCCGGTTCCGACATGATGGCCACGGGGGTTGAATCCTTCAAGCTCGGCATCGCGGGTTTTCTCGTCCCCTTCGCCTTCGTCTTTCGAAAATCTCTCCTCCTACAGACACCCCTTACCCAGTCCTTCATTGGCATCGCCTTCACCTCCCTCGGGATTATCTGTCTGGCAGCGGCTATCATCGGCTTTTTCAACCGCCCCCTTGCCCCCTGGACCCGGACCCTTTTCCTGGCCGTGGCCGTCGTCCTGGTTTTCCCGACAAGAGGGCTGGAATTCGCAGGGGTTATTGTTGCCATTTTCCTGTTCATTTACGTGTTCCTTGCGCCAGCTCGCTCCCCATCCCCATCCAAAACGCCGGTGGAGAAAGACTAAGCCATGGAAAAGACAGCGGATGTTATCATCATCGGAGGCGGGATCATCGG
>CAZPTH010000201.1:3378-4453 GCA_964589315.1 uncultured Thermodesulfobacteriota bacterium
CTTGCCCAGACCCCTGAGGAACTCCAGGGCCTTCAGGCCGGTTCAGATCTCCAACGCTCTTTTGGTGTCGATGTGGAGGTGCTGACACCCGAAGAGATTGGTTCCCGCTGGCCGTTTCTCAATACCGGTGACCTCTCGGGAGGAACCTTTTGCGGAAAAGACGGTTACGCGGGTCCCTACGAAGTCCTGACGGGCTACGTAAAAAAGGCGAGGAAAAACGGGGTCAAGATTTATGAAGAGACCGAGGTTATCGATATCCTCACCGAGGGAGGAAAGATTCTCGGGGTTAAAACGGCCAAAGGAGACCTGATTTCAACTCGCTGCGTGGTTGACGCCGCCGGGCCCTACGCGGGGCTGGTTGCGGAAATGGCTGGTGTTACGCTCCCCATTCGCCCCCTCAAACGTCAGCTCTTTACAACCGCCCCCTTCCCCGGGCTCCCGGTTGAGATTCCCCTCACGATTGACCTGCATATCGGCTGGTACATCCGGCGGGAGGGAAAAGGCTTCCTGATCTCAGGGCCCCAAAGCGAGGATTACGGGTTCTCTCTCGACACGGATTTCAAGGGACAACAATTCGCGGCCATCAACGCCATGCACCGAATTCCCACCCTCGAAAAAGCCACGATCAACAATAGCTGGGGAGGGCTTTACGCCATCACCCCGGACAACCACGCCATCATCGGCCCCCACCCGGCCCTGGAAGGGTTCATCATCGCCGGAGGATACAGCGGGCACGGGTTTCAGCACAGCCCCGCCACGGGAATCGTGGTCTCCGAATTGATCGCGGACGGAACGGTAAGTTCCCTTGAAATCCAGGCGTTATCCGCCGATCGGTTCGAGAAGGGAAACATGAACAAGGAGATTCTCACGGCATTCAGAGACTAATAATTACCTAAATTTTGTAAAATTATGCTAATTTTTACAGAATTAACAATAAATTTAAGAAAATTTTATAAAAATATGCTTGACAAACCTATTTTATTTTGCTTTAGTGATTCAAAAAGGGAGGAGGAGGTAATCGTGATGGCAATGAAAAGAAAATCATGGGTTGGCCTTTTTATCCTTATAGTTTTTG
>CAZPTH010000202.1:0-4335 GCA_964589315.1 uncultured Thermodesulfobacteriota bacterium
GGACGTGGGGGCCTCTACGGGGGGATTTACCGACTGCCTCCTCCAGCACGGAGCAAAGCGTGTCTATGCCGTGGATGTGGGCTACGGCCAACTCGACTGGAAACTCCGGCAGGATCCCCGCGTCATCGTGATTGAAAGGACCAACGCCCGCTACCTGACCCGTGAAATCATCCCGGAATCCATTCAGGTCGCCACTATGGACGTCTCCTTTATCTCCGTCACGAAGATTATCCCGAAAATCAGGGAATTCCTCAGCCCCGGAGCCACCCTTGTCTGTCTGGTCAAACCACAGTTCGAGGTGGGAAAAGGCGAAGTGGGAAAAGGCGGCATCGTCAAGGACCCCGAGAAGCACCGCCAGGTCCTGGAGAAAATCGTCACCTTCTGTAAAGAACTGGGATTTACCATCCTCGGCTGGATTCCCTCCCCCATCCTCGGCGCCAAGGGGAACCGGGAATTCCTCCTTGCAGGGAAACAGCCATGGGCGTGATCACACCCCCGAAGCCCGTTAAGCTCATCGCGGGACTCCTCATCGCGAGGCACGAGGAGATCCTTGGAAATCTCCTCCGCCGTCTATCTGAAGAATTCGGCCCCATTGAAAAGACATCCGACGGCTACATCTTCGACAAAAGTGATTATTACAAAAAGGAGATGGGAACCCCCCTTTACAGGATTTTCATCTCCTTTGCCAATCTCGTCCCCCCGGAAACCCTGCCGGAGATCAAACAGTCCACAAACGCCATCGAGTCCGAATTTCCCAACGATCACGGGGGACGTATGGCAAACGTGGACCCGGGTCACCTTACGCTCCAGAACCTCGTCCTGGCCACCACAAAAAACTATACCCACCGGATTTACCTGAGGGAGGGAATCTTCGGGGACCTGACCCTCATCTTCCAGGAGGGGGCCTACCGACCGTTGCCCTGGACCTACCCCGACTACCGCGACGAGACGGCCCGGGCCTTTTTCCTGGAGGTCAGAAACATTTATCGGGAACAGTTGAAAGGAATCCACCCATGAAAAGTATGACCGGCTATGGAAGGGCCCAGGCGAACACCCCCCTGGGAATCATCACCGCGGAGATTACTTCCGTCAATCACAGGAACCTGGACATCCGCCTGCGGCTCCCGGACCTCTGCCGTTTCCTCGAGATCGAGCTCAGGGAGGCGTGCAAAGACACCCTCCGAAGGGGGCATGTGGAAGGAAATATCAAGATTGAAAGGGATGAAGGCGCTATCGCGCGGGATATTTCTTTGAACCTGACCGTTGCCAGGGCCTATTACGAGGAGGTGAGAAAGTTCCAGGAATCCGTTGGACTCGACAGGGAGCCTGATCCCTCGTGGATCTTCCAGAACCCCGAGGTCTGGCAGACGCCCGAAGCCCCGGGAAACGATGATATCAGGGCCGCCATCCTTCCGGTCTTCCGTGAAGCCCTGAGAAACCTCGTCATGGCCCGGGAAGCTGAAGGGCGGAAACTAACGGCCTTCTTCGAAGAGAAGCTTAAGGAGATCGATCCCATCCTAAAAGAGATTGACTCTTTCATGCCGGACCTTCCCCGCCTTGTCCGGGAGTCTCTGATCAAACGGCTCGAGGAGTTGAAGATGGACCCGGCCTTAAACCCTGACCGGCTTGCCCAGGAGGCCGCCTATCTGGCACAGCGTGCGGACATTACCGAGGAAGTCTCCCGTCTCGCCTCCCATCTGAAGGCCTTTAGGGAAAAAATCCTGGGAGAGAAGGTCAGCGGCAGGGAGCTCGATTTCACCATCCAGGAGATGAACCGGGAAGTCAACACCATGGGTTCCAAAAGCGTCTCCTATGACCTGTCGTCTCATGTCATCCGCCTCAAGGAAATTCTGAACCAGTTACGGGAGCAGGTACAAAATGTCGAATAACCGTTTCAATCTCGTGTTCATCATTTCCGGCCCTTCCGGGGCGGGAAAATCCACCCTCATTCACCGCGTCATGAAAGAAAATCCGGACCTGGCCTTTTCCGTTTCCCACACAACCCGACCTCCCCGCCCCGGTGAGGTGGATGGGAAGGATTACTATTTTGTCACACACGAGGCCTTCCAGAAACTGATCAAGGAAAACGCCTTCCTGGAATGGGCCGAGGTTTACGGAGAATTATACGGGACATCCAAACGTGAAATCGAGCGCCTCCATAATTTGGGGAAAGACGTGGTTCTCGACATCGATGTGCAGGGTGCCCGGCAGGTCATGAACAAGTTGGAGAGAGACCGGTGGGTATCCATCTTCATCCTCCCCCCCGACCTTGACACCCTCAAGCACCGCCTCGTATCGCGCGGCAAAGACCCCCTTGAGCGTATCGAGCACCGCCTCGAGGTTGCCAAGGGAGAGATAATCCAGGCCAGTAATTACGATTACCAGATTACCAATGACGACCTCGACCGTGCCACGGTTCAGTTAGAAACCATCATTGAAACGGAAAGGGAGAAACACTCCGCCCGTTAGGATTTGACTGGGGTTACACGTCTCCCAGTAGATTGTCTTTCCATACCGTAAAACCCCCCTTTTTCCTGTCCTCTGCCCCCTCTTTTCATCCACCTTCGCTTGGCGCCCCGATTTATGCGGGGAGAGATGTGATCGTACCTGTTTCGGCGTGATGTCGCCTTAAACGGCGGGCGGATAACTGTGCCGTCGCCTTTGGCGAAAGGCTTTTAACGTGGGATTTCATATTGACAGCCAAATTATTGCGTGTTAGCGTAAATTGAATCGCCAACGGAACTTCTGCTTTCAAGGAGGTGATCATATGCTCGGCTTCGCTGATAATCTCACGGCCTGGGGATACATCCTCTCGATTCTCGCCGCCATCTTGTGCGTCATCTATGGACTCGTCAACTGGAACAAGGGAACGGAAACCGAAGAAGACTATCGACGCATCGTTGAATGGGAGCGCGAGGAAATCGAAGTGGAAGAACGTTTGCCATAAACCGTAAGTGAATCTCAACAATTAGCGAAGGAGAAGGATCCATGGTTTTGAACGCCATTCTTGTTCTGCTTTATCTCATCGTTATTTTCTATCTGGGATACAAAGGTTGGCGGGAAACCCGAACGGCGTCGGATTACATGATTGCCGGGAGGGAAATCAATCCCTATGTCATGGCCATGTCCTACGGGGCAACCTTTATCAGTACCTCCGCCATTATCGGGTTTGGCGGGGCCGCCGCCCTCTTCGGTTTCAGTGTCATCTGGCTGACCTTCCTCAACATTTTCGTGGGGATATTCATCGCCTTCATTTTCTTCGGGAAACGGACGAGGAAAATGGGACGGAGTCTCGACGCCCACACCTTCCCGGAGATTCTCGGGTTGCGGTTCGAATCCCGGTTCATCCAGGGATTTTCCGGGCTTGTCATCTTCATCTTCCTGCCCGTCTATGCCGCCGCCGTCCTGATCGGGATTTCCCGTTTCATCGAAGTTTACCTCAACATCCCCTACGGCGCCGGCCTCCTGGGCTTTTCCATCATCCTCGCCCTCTATGTCATCTGGGGAGGGTTGAAAGGGGTCATGTACACCGACGCCCTCCAGGGAACCCTCATGTTCATCATGATGGTCATCCTGGTGGCATTCACCTACTCCCAGTTGGGAGGCGTTATTCACGCGCACCAGACATTGACCTCCATGGCTAACCTGGTTCCCGCCAAGCTCAAGGCCATGGGCCACATGGGATGGACGGCCTCTCCCAAGGGAGGATCCCCTCTCTGGTGGATCGTCTATTCAACGATTGTCTACGGTGTGGGAATCGGGGTGCTTGCCCAGCCGCAACTGGCCGTTCGGTTCATGACGGTCAAAAACGACGCGTCCCTCAATCGTGCCGTGCTCGTGGGCGGGATATTCATCCTCGCCATGACAGGCATCGCCTTTACCGTGGGCCCCCTCTCCAATGCCGTGTTTTTCCAGAAGTTTGGCAAGATCTCCATTGCCATGGCCAAGGGTAATATCGATAAGATTATCCCCATTTATATCGAAAAGATTATGCCTTCCTGGTTCGCGACCCTTTTCCTCCTGGCCATGCTGGCCGCGGCCATGTCCACCTTGAGCTCCCAGTACCACGTGGGGGGGACCTCCCTGGGACGTGACTTCTATGAGAAGAGCCTGGGCAAAAGAGGCGGCGGAGAAATCATGGCGACCCGCTTCGGCGTGGGACTCACCATCCTCTTTACCATCGGCTGGGGCCTTTTCCTGCCCCCGAGCGTCATCGCCATCGCTACGGCATTCTTCTTCGGGCTTTGCTCCTCCACGTTCCTGCCCATGTACTTCTCCGCGCTCTACTGGAAACGCGCCACGCGCGCCGGGGCCATCGCGAGCATGGTGGGGGGA
>CAZPTH010000203.1:0-4296 GCA_964589315.1 uncultured Thermodesulfobacteriota bacterium
AAATCATACACGAACTCCTATATTGTATATACTTATGATGGCAAGACTGATTCCCTACCTTTCCCGCCTGTCGAACAGCATGAAGGTCCTCTGGTGCTGCCTTATCTGGTACGTAACCTTTGCGATAAAATATTTTGAAGCCGATCTGGAACTCTGGCTCCGTTCCATTGGAATTGCCCTATTGATCGGAATCATCCTGAACCTCAATGCCTTTCATTCCCTCGAAGGCATCAAAAAGGCCCCCAACAAATGGCAGGTCTTCCGGTTCTTCATCATTCCGTTCTGCGTATCGAGCTTTCCCGTCCTGATTAAGGGAAGGGACTTCATCCTCTTCTTTCCTCCCTCTCTTCTCGAAAACGTCTTTGGCATCTCCCTGTGTGCCCTCTTTTTAGCCCTTACATGGATCAGTCGTGGCATTATGAAAAAGTCTGGATCGCTTGCCCAAACATCCTGAAATAATCAGTCTTCCTTCCCTTTCCCAATGAGGACTCAACCCATTCCAGCGTCTCAGAAAGTTTGTCGGTGCGGCTCCATTTTTTCCTTGACAGACCCCAATATCTTGTGGTAGTAAGGTTTCCGGACACAATATATAGTGATTTAACGGCATTTTGTAATTTTAAAAACGAGGGGAGGCTGGGGTGATTCAAAAGGTTTGCAAGCGGGACGGGCGCTTTGTAAAGTTTGACCAGGAAAAAATTGCCAACGCCATCTTCAAGGCCGCACGCTCTGTAGGAGGGGTCAACCGCCGGCTTGCCTACCAGCTTTCCAATCACGTTGTCGATGCCCTCATCAAAAAATTCGGCGACAATCTCATCCCTACCGTCGAGGAGGTTCAGGATGTCGTCGAAAAGGTCCTGATCGAACAGGGTCACGCTCAAACAGCCAAGGCCTACATCCTCTACCGCAAGCAGCACGAGGACATCCGGAACATACGCGCCATGTTCCTCGATGTCGAGCAGACGGTGGACAAATATATCATGCGTGAAGACTGGCGGATCAACGAAAACAGTAACATGAGCTATTCCCTCCAGGGGTTGAACAACCATATCGCCACCACCATTACCGCCCAGTACTGGCTGAACCGGATCTATCCCCCCAGAATACGAGAGGCCCATATCAGCGGGGACTTCCACATCCACGACCTGGGGCTGCTTTCCGTCTACTGTTGCGGCTGGGACCTTCGTGACCTCCTCCTCAAGGGATTCAAAGGCGTTGAAGGAAAGGTGGAGAGCCGTCCAGCAAAACATCTCCGTCCCGCCCTTGGGCAGATCGTAAACTTTTTCTATACCCTTCAGGGAGAATCCGCCGGCGCCCAGGCCTTTGCCAACTTTGACACCTACCTGGCTCCCTTCATCGCCTTTGACAATCTTTCCTACACCGAGGTCAAACAGGCGCTCCAGGAGTTTATCTTCAATATCAACGTCCCCACGCGGGTCGGGTTCCAGACGCCGTTTACCAACCTGACTATGGACCTGACCGTCCCCTCCAACATCGCCAATGAGGCCGTGGTCATCGGGGGGGAACTGACGAATCACACCTATGGTGAATTTCAGGAGGAGATGGACATCCTGAACCGGGCGTTTGCCGAAGTCATGATGGAAGGAGACGCCAAGGGACGGATCTTCACGTTTCCTATTCCCACCTATAACCTTTACAAGGAATTTGACTGGAACCGCCCCGTCATCCGTCCCATCCTGGAGATGACGGCGAAATACGGGATCCCTTACTTCGCCAACTTCGTCAACAGCGACATGAACCCGGAGGATGCCCGGAGCATGTGTTGCCGACTCCGCCTGGACAACCGGGAACTTCGGAAACGCGGAGGCGGTCTTTTCGGGGCCAATCCGCTGACGGGATCAATCGGGGTGGTGACCCTGAACATGCCGCGAATCGGATACCTGGCGAAAAGCGAGGAGGAATACCTCGACCGCGTCGGCAAACTGATGGATTTGGCTCGTGAAAGCCTCGAGATCAAGCGAAAGGTCCTGGAACAGTTAACTGAAAAGGGCCTCTACCCCTACGCCAAATTCTATCTCACCGACATCCATAAACGTTTCGGGCAGTACTGGAAAAACCACTTCAACACCATCGGCCTGAACGGCATGAACGAATCCCTGCTCAACTTCATGGGCGTGGATATGGGTTCTGAGGAGGGGCGGGCCTTCACCCTCAAGGTCATGACCTTTATGAAGGAACGTCTCAAGGCCTACCAGGAGGAAACGGACAACCTCTATAACCTGGAGGCCTCCCCCGCCGAAGGGACGGCCTACCGCCTGGCGCGCCTGGACAGAAAAAGGTTCCCTGATATCATCACGTCCGGGGAAGAGGAGCCCTACTACACCAATTCCACCCAGCTCCCCGTCGGATACACGGACGACCTGTTCGAGGCCCTGAATCTACAGGATGAAATTCAGTCTCAGTACACAGGGGGAACGGTCTTTCACGGATTCATAGGGGAAGCCATCGAAGACATCGAGACCTGTAAACAGCTTATTCACACTATTGCGTACCGGTATCATCTCCCCTATTTTACCATTACCCCCACCTTTTCGGTCTGTCCCATCCACGGGTACCTGCCCGGGAAACACGAGGAATGCCCCAAATGTAAAGAAGAAAAGAGACGCGAACTATTGATACAACTGCAACAGAAGGAAAAAGAACTGGAGGAGGTCAGCGGATGGAGAGAACAGGAGCGAGCGATCGCGTAGCTCAGGCCCGGCTGGAAATCGCGAAAATAGAAGAGCAGCTCAAGCAGGTCAAAGGAACCCCGTGCGAGATCTACAGCCGCGTGGTTGGATATCACCGCCCGATTCAGAACTGGAACAAGGGAAAGCAGGAAGAGTTCAAGGAACGCGTGACCTTCAGGGTCTGACGAATCAAACTACAGGGGTTGCCCACAAAAAAATCCCTCCTACAAATGGGGAGAAGAGTCCCCATGTCTCTGACTTATACTGTCCGTCTCGGGACCTGCAATACCTACCTGATCCGGGGATCTAAGGGATTTATCCTGGTGGATGCGGGGAACCGGAACAAGGAAGGGGTTTTCTCAAGGCACCTGAGAAGGCATGGTATTTCCCCCCAAGAAATCCACTGGATCATCATCACCCATGCCCATTTCGACCACGTGGGCAGTTGCCACGCTATCAAACATTTCACCGGGGCCAAGGTCGTGGCCCATGAAGACGAAAGGGAGCTACTTGAAAAGGGCATTGCCGTGATTCCCCCGGGAATTTCCCTTATACACAGGATGGCCAGTTATTTGGGAAACAGGTATTTCAAAAATACTTTCCATTTCTCACCCTGTTCCGTGGACAAGACAATATCTAATGGAATCTCACTGGAAGAATGGGGAATCAAGGGGAGAATCCTTCACACGCCGGGGCATACAAAGGGATCCCTCTCCGTGGTTTTGAATGGTGGAAAGGCCTTTGTCGGCGACCTGGCAGCCAACTACCTCCCTTTTGGCCTCGGTGGATACCTTCCCCCCTATGGTGAGGATATCCCCCAGATTCTGTCCAGTTGGGAAACAATCCTCAAGGCCGGTGCCAAAACGATTTTTCCGGGACACGGCTTCCCCATTCCCGCGGCGCGCCTCTTAAACGCCCTGAAGCGACACAGGAAATACCTCCATGAATAAAACCGGCCCTGTTTCCACCCCCATCCATGATCTTCAGCCCTTCACCATGGTGGACTACCCCGGTCATGTTGCCTGTACCATCTTCACGGCCGGGTGCAATCTCCGTTGTCCCTACTGTCACAACGCCGATCTCATTACACCAACCACCACTCCAACCATTGAGGAGGAGACCTTTTTCACCTTTATTCGGGAAAGAAAGGGTCTCCTCTCCGGCGTCTGTATCACGGGGGGAGAACCCACCCTCCACGAATTGGCTTCACTTCTCGAACGGATTAAAATGGAGGGTTACAACATCAAGCTGGATACCAACGGCACCCGGCCGGAGCGATGGATTCCATGGGTAAGGCAGGGACTCATCGACTACGTGGCCGTGGATATTAAAACTCCCCTCGAAAAATACGGACTCATGGAAGCTTCGGAAAGGGACAGGGAAGGAATCAAGCGAAGCGTGGCGTTTCTCCTCGAACACCCCCTTCCCTACGAGTTTCGGACCACGATTCACCCCAACTGGCTTTCGGGTGAAGACGTGGAAAGAATCGGGGAATGGCTTGCCGGGGCAAAACGTCTCGCCCTCCAGCCCTTTACCCCTTCCGAAAAGGTCCTGGATCCCGCATTCTGCGATGGTATGGGCTATTCAGAGGAAGAGCTTCAGGGTTTCA
>CAZPTH010000204.1:0-4278 GCA_964589315.1 uncultured Thermodesulfobacteriota bacterium
TCATGCCTGCCGGCGAAAAAAAAAAGTCCCTGAAGCCTGAAGATGAGACGGGGGTAGTCGTTACGAAGGTGCACGCCATTGGGGAGGAGCCGCCTGATTTAACCTTCCCCAAGGTGGACACGCGTCCGCCTCGCCAGGCAAGCACGGGGAAATCCCTCAAGGCCCAGGCGACCTCTGAAGGGGCCTATGTTCGAAGCGTTTTACCCCAGGGCAAACCCCGTGACATCGCCCTGGATGCCACCATGAGAACCGCCGCGATGTTTCAAACCTGCCGACAGAAGGGAGGGGAGGCCTCCCTTATTATTCGTCCCGCGGATATTCGGGTCAAATGGCGTCAGAAGAAGGCGGGCAGGTGTGTCCTCTTCGTGGTGGATGCCAGCGGCTCCATGGGGGTCCAGGAGCAGATGCGGGAGACCAAGGCGGCCATTTTGAGTCTCCTGGGCAAGGCCTATCAGAACCGCGACCGGATCGGCCTCGTGGTGTTCCAGGGTTCCCAGGCGCGTCTCGTCCTTCCCCCGACGGGAAGCGTGGATCTGGGGAGGAAGTATCTCAAGAGGATTCCCACGGGCGGGAAAACTCCCCTCGCCTCCGGCATGGCGTTGGGGCTTGCCACGCTCAAGACGGAACGCCTGAAAAATCCCGACCAGGTCTTTTTGCTGGTTATTGTTTCAGACGGCCGCGCCAACGTGGCCTTCAACGGTGGGGACCCCCTGGACGATGCCATCGCCGTGGCGAGGCAGATAAGGAAGGCCTCCGTCGATACCCTGTTCATCGACACGGAGATCGACCCCTGCGCCTTTGGCTACGGCTGGGAGCTGGCGAAAATCATGAAGGCCACCTATATTCCTCTGGGTCAGCTTGATTCCAGGCGCCTCGTTTCCCTTGTCTCATGAAATTCAGGAACGATTTATCGGCAGGAACCCCCCAAGGAATAAGTCCCGGTAGGTTCTGGACGGCTTCCGAGCTTGAAAAGGTCAGGGGTAACCTCACTTCCTTGACCGACAGGGCAATCCGAGATGATCCGGCGACGATTATTATCAAGGAGAACAGGCATCGGGCGATTTACAAGGTAAAAGTCCCTTTCATTGAGTTTCCTCTTCTCATTAAATCGTTCTACTATCCCTCCCTGTTTCGAAAGCTCAAAGGGGTCTTGGCTCCCTACGGGTCGCGGGAGCTGTCCCATGCCCTGGAGGCGTTGAAGAGGGAAATCCCTATCCCCAAGCCCCTCTTTTTTATGAGGAGGCGAAGCGGGCTCAAGGTTTCGGATTGTCTCCTGGGTTACCGGTACCTGGAGGGGATTTCGCTTTATGACCTCCTTTCCGGGGGTGAACTCTTGCCCGAGAGACGGGAGCGACTGATGCGTGCCGCCGGAAGGTTGACCGCCCTGCTTCATGAACGGGGGGGAAATCACAGGGATTACCACGCGGGAAACCTGCTGGTTCTGAGAGATGACGAGCTGGTTCTGGTCGATTTGTATCCCCTGACCTTTACGGGGAGGCTCCCGGAAGGGAAACGGATCGAGGGGCTTGCCCACCTGGTGGCTTCCATCTATCCATACGTAGGCAGTCCCGGGATTGATGAGCTTCTGAAGGGATACAGGGAGGTCTCCTCCTTTTTGCCGGACCAGGCGGCGGTGAATACGATTATGAAACGGAGTGAAGCGCTGAAGCGACGTCACGAGGCGAGTCGCGCGAAGCGTTGCATGAAAAACAGTTCGGAGTTCTACCAGTTCAGGGGCAGGGGTGTCCGGATCGCGGCCAGGCGTGAATTGACGGTTGAAAAAATCCTCTCTATCCTCGAGAGGTTTGAACGGGATTTTCATGCGCGTCCGGCGGATGCCTTGAAAAATGCCCCGGAATCTGTGATTCTTAGGATGAAAGATGCCTGGGACATTCCCCTCTGCGTGAAGTGGTACAGGAAACGGGGAATGGCGGACCGGCTGAAGGAAGTTGTGAGGGGGGGACGTGTCCTGAGGGCCTGGAAGGCGGGAAATGCCCTTCTCGCCCGGGGGTTCAGGGTGGCAACCCCTTTCGCGATGGTTAAGACATCCCGGGGGGGCTTTCTCTTGATGGAGGCCGCCCAGGGAAAGGAACTGGACAGGATACTCGATGGGATGTTGCAGCAAAAGGACGGAGTGGCCTTTCGGGAAAAGGCAGCGCTGGCGGAGGCCCTGGGAACCCTAATAGGACGGCTGCACGAAAAGGGGATTTTTCACGCCGACTTGAAGGCGTGTAACCTGATGGTCTCCAGGGATGGGGAGCGCTGGGAGATAAAACTGCTTGATTATGACAACGTGAAGGTTTTCAGAAACCTTCCGGAGAAAATGGTGGTGAAGAATCTTGTTCAGCTCAATACGAGCATTCCCGGCGGGGTATCGCGTGGATTTCGGTTTCGATTCCTCCGGGCATACGCGGCGTGCCGTAAGGGACTGTTGCCTGAAAAAGACCTTTTCAGAAAGGTATGGGAAGTGAGCAGACATAAAGCCATTGTGTATGTTACGGATGGAGGGGACAGGGAGGAAACATGGCGGCACTGAAGACCCTCGCCCTGGATACCCGTGACCTCTACAGATACCGGGCCCTCATCTGGACCCTGGTGGTCAAAGAGCTCAAGCTGCGCTATCGGGGTTCCATTCTCGGGTTTTTCTGGTCCTTTCTGAATCCCCTGCTCCTGATGGCGGTCTATGCCCTGGTCTTTTCCGTTTACATGCGGATCCAGATGGAGCACTACCCCGTTTTCATGTTCTGCGGGCTGCTGCCGTGGATCTGGTTTTCGGCCTCTCTCCTGGAGGGGGTCAACAGTATCGTCGGCCGCGGGGACCTTATTACCAAGGCGTTTTTTCCCCCCCAGATTCTCCCCATGGTAACGCTGCTTTCCAACCTGATAAATTTCATCTTGAGCCTTCCCATTCTGTTTATCTTCCTCTGGGCCAGCCACGTGATCCCCTCCTGGCCCCTCATCGTGCTTCCGGCCGTTCTGCTGGTCCAGTTTCTCTTTACCCTGGGGCTGGTGCTGGCCCTGTCCGCCCTGAATGTCCATTTCAGGGATTTGACGCATATCCTGGGGAATCTCCTGACCCTCTGGTTTTTCCTCTGTCCCATTATCTATCCCCTGAAACAGATCCCCGAGCGTTTTCGTTTCCTCGTCGATTTTAACCCCATGGCCCTCATGACCCTGATGTATCAGGACATCTTTTTTTATGACCGGTTCCCGGATTTCAGGATTCTCGGCGCGCTGCTGGCGCTGGGAGTTATCGTGATTATCGCGGGGAACGCCATCTTCAATTCCTACCGTGAATCGTTCGCCGAGGAGATATGAGCGAAGCAGCCATCGAACTGAGCCACGTCACGAAACGCTTCAAGCGAACCGTTTTGAAGAGTAACTATGTTACCCTGAAGGATATCCTCCTGCGCAAACGGCGCATCCCCAAAAAGGGGCGCTACATCGAGGTCTTGAACGATATTTCCCTGACGGTCCCCCGGGGGAAGACCATCGGGATTATCGGGAAGAACGGATCGGGAAAAAGCACCCTCCTGAAACTCATCGCGGGGATTTATCGCCCGGATTCCGGCCGTATCAAGGTCAACGGGAAGCTCTCTTCCCTCATTGAACTGGGGGCGGGTTTCCACCCGGAATTTACAGGCCGTGAGAATGTATTCATCAATGGTATTCTTCTCGGATTGACTAAACAGCAGATCCAGGAACGTTTTGACGAGATCGTCCAGTTTGCCGAGCTGGAAGATTTCATCGACATGCCGGTGCGTACCTATTCCTCGGGGATGTATATGCGGCTTGGATTTTCCGTGGCCGTCCACGTGAATCCCGAGATTCTCATCATCGACGAGGTCCTGGCCGTGGGGGATGAGTCCTTTGGGCACAAGTGCAAGGAGGTCATCCGGCAGTTCAGGGCGGCAATGAAGACCATTGTCATGGTGACGCACGACATGTCCGCCGTGGAGAAGTGGTGCGACGAGGCCATCTGGCTCCACAAGGGAGAAGTGGCGGAACGGGGTGAGCCGAGGCGGATCATCGATAAATACCGGGAAAGCGTCAAGGAGGCCGATGAGAAGACCTTCGAGGTCTCCCACCAGGTGGGGACGCGGTTGCTGGGGGAACGCTGGGGGGATCGACAGATAGAGATAACGGAGGTAAAACTCCTGTCGCGGGAAGGGGATGAACAGTCGATCTACAACCTGGGAGAGCCGACGATCATCGACATTTCATACCGTGTCCACGAAAGGCCTTCCCAGCCTGTTGTCTTTGGCGTGGGGATCTTTA
>CAZPTH010000205.1:0-4270 GCA_964589315.1 uncultured Thermodesulfobacteriota bacterium
CTTGAAGGTTGCTGCAGTGATTCACCCTGTTAAATGGGCTTCGCCATCTTGCTTCGCAAGATTTAACAGGGCAAGGAAATTGGACTTTTTACAAAGCCGTTAAAACCCCCTAAGAAAGGAGGGATACAATGTCTGTCGATCCAAAATACCTGAGAGAAGAAGCGGAAAAACGGTCCCTGGACAAGACCGATCAGGAGATCGTCCAGAAGGCCATGGAAGATGGCATTGAAACCGCGTGGGACCGTCTTGAGAAACAACAACCCCAGTGTGGGTTCGGGCAACTGGGCATCTGCTGTAACCGGTGCGTCATGGGCCCCTGCCGGATCGACCCGTTCGGGGGCGACCCGAAACGCGGGGTCTGCGGGGCTACCAATGACTTGATCACGGCCAGGAACCTTTTGGATGACCTGGCCGCGGGGGCTGCCGCCCACTCAGATCACGGCCGAGAGGTCATCCATGTCCTTCTGGAAACGGCTGAAGGCAAATCCCAGGGCTACCAGATCCTGGACACGGAAAAACTGAACAGGGTGGCGGCCGAGTACGGGATCGAAACGGAAGGAAAAAGCAAGGAGGAAATTGCCAAGGCCCTTGCCCTGGGGATGCTGGAAGAATTCGGAACCATCAAAAACGAGATTCAGCTTTCCAAACGGGCTCCCGCCAAGACCCAGGAAATGTGGAAAAAACTTGGCATCGTTCCCCGAAGCGTGGACCGTGAGATCGTGGAGGCCATGCACCGGGTCCACATGGGCGTCGGAGCCGATTACGTCAACATCCTGCTCCATGCCCTTCGGGCGTCCCTCTCCGATGGCTGGGGAGGTTCCATGATGGCGACGGAAGGGTCAGACATCTTGTTTGGAACGCCCACTCCTAACACGGCACTGGCCAACCTCAGTGTCCTCAAAAAAGATGAAGTCAATATCGTCCTCCATGGACATAACCCCATCCTCTCCGAGATGATCGTCATCGCCGCCGATGATCCGGATCTGAAAAAACTGGCAAAGGAGAAAGGGGCCAAGGGCATCAACCTCGTGGGCATGTGCTGCACGGGGAACGAGCTGCTCATGCGGCACGGCATCCCCATTGCGGGCAACATGCTGGACCAGGAGCTGGCCATTGCCACGGGCAGCGTGGAGGTCATGGTCATCGACTACCAGTGTATCTTCCCGTCCATCACTGATACGGCCAATTGCTATCATACCAAGGTTGTCTCCACGAGCGCGCTTTCCAAGGTCCCCGGGGCTACCCACATGGAATTTCATCCTGAAAACGCCCTGGATACGGCGAAGGAGATCGTGAAACTGGCGATCGAGAACTACCCCAACCGGAATCCTGAACGCGTAAGAATTCCTGACAAGCCCATGAAAATGATGGCGGGATTCTCTGAAGAGGCCATCCGCGGGGCCCTCGGCGGCTCCTACAAACCCCTCATCGACGCCATCGTCGCCGGCAAGATCCGCGGTGCCGTCGGGATCGTGGGCTGCAACAACCCCAAGGTCAAGCAGGATTACGGTCACATCACCCTCGGCAAGGAGCTGATCAAGCGGAACATCCTGGTGGTGGAGACGGGTTGCGCCGCCATCGCCAGCGGCAAGGCGGGCCTGCTGCTTCCTGAAGCGGCCAGCCTGGCGGGCGACGGCCTGCGCTCCGTCTGCGAGGCCCTGAAGATCCCGCCCGTCCTCCACATGGGCTCCTGCGTGGACTGCTCCCGTATCCTTGTCATGGCCGCCAACATCGCGAAAGAGCTGAACGTGGGCATCGAGGACCTGCCCTTAGGCGGCGCGGCGCCCGAGTGGTATTCCCAGAAGGCCATCTCCATCGGGGCGTATTTCGTGGCGTCCGGCGTCTTCACCGTGCTGGACATCCCGCCCAAGATCTTCGGCAGTCCCAACGTGGTCAACCTGCTCACGGAAGGACTCAACGGCCTGATCAACGCCGCCTTTGCCGTGGAGCCGGATCCCGTCAAGGCCGCCGACATCCTGGAGGAGGTCATCGAGAAGAAGCGCAAAGGGCTCGGCATCTAAATGGACACGGCGCGACTGAACGAAATTATCGGGAGGTATCCGGCCCGCACGGGGAAGATCCTCGGCATCCTCGAACAGGTGCAGCGGGAGTTCGGATACCTT
Organism: uncultured Thermodesulfobacteriota bacterium; assembly: GCA_964589315.1. Classification (GTDB taxonomy): domain Bacteria; phylum Desulfobacterota; class S145-22; order S145-22; family S145-22; genus JAOZMY01. Next base: position 2,124 of record CAZPTH010000205.1, read on the forward strand.
CCCAAGGACATCCTGAAATACCTCGCGAAAAAGCTGGAGGTCCCCCTCTCCGAGCTCTACAGCATCGCGACCTTCTACTCCTTTTTCACCCTGGAGGCCTTAGGCGAGCACGTGGTGACCGTCTGCATGGGCACCGCCTGCCACGTCAAGGGGGCGCCGGAGCTTGTCAAGGCCCTCAAACACCACCTCGGCGTGGAGGTGGACGAAGCCACAAGGGATGGCAAATTCCTTCTGACCACCGAGGACAGGGAATTCACCGTCACCTCCGCCCGCTGTTTCGGGGCGTGCAGCATGGCGCCGGTTCTCCGGGTGGACAACAAGATCTTTGGCTACGTGACGCCGGAACGGATCCCCGCAATCCTCAAACAATTCGGATGGGAGGAAAACAATCATTAACGATTCTGATACCCTGCGGAAAATCCGGGAAAGGGGACGCGCCAAGCTCCTGCCGGACCGGCCGCGCATCGCGGTGGGGCTTGCCACCTGCGGCATCGCCGCCGGGGGCGACCGCGTTTACGCCGCCCTCGAGGCCATCATCCAAAAACGGAAGGTGGATATTCTCCTCACCAAAACGGGATGTATCGGCTACTGCCGGGAGGAACCCCTCGTCAACATCCAGATCCCCGGCAAACCCCTGGTGATTCTTCACCGTGTCTCGGAAGAGGACGCGGAAAGGATCGTCACGGCGGTGGAAAGCGGAGACGTGCCCCGGGACCTGGCCCTGTGCCGGGTCGAGACATGGGACCCCGTCGTGGACGAGCCACTCACCTTCGGCACCGGCTTCGAAGACATCCCCGCGTATCACGAGATCCCCTATTTCGCCCCCCAGCGGAAGATCGTCCTGCGGCACGCGGGCATCATCAACCCGGAAGACATGGACGAGTACCTTGCCGCGGGCGGCTATGCCGCGTTCCGGAAGGTCCTCACCGGCATGTCGCCGGAAGAAGTCATCGACGAGGTCATCGCCTCGGGGCTTCGGGGCCGCGGCGGCGCGGGATTCCCCACCGGCCTGAAGTGGAACTTCACCAAAAAGGAACAGGCCCTCCAGAAGTATATCATCTGTAACGCCGATGAGGGCGACCCGGGCGCCTACATGAACCGCAACGAGATGGAGAGCGACCCCCACATGATCCTGGAGGGGATGCTCATCGGCGCCTACGCCATCGGGGCGCGGGAGGGCGTCATCTACGTCCGCGCGGAATATCCCCTCGCCATCGAACGGCTGACCCGAGCCATCGCCCAGGCAAGGGACGCCGGCCTCATCGGGAAAAATATCCTCGGCACGGGCTTCAGTTTCGACCTGACCATCGCGGAGGGCGCCGGCGCCTTCGTCTGCGGTGAGGAAACGGCCCTCATCGCCTCCATCGAGGGAAAGACAGGGCGGCCACGACCGAGACCTCCCTTCCCCGCCCAGAAGGGGCTCTGGGGCATGCCCACCAACATCAACAACGTGGAGACGTGGACCAACATCCCCGTCATCATCGAGAAGGGCGGGAGCTGGTTTGCCGGAATCGGCGGAGAAAAGAACAGCGGCACCAAGGTCTATTCCCTCGTGGGCGAGGTTCAGCGGGTCGGCCTGGTGGAGGTCCCCCTGGGCACCCCCATCAAGACCCTCGTCTACGAGGTGGGAAACGGCGGTATCGACGGGCGCCAGATCAAGGCCGTCCAGACGGGCGGGCCCTCCGGCGGGTGCATCCCGGCCAGCCTGTTCGACACCCCCATGGACTACGAGCATCTCACCGCCGTGGGATCCATCATGGGCTCCGGCGGCGTCGTGGTCATGGACGAGACCACCTCCATGGTGGACACCGCCCGGTTTTTCATCGGCTTCACCAACGAGGAATCGTGCGGAAAGTGTGTCCCGTGCCGGGAGGGGCTCAAACACATGCTCATGCTCCTCGACAAGATCCTGGCGGGAAAGGCCACGGCGGACGACATGGCCACCCTCGAGGAGCTTTCCGACATCATCAAGAAGACCTCCCTTTGCGGGCTGGGGCAGACGGCGCCCAACCCCGTGCTGACCACCCTCAAGTATTTCAGGGAGGAATACGAGGGGTATGTGAAGAGGGAGAAGTCTGAAGTCTGAAGGAAAAAGCTTAGTCTCGAAGCGAAAGAGGTTATATATTATGATTCAGGTTATCATCGAC
>CAZPTH010000206.1:0-4259 GCA_964589315.1 uncultured Thermodesulfobacteriota bacterium
CCTGTTTTCAACAGAAGGTTTCGGTTCAGCGCGAAGATAGTTTTTTTCGGAAATTTCAAAATGCCAATCGTTGACGTTCCTATCTTTCCTATCAATGCTCAATCGGTGTTCTCCCTTAACCACTTAACCACTTAATCACTTAAAACTATCCTTTTACCCTTTACCGTTCACCTTTGACCATTATTTATTTATCTTTATCCCCATCGTCTCCAGATGTCGCTTTAGGATAGGCGCTACGGCGGCTTCTGTAAAGTCCCTCATGCGTTTTTTTCCCTTTGAAACGAGATTTTGGCGCAGCTTTGGGTTTTCCAGGAGCTCGAGGACGCCCTCGGCGATGGCGGGATAATCCTTTTTTTCGAAGAGAAGCCCCGCGTCTCCCAGGGTCTCCGGCACGGCCGCCGCGGCGTAGGCCACGATGGGAAGGCCCAGGGACATGGCCTCCACGAGGGGGACGCAGAAGCCCTCGTGCTCGCTCATGCAGAGATAGACCGACGCGTGGGTATAGATCTCCGTCAGGGTCTCCGTGGAGAGGTGTCCCGGGAGGAAGACATCCTTCAGCCTCAGCCGCCGGATGAGGGTCTCGAGCGCATCCACGTAGGTTCCCGTGTCGTAATGGCTCCCCACGAGGAGGAGACGCAGCCGGGGAGACGATTTCTTGCAGAAGTAAAAGACCCGGATAATGTCTTCGAGCCGCTTGTTGGGGGCGGCCCTGCCCACGTGCAGGAGGGTGGGAAAGAGGGGGGTGAGATAGGGGAAGCGGGGGATCTTTCGGAGGCTCCTTTCGTACATGGACACATCCACGATGATGGGTAACACCCCCGTGTCCCTGAAACCCATCGCCTTGAGTTCCTCCGTGTTGAACGTGGAATCCCCCAGCGCCAGGTGAAACAGGTCCGTCAACCCCGCCAGTTCCCGGCGTCCCTCTTCGCATCGCTTCGCGACCTTTCGGTTGACCTTCTCGAAGAAGTGCGCGGGCGTGATGTTGTGGTAGATGAGAATCTTGCGCTCCGGAAATTCTCGGACAAAGTCGATGAGCTCCGTTCCCGTGGAATAGTGAAAGATGAGGATGTTGTCGGGGTGGTGGTGATAGCGGTAATAGAGGTAGAATTCCGCCTTGTTCCAGTACTTGGGGTGGATGACCTTGCTGAAAATTTTGGAGTCGAACCCCCAGCCTTTCAGAATCCGCTGGATCCCGATGGCGTCGTTGCCGATGGCGTCGCCGTAGCTGAAGTCCGGGACGAACTGGTGGATTTCCATGGTCAGGCTTCCGTTTCCCCCGAAATAACGGGGAAGAGCTGTTCGAATTGTTTGAAGACCTGCGCGTAGGAGAAGTGGGACGCCCTCGAAAGCCCCTTTCCCCTGAGTTTCTCCAGGAGTGTTTCGTCCTTCAGGAGGGTGTCAATCCCCTCGGCTACTTCGTGAAATCTCTTCTCCCGGAAGAGGATGCCGGCGTCCCGGACGGTTTCCGGCACGGCCCCCGCCTCAAACGCGACGACCGGGCTCCGGGAGGCCATGGCCTCCACCAGCGGGACGCAGAAGCCCTCGTGCTCGCTCATGCTGAGGTAGACGTCGCTGGCCCGGTAGAGGGCGGCGAGGTCGAGGGAGGAGAGCCGGGGGATGATCCGGACATGCTCCTGGAGATTGAGACGGTGAATGAGGCTCAGGACGGAGGCGGTGTAATTTTCCCATTCCCAGTTTCTTCCCACCAGGACCAGGCGGCTGTCCGGGATGATCTTGTGAACCCAGTGGAAAACCTTGACCAGGTCTTCGATCTTCTTGTTGGGGGCCCATTTTCCCACGTGGAGGAGGGTCGTCTTCTCGCTCAGGTAGTAAAGGCCGCGGGCGTTCCGGTCGTCCTTCACATTGGTTTCAACCACGAGGGGCAGGACCGCCGTGGCGCCATACCCCGCCGCCTTCAGCTCCTGTTCGTTGAACCGCGAAACCCCGAGGGCCAGGTCGAAAATCGCCGTCGCCTCCTTGAGCTGTTCCCGTCCGCGGCGGCAGGCCTCGGCCGTTTTCCTGCTGACTCCCTCGAAAAACCGGGCCGGGGTGATGTTGTGGTAGATCATGACCTTGCGGCAGGGAAGGGGGGTGATTTCCGAAAGAAGGGGGGTAAAGATGGAAAAGTGAAACAGGATGACGTCATCTTTCCCGATCCGCGGCAGGCAGGTTGTCATGTCCAGGATCCCGGGGAGATCTTCCGGGACCACCCGCTGGGCGCAGATCACGGAATCTGTCCCCAGGTCGGCGAGCATCCTGCGGATGTGTCGCGCGTGCTGGGAAATGGCGTCATACTGGTAGAATTCCGGAACCACCTGGATGATCATGGGTCAGATGTCTCCAAAAAGGTCTTCGATGGCCCGCGTGTATCGTTTCACGATCACGTCCCACTGGTAGTTTTCAAGGACATACCTGCGCCCCGCCGCGCCCAGGCGGTTTCTCAGGGAGGCATCACTCAGCAGGAGGGTCAGCTCCTCCTCGAATTCCGGGTAGTTTTCGAAGAAAAGCCCCCCGTTGCTTCGAAGGCAGTGGCCGCGCGTGACGGGACAGCCCCCGTGCACCATGACGGGGGTCTCCTGGAGCCACGACTCCATGATGACGAGGGAAAAGCTCTCGTTCACGGAGGGCTGGCAGAAAACGGTGGCGGCCTTGTAGGCATCGATCTTGTCCTGGACCGGGACGAAACCCAGGTCGATGACCCGTCCCTGGAGGGTGTCGGGAATCGCGACTTCCCCGTTGCCGATGAGAACCAGCTTGAGGTTGTCCGTGTAACCCTGGAGAAATTTATGGAAATACTGGATGAGCAGCGGGGTATTCTTTCCCCTGTCCTTGCGCCCGGCATAGAGAATGAAGGGTGTGTCGATTTTATAGGTTTCCCGGAAACGGGCGGCATCGCCCACCCGGGAGGTATCCAGGCCGATGCCCACGACCCGCTGCCGGGTTGGGTCGAGGCGATAGAGGCGATTGGCCAGGTCCTTCTCCTCTTCCACGTTATACAAGATGCCGGCGCACGTTTCGAAGGCCCGCCTGACAGGGGTGAGGGTGGCGTACGGTTCGTCGTGGAGGCAGGGAAGCAGCAGGGACCGCTCCGGGTGAATCGTGGCGCCATAGACCGTGGTGGAAAAGAGGTAGGGGATGAAGATGAAGATGTTTCCCCCCCTGTCTTCCCGGATAAACGTCATCAGGTCGTCGGACCGGAGCATTTCCCGGAAAAAGTACGTCTCTTCCTCCGGGCGAATCTTCTCCTTTCTCAGGAGCCGGTCGTTGATGTAGCCGAAGATGTCCCAGTAGGTCTTCTGCACGGCAAATCGGTGGACCGGGACCCCTTCTTCCGTGTAGGTGCCGGGCTTGTAGGCGTTTTCCGTCCAGTCCGACATGAAATCCCGGATCGTCGTGGTCAGGACCTCCGCGTCCACGCCCGCCTCCCGCAGGTGTGTGACCGCCCCGCGGCACTCGGCTTCCGCCCCGCCGGGAATGTCCGTCCCGTACCAGGGGATGACGAAATACCACTTCATGAAGGGGAGGACGCTCCCTTGACCGCCAGGACGGCGTAGTCCTGGGGGGCGTAGAGGAGTTCGTTCAACTGCATGACATTGTCGTTCAAGACATTGACGAACTTGTCCGAAATGTCGCCGGTTCGCCGGAAGAAATCGACCTCCTTCAGCTTCATCTCGTCGGGAATAGGGGAGGTATACAGGACCTCCACGGGTTCGAATCCGATGGCCCGGCAGGCGAACTGGAGGGTCAGGGGATGGACCGGCTTGACATGGGTCGGGTCAAGGTAGAAGAGGCCGCTGAAGGTGGTCAGGCACTGGGGATTGATGGTCTCCATGAGGAGCCTGCCGCCGGGCGATAGCTTCTGGAAGGCGAGCCTCAACAGCGAGAGGATCTGGGGCCACGTGAGGTGCTCCACCACCTGGGCGCAGAAGATGCCGTCGTACCGGCCCTCCGGGATCTCCGACAGGTGGGCGATGGCGTCCCCTTCCACGGCGTTCAGGCCGAGCTTCCGGCAGTGCTGCACCATGGCGGCATTGATGTCGATCCCGGTCGCGTCGACGCCGGCCTCTTTCAGCAGCTCCAGGAATTCCCCCCGGCCGCAGCCGATGTCCAGCACCCTTTCGCACGATGCGAAGTGGGAAAGGTACCCCTTCTGCCGGTCCTTGATCTGCTCCCGGTTTCCCCGGTGCAGGTCCTCGAAGGAGATGTAGAGGGAGTCTTTGAGGGCCTTGTCTTCCTCCGTGGAGGCATCGGAGGAAACG
>CAZPTH010000207.1:0-4189 GCA_964589315.1 uncultured Thermodesulfobacteriota bacterium
GAGAACCCCGAGGGTGATGCCACCGAAGGAGAAATGCATGGGCTCGTATTCCGTAATGGCCCCCATGACGAGGAGTTCCGCCCCCTCGATCTGCCCGACGGCCGGCGCGGATTTTGGGTTGAGCCTTCCAGAGGTTCCCAGGTCCTGCTCCCTGATGACGTCTTTCAGGGCGTCTCGTTCGAGAACGATGAAACGGTTGGTGTTGACGAGGGCAGTCGCAAGCATGTCGGACAGGCCGTCCGCCACTTCAGGTGGGATCTTTGCCGCTTTGGCATCGAAGCGAGATACAGCGATCCGCGCCCTGGGTCCGTTATAAGGTTCCATGAGCTTGACATTGATGTTTTCCCCTTTTGAATTGCGGACATTAGCGCTTGGGGCACAACCGATGAGGAGGGAAAGGATGAAGAATAGTAAGACGACCTTAGAATTTTGTTTCACAGAATCCAACTCCTCTATCCGCCTTTTCAGGACCCCCGCGTTCATTCGGGAAGGAAATCCATCGTTATCCGCCTCGGCGTGATGTCGCCCTTCGCCGGTTAGACGGCCATACCGCAACCTTTGGCGAAAGGATTTCATAGGAGACCACGGGTTCGTCCGTGGGGCTCCATTTCTTTACAATAGTGTGTTTTTAATATAGGATTTTAAAAAATTATGCAATGGGTAACCCTTGGAAGTGACGATGAATCAAAAAAGAATACTGGTTGTAGACGATGAAGAAAATCTCCGCCACATGATGAAAATCATCCTTTCCAGGGAAGGATACCAGGTCTATGAAGCGGCAGATGGTGAAAATGCCCTTTCCATGATTCGTTCGACCCCCATGGACCTGATCCTTTGCGATGTTCGCATGCCCAGAATGGATGGTATGACTCTCCTGGAGACCATCGCCCCCAAGAATTATCGCCCAATTGTCATCATGATGTCTGCGTACGGAACGATCGAGACAGCCGTGACCGCCATGAAGATGGGGGCCTATGACTACGTGTCGAAACCCTTTCAATCCGATGAAGTGCTCCTGACCATCAAAAAGGCCTTTGAACATCAATCCCTGAAGGACGAGAACGAACAACTGAGAAAACAGTTGACGGAAACCCGGAGTGGCGTGGATCTCATGATCGGGGACAGCCCGCCCATGCGTCGGCTTCGTGCCCTGATTGAGCGCGTCTCCCAATACGATTCAACGGTTTTGATTACAGGTGAGAGCGGCACGGGCAAGGAACTCGCCGCGCGTGAGATTCACCTTCGGAGTCCGCGCAGAGATAACTCCTTTGTCCCCATCAACTGCGCCGCGTTGCCCGAGTCCCTCCTGGAAAGTGAACTCTTTGGGTTTAAAAAGGGGGCCTTTACGGACGCGAGGGCTGACAAGAAGGGGTTGCTGGAAGAGGCGAACGGAGGAACCCTGTTCCTCGATGAAATCGGGGACCTCCCCATTTCCATCCAGGTGAAGCTCCTGAGATTTCTTCAGGATGGCAAGATCAGGCGCCTGGGTGAGACGACAGAACGAGAGGTGAATGTCCGGATTATTACGGCAACGAACCAGGATTTGAAAAAGGCCGTGGATGAAAAGCGGTTTCGTAACGATCTCTTTTTCCGGTTGAATGTCATTCAGATTCATCTCCCGCCCCTGCGGGAGAGAAGAGAGGATATCCCGTCCCTTGTGGACCACTTTGCCAGGAGGTTCTCTAAAAAATACGAAAAACCGGCGATCAGGATTGAGCCGGAGGTTTATGACCTCTTCATGTCTTACCCGTGGAAGGGAAATATTCGTGAACTGGAAAATGTCGTGGAACGCGTCATCCTCCTGTCGGAAGGGGAGACCCTCAGTGCTGCCAACCTGCCGGAAGACCTGTTCCCGGCCGAGAATCGCTGGGGAGAGTTTATGAAGGATGCCGCAACATTACGGGAGGCCAAGCGGAAACTGGAGAGGGAGATGATCCAGCAGGCCCTTCTCAGGACGGGAGGTGACAAAAGGAAGGCCTCCGAGTCCCTCGGGATTACCCTTCGGGCCTTGCAGTACAAAATAAAGGAATACCAGATAGGCAAAATGACGGGGGAAGGTGGGGAAAATGGCTGATAAATCGATTTTGATGAAAAAGAGGGGGCCCATCGTGACGGTCACCCTGAATCGGCCCGACAGGTTGAACGCCCTGACGGATGCCATGCTTGACGAAATGGAAGAGGCCGTAACATCCCTGCGGAAAGATGGAGAGACCCGTGTGGTCATCTTCCGAGGGGAGGGGAAGGCCTTTTGCGCCGGGGTGGAAATGAAGGGGGTCACTTACAATCCCTTGAACGCCCGAACCTTTCTTATCAAGCTGAATCGTGTCATCAACGATATAGAGATGCTTCCCCAGCCGACCATCTCGGCGATTCACGGGGCGTGTGTCGCGGGAGGGCTGGAACTGACACTGGCGACCACCTTCCGCGTGGCCGCGTACCAGTCGAAACTGGGGCTGCCGGAGGCGGGGTTGGGGCTGGTGGCCGCCGGGGGAACCTCGTTTCGCCTGCCCCGTCTCGTGGGCTACGGAAAGGCCCTGGAAATGACCCTGATGGGAGACCTCCTCGATGGACGTGAGGCGGAACGGATCGGGCTGGTAAACCGCGCCGTGGATGAGGAAAAGCTCGACGAAGTCGTGGAAGAGATGGCGCAAAAGCTCCTCCGAAAGGCGCCCCTGGCTGTGACCTTTGTCAAGGAGGCCTTCTGCCTGAACGCGGCGCCCCACCGGGAGACGGCAACCATGCTGGAAATCCTGGGTGCCAGCGTCAATCATTATACCAAGGATAAACTGGAAGGGCTTCAGGCTTTCTTCGAAAAACGGCCCCCGGAATTCAAGGGTGAATAAAATGGGGGGTAGGGCAAGGGGATTATGCGGACTTGCCGGTTTCGGATTCTACCTTCCGGAAAGGGAGGTCGAGGTTCACGAACTGGCGAGAAAGGCGGGAATTCCCGGGATCGTGGCGGATTACGCGGGGGCACGAACGGTCCGGGAGGCGGCTGACGGGGAACTCCCCTCGGACATGGCCATCGCGGCGGCGCAAGAGGCCCTGCGGGACGCCGGGATGGAGCCGGATCAGATTGATCTCATCATCTACTGTGGGGCGGGCCTGCCCGATTACGTGATTCCCCAGACCTCCGGAAAGATCCAGCATGTCCTCGGGGCCTCCCGCGCCTTCGCCTTCGATTTGGTCCAGGGATGCAGCGGGATGTTGAGCGCCCTGCAGACGGCCAAGGGCTACATCGCCCTGGGCGAGGGGATTGACACGGTTCTCCTCTGCTCGGGAGACAAGTGGAGCCAGTTTACCCGTTATCACGCGGCCGATTCCGTCTTCTTCGGGGACGGCGGCGGTGCCGTCATCGTGCAGAGGGGGTGCCCCGATTTTCAGGTTCTCTGTTTCAATATCATCACAGAAGGACTGTATCATGACCTCTGGCGGATTGAGGCCGGGGGAATCAAGCACCCCGTGACGGAAGAAGCCCTTGCCAAAGGCTTGCATTACTACGACTGTTATGACAAAGCGCGCGCCCATGGCCCCTTCAAGGATCTATACGTCCCGACCATCATCCGGGGGATTCGAGGCGCCCTCGAGAAGTGCGGGCTGGTGCCTGAGGACATAGCCTATTTTGACATGGTCAACGCGAACCTCAGGGTCCTGGAGATCGTTGCCCAGTCCCTCGGAATCCCGATTGAAAACACGTCGGCGGATGTCCTCCGAGAGTATGGTCACTTCGGGGCTTACGATATCTACTTCAACCTGAAGCAGGCGGTTTCGTCCGGAAAGGTGAAGAAAGGGGACATCATCGTCATGCAGAGCACCGGCGTGGGTTTTACCTGGGCGTGCGGAATTCTCCGGTACTGACGAAACGCCCTTGTCCCTGAAACGGTTTTATGAAGGCTATTGCCCTTTCGATTATTGGTTGTTACCCTGACCTATCATAAACAGGAGGTAGACCGATGGCGTATATCCGATTACCTGAATTTCATGAAATGGAAGAAGAGGTCAGGGAAAGCCTGAAGGCCCTGGAGAAAAAGACGGGTGAGGTCGGGGAGATTTCGCGGATGCTGGCGTTACGTCCCGATATCTTCAAGGCGACGACGGTCATCTTCCGGACCCTCATGGTCAACAAGACCGAGCTGGACAAATCTGTGAAGGAGACCCTCGCCATCCTTATCTCCAAGGAAAACGGCTG
>CAZPTH010000208.1:0-4135 GCA_964589315.1 uncultured Thermodesulfobacteriota bacterium
CATTTTTGTGAAACAGGTCATGCCATCTGAGATTCCGGCACCCTAACCAGTCCTTCCCACGCCGGGCCCCCACGGGGGGCCGGCCAACGACCATGTGAGGTTTAGAGCCATGAAAAAGATCAAACTTGAAGAATTCACGCAACGAGCCTTCGAGGAAGCCAATATCGATAAGGCCATCCTCGCCTTAGGTTCGACAGAGTGTCACGGTTATCATTTGCCTTACGGCTGTGACACCTTCGTCGCTTACGACATCGCCAAAGAGGTTGCCAACCGTTTGGATAACACCGTGGTCGTCCCACCCATGTGGTACGGCATGAGTATGCACTACCGCCACAAACCCATGTGCATCACCCTCAGTAACGATACCCTCGCCCAGGTTTATCGGGAGGTCATGGAATCCCTTATTTATTGGAACATCAAAAAGATCCTGGTCATCAACGGCCACGATGGAAATATCCCGCCTATTGAAATTGCCGCCCGGGACATCAAGGTCAAATACCCCGACGTGGGCCTGGCCGTCCTGGACGCCTGGTGGGTTACGGCGGGAAACCTCTTACCCAAAGACACCTTTGAAGTCTGGGATGGCCTCGGTCATGGAGGCGAGGGGGAAACTTCCATCGCCCTGGCCATCTTCCCGGATCTTTGCGACATGGACTGGGCCCGCGGCATGATTCCGGAGATGGACGACAACGTGAAACTCATTTGGAACTTTGAAGAACTGACCGACTACGGGGCGACCGGCGCACCGGAGAAAGCCACGGCGGAAAAAGGCGAGAAGATGAAAAAGGTTCTGGTGGACTATCTCGTAGATTTCGTCAAACGCATGGACGCCCAAGGCTGGCGTTACAAAAAGAAATAGCCCACAACACGAAGGAGAGAGACCGGCATGAATCTCCGGTCTCTCTTTCCCTCCAAATCCAGTAAATTCTCCTTTTCATTTTCTTGTTACCTGATTTTCAATAATCCTATTTATTTTTAAACCATTCTGTGCAAGGAAAAGGAATCATACGGTTGACAAACCCTGGCGGCACATGTAAAAAGTAGGTTGTGAAGGTATTGTTTGTTTGTTTCGGAAACATCTGCAGGAGCCCCATGGCGGAAGGCATCGCAAAGGCCTTTTTCAGTGGAAATCCATCCGTCAACATCCAATCGGCCGGGCTTTACGCCCTCCCGGGCAATGTCCCTTCTGAAAATGCCGTCAAAACCTGCCTGAAACACGGGATCGATATCCGACGGCATCGCGCCCAACCCGTCACCCCTGCTTTGCTGGCGTGGTCAGACCTCATCTTCTGCATGGAGCGGTACCAGTGCCTCGAAATTCAAGGCCTTTTACGCCACGAAGTTCCCGTTAAGCTCATGGGAGAAGGCGTCCCTGGCATCCCGGATGAGATCCCTGACCCCTACGGGCACAAGCTGGAAACCTACGAACAAACATTCCAATCTTTAACCCGGGCCATCGCCGTTCACCTTGGCCATTTGAGAGAAAGGAGGGAGTATGACCGAAAAGCAGAAGCCTCTGGATAAAATGACCGTCAAGGAACTCAGGGAAATCGCCATGGAGATTCCCGGGCTCACGGGGGTTCACGCCATGAAAAAGGCCGAACTCCTGGAGATTATCAAGAAGGAAAAGGGGATAGAGGAGGAAACCCCGAAAAAGAAAACCAGCAAGAAAAAACACCCGGAGCTGGTCACGGTTGCGGATCTCAAGAACAAGATCGAAGAGTTGCGTCAAAAGAAACAGGAAGCGATGGAGAAAAAGGACAAGAAACTCGTTCAGATCTACCGCAGGCGCATCAATCGGCTGAAAAAAAGGACCCGGAAACTCGCCGAATCGAGTTAATCTTCGAACCTGGATTATGAAGCCCCTTGTCAGTGTCATCATTCCTACCTATAACCGCCGTGACTTTCTTTTGGAAGCCATCGACTCGGTGCAACGTCAGACCTATGAGCCCCTCGAGATTATCGTGGCGGACGACGGGTCTACCGATGGAACGGCGGAGGTGGTTCGACGCCTTTTCCCCACGGTGACACTGATTCAGCAGCCCCGCCGGGGCGTCAGCGCGGCGCGGAACCTTGGCATTGAAAGGGCAAGGGGTCCCTTCATCGCCTTCCTGGATTCGGACGACCTCTGGCTTCCCGGGAAGCTCGAAGCGGAAATGGAGGTCTTTCTCAAAGACCCTGAAATCCAAGTCTGTTACACTGACGAAATCTGGATACGGAGGGGGGTTCGGGTCAATCCCATGAAGAAACATCGCAAGTACGGAGGCTGGATCTATCCCCGCTGCCTTCCCCTCTGTATCATCAGCCCCTCTTCCGTGATCCTGAAACGGGAGGTCTTCGATGAGGTGGGCCTCTTTGACGAGACCCTGCCCGCTTGCGAAGATTATGACCTCTGGCTCCGCGTCTCGGCGCGTTTTCCCGTCCACTTTATCGAAAAGCCCTTGATCGTCAAACGGGGAGGGCACGACGATCAGTTGTCCCGCGCCTTTTGGGGGATGGACCGGTTCCGGGTCTACGCGTTGCTGAAAATCCTCCGGGAGGGCATCCTGACCCCCCCCTGGCGTCAACTGACTCTGGAGGAGCTCGAAAGGAAATGCCGCATTCTCATCCAGGGGTTTGAAAAACGGGGGAAGACCCGGGATGCGGCCCTCTACCGGAAGATCCTGAAAGGCCCTCACGATTCCTTTCAGCCCTCCTTCTCCGAGGCCTTCCCTTCGCCGAACTGACGTGATTTCTTATCGCCATACCAATCTCCCCGTCAGCGTTTTGGACACGGGGTCCTTTGCCTTCACCTATCCCCCGGAGCCGTCCCAGGAACTCCTGAAATCCATCCGGAAGACAGGAATCCTCACCCCGCTGATGGTCCTCCCGGAAGGGGAAACCATGCGTCTTTTCGACGGGCATCGACGATTGCTTGTCGCCCGGGAAATCGGGTTGACGGAGGTCCCCGCCGCGATCCTGCCCGAGCTTCCCTCCCAAGAGCTCTTTTCCCTATGGATCGGGGCTCAAAACGCCAATCGCCGGCTTAACCCTTTCGAAATCGCGCGCCTTGTCCAGGAGGGACCTTCCGCGTTTCGACTGCCACGGGAAGAGGTCCTCAGGCACTTAAAAAAAGAGCCGGGACGCATCCCTCCCCCCCTTCTCCCGGCGCTGCCTGGCATCCTGAATCTTCCGGAACGCCTGAAACAGGAGGCCGTCCGGCGGGGTTACTCCGCCCCTTTTCTCGTCAAGATTGTCGAAACATTTTCGCCGGACCTCCTTTCAGAAGTCGCCCGGATCCTGGACCACTTCAGCCTCAGCGAAAACCAGGCGGATCAGCTCTTGACATGGCTGGATGAAATCGCGAGGCGGGACCACCTCGCCTTCCCGGAGGTGCTCTCCACGGACCCACTTCCCTTTCTCCTCGCCCACCCAAAGATGCCGTCCGCGAAAAAACGTGACGCATTCCTGAAGGCCGTTTACAAAATGCGTTTCCCACGGAAGGCGGAACTCGATACCGCATTTCGTGAGATCCGGCAAAAGGTCGAAGGGGTAGGGAATCTTCGGCTTCTGCCTCCCCCGAACTTTGCGGGGGACCGTTTTGAGCTGAGAATCACCTTCAGGGACGCGGAGGACCTGAAAACCACCCTCGATAAAATAGGGCCTTTCCACGGAAAAATTGAAGCTTTAACGAAGCTCGTCTAAATGGACTCCACCCTCCCCCCCATTTCCACACCTGTTGAAACCGTCTGGATCGATCCGGAGGTGGCAGATCACCCCCTGGCCATTGCCGTCAGGAAACGGTTCCCACCCGGGAAGATCCGGCTCGGCATTCCCCCGGCTCCGATCGGAAACACTCTTTCTGAAACGATTCATAGCCTGAAGCGCAGGCTCTTCGTAACCCGCCACCGGGGACACCTGGTCAAACCATGCCCCGGAAGCCGGGGACGTATCTGTTGCGGCTACTGGGTCATCAACGCCATGGTGCACTGCCCCATGGACTGTCACTACTGCATCCTCCAGACCTACCTCTCCGTCCCGGCCCTCACCCTTTATGTCAATGAAGACCAGATTCGAGAAGAAATCATGGAGCGCCTGGCATCCCGCCCGGATCATATCTTCCGATTCGGAACGGGAGAGCTGACCGACAGCCTCG
>CAZPTH010000209.1:0-4127 GCA_964589315.1 uncultured Thermodesulfobacteriota bacterium
ATTAACTAACAGAAAAAAGAAGGAGGGTTGTATGGTTCGTAAGGTGTTGTATTTTGTCGTGATTGCTGGATTTTTATTCGGCGTCATGGGGTGGGGAGGAACGCCGGCGATGGCGAAAACCTCCAAGTGCGAAACGTGTCACGCGAAAATCACACCGGGAATCGTGAAGGATTTCAATCGTGGCAAGATGGCGGAAGAGTTGACCTGCGCGGATTGTCACGGCACGGCCCACACGAGCGCCGCGGACGCGAGCAAGGCTGTTTTGCCGACTATCAGCACATGTAAGAAGTGCCACAGCAAGCAGGTTAAGCAGTACATGAGCGGGAAACATTCCCTGGGGTTGCTGCCTGTCATGGCCTTCCCCGGCTTTACACACAAGCAGCCGAAGGCCTTCATTGCGGGCCAGAAGGGATGTAACGGGTGCCATAACCTGGGCATTACGGACCAGAAGGTTAGAGATAACGAACTGAGGAAATACTATAAATATGGCATGGATTGTCAGAACTGCCATACCCGTCATGCCTTCTCCAAGAAGGAAGCCCTTCAGCCCGAGGCGTGTAACAGTTGCCATACGGGCTTTGATCATGCCCAGTGGGAGATGTGGTTCCATTCCAAGCATGGTGCGGCTTACGTAACGGATAGAAAGGCCCATCGTGGTCCCACCTGCCAGGATTGCCATATGCCGAACGGAGACCACCGTGTCATGACGGCATGGGGATTTTTGGCGCTGAGACTGCCTGAGGCGGACAAGGAATGGATGGGCTATCGCGTGACCATCCTTCAGGCCCTGGGTGTCCTTGACAAGAACGGGAAGCCGACCAAGCGTTTGGATGTGGTGAAGGCAGCTAACCTGGCACGTTTGACGAAGGAAGGGTTTGATAAAGAGAGAAACCGGATGCTGAAGGTCTGCGAAAAATGTCACTCCGCAACCTTTGCGAAGGAAAACCTGAAAAATGCCGATCAGATGATCAAGGCGTCAGACAAGATCTTCGCCGAGGCCATCAACCTCGTGGCGGGTCTTTACAAGGACGGGATTATAAAGAAGAAAACCAACCAGGCGACTTTTCCGTATCCCGACCTGCTGACATTCTACGAAGTCAATACACCCATCGAGGAAAAGCTCTATGAGATGTTCATGGACTATCGTATGAAGACCTACCAGGCGGCCTTCCATGTCATGCCGGACTACACGACGTGGTATGGATATGCCAAGTTGAAGGAAACACTGGTTGAGATGAAGGAAATGGCGAAACAGATGAGGCTAAACGCAAAATTGGAAAAGAAAAAGTAGCCTGAATCGAAAAATTTAACTCATGGAAAGGGGGCGGGAGATTAAATCCTGCCCCCCTTTTTATTTGGTGTTTTATGGAAATATCCTGTGATTTTATGGCATTACAATTTTGTCACCGGACGCGTGATTTTTCCCTCCTGTCTCCGAATTTTGGAAATATTTGAGAATAACTAAAGATTACAAGGTATTTTAAGTTTTTTCTAAAAAGTACTTGACATCTCGATTATAACATGCTTTACTTACAGATAAAGTTACCCAACTCTTATTTTGGAGGACAAAATGAGAAGGGAAAGAAGGCGGTCTCCGAGGATCCCCATTGAACATCTGGTGGCATTTACCTGCTATCGGAAGGGGGACGAGGTCCCATTTGACCATTCAATGGGAAAGGCACTCAACGTTGGAGAAGGCGGATTGATGCTTCAGGTCTTCAAGCCTGTGGAAGACGGGACGGTGCTGGATATCGAGATTGGCATCGATAACGAGATTGTAGATGCACAGGTGGAAGTCCTGACCACCCGTAAGATTTCTACAAATGGGGATGGCTATACCGCTTCGACGCGTTTTATCTACATCGATCATCGCAATTATCTGAAGATGATGAGGTTGGAAGGCCTTCCCTTTGTAAAGAACGCGGGAAATTTTAGTTAGAACATTTTCCCCGGGTTTAAGATTCCCTTGGGGTCGAGAAGGTTTTTTATCCTTCGCATGACCTCCAGGCTTTTGCCGTGTTCTAATTCCATAAACTGCATTTTCCCAATCCCAACCCCGTGCTCTCCCGTGGCCGTTCCCCCCAGGGAGATGGCATATTCAACCAGTTTGTGATTGATCTCTTCCAGGACAGCCCATGATTCCCTGTCGTTGGGGTTCCCCATCATGGGCATATGGATGTTGCCGCTCCCCGCGTGTCCAAACACATATCCAATGATGTTTTTCTCCTGGCTGATTTCCTCCGCATACGCGACGAGATCGGGGAGTTTCGATATGGGAACGGCTGTGTCGATGGCCATGGGTTCCAGGCCGGGATGCTCTCTTAAGATGAAATCATGCAGGTCATACCTGGCCTGCCAGAGTTTGGCCCTTGCCTGTCGTCCGATTCCCGCCTCGAAGTGGGTCGCACCATTGTCTTCACAGAGTCCCTTGACCAGCTCCAGGTCGATGGCGAGCCCTTCCTTATTCGTTCCATGAAATTCGATGAAGACCAGGGGCGTTTCGGGGAAGTTGAATTCCTCCGTGTACTTATTGACCAGTTGGACAGAGTTTGTGCTGAGAAACTCAAGGGCCGCGGGGGCAAGTCCGCTCCGAATAATCTGGGAGATGGTAAGCGTGGCCGATTTCGTGTCCGGGAACGAAACGGTGGCGGAGAGGAATTCCGGGGGAATCCCTACGAGGCGCAAGGTAATCTCGGTTATAATTCCCAGGATCCCTTCCGACCCGGCAAAGAGACGGCAGAGGTCCAATCCTGAGGAGGTCTTGAAGGCAAGGGTCCCGGGCTGAATCACGGATCCGTCGGCCAGGACAACCGTGAGTTTTTGTATCAGGTCCTTCGTCGCCCCGTATTTGATGGCCCGGATTCCGCTGGCGTTGTTGGCGACCATTCCCCCGATCGTGGCCGAAGCCCCGGGATCAGGGGGGAAAAAAAGCCCGTATCGCGCCAGTTTTTTGTTCAGCTCTTTGAAGACAACCCCTGCCTGGACATCTACCTGAAGGTCATCTTCACGCACCATCAGGATCTTATCCATCTGCTGGAGGTCCACGACGACGCCGCCCTTGACGGGAATGGGATTTCCTTCCAGGCTCGTTCCCGCTCCCCAGGGCGTTACGGGAATCTCTTCTTCGTAACACAACCTTACGATACGGCTGACCTCTTCCGTGCTTTGGGGCCAGACAACCACGTCAGGAGGGTGGGGTGTATGGAAGGATTCGTCCTTTGCATGAAGAGAGAGGTTGGACTCCCCGGTAGAGAACCGGTCGGGAGTCACAACCTCTCTGATTTTCTTGAGGAAGGTTTCCGAAAGGGCCACGGGGCTATTCGTACACACTGACGTTGGGATATTTTTCCTTGATCTCCTTGAGAATAGCCTGACTGTCTCCACCCTTGAAACGCATAATGAGATCCCTGTATCCGGGCGCGACCCCCTCGTAGTTGATGAGGATGGCCTCGATTTTCCCGCCGTGTTTCCGCAGGATGTCCGCCACTTCTTTGGCGCTTCCTGATCTGTCTTCAATGGGGAGACAAATACGAACGCCACCCTGTCTAACCCCGGTTAGCGCTACCAGGACCTGAAAGACGTCGGATTCCGTGATGATCCCCACCAGATCCCCATTCTTTTCAAGAACGGGCAGGCCGCTGATTTTCTTGTCGTGCATGATGGCCGCGACGTTTTCGATGGGGAGATCCGGGGTTACCGTGATGGGATTTGGGGTCATGGCCTCTTCCACCGAGGCCTTGGAGAGGAGGTAACGCAGTTCGTAAATGTCCAGGGTGGTTGCCTTGGAAGGGGTAAAGTCCTTGAGGTCCCTGTCGGTTACGATTCCTACAAGCTTTCCGTTTTTAAGAACGGGAAGCCTCCGGATCCCTTTTTCCTTGAGAAGGTGGACGGCATCAATGACCGACGCGTGGGCGTCTATGGTAATTACATCCTTTTTCATCCAGTCTTGAACAAGCATCGACATATTTGTTTCTCCTTTTTTGGGTTGTCATTTTTCCCTTCTGTTTAAATAATAGTTTACGCCTCTGGGCTTGTCAACCAATCGGCGTTTAAAATATGTTCATCAATCTCTTATTTGTCAACCATTGTTGGATAGTATTCACATTTTTGAGGGTGACACCTGTGGC
>CAZPTH010000210.1:0-4123 GCA_964589315.1 uncultured Thermodesulfobacteriota bacterium
ACACCTTTTCATTATTTAACCTCCAAAGAATCGGTTTTTGCAGCCATCCTGATCTGCGCTCTCCGGCCAAAGCCCCTGGCCCAGGGCACGGCCGACAGGCCATGCAACAAGATGCTGAAGATAATGGTTACGGCCACGACCGAGACCACCTTGTTGCCATCGGGAAGGTTCGCGCCCAGAACGATCACGGCGAAAACCACGCTGGCCAGGCCCCTGGGCCCGAACCAGCCCATGAAGAGTTTGGCCTCCATGTCCATGTGGAAGCCGGTGAGCACGATGAACACCGGCACCATGCGGATCACGGTAAGGCTGAGCAGCGCGTAGAGGATGACCTGCCAGTTGAGATGTGCCAGGGCGGGGCCAACAACCAGCGCTCCAAACGTGCTCCAGGTGATCAGGGAAAACAGGTTGCCGAAGCTTTCAGTCCGCTCCAGCCACTCTTTTCTATCCTTGTTTTCATAAATCAGGTTGAACGTGATCCCTCCCGTGAAGGCCGCGATGAAACCACTTCCCCCGAGGGACTGCGCCAGACCAAAGATGGCAAAGGCCAGGACCGCCAGTGAGATCATACTCCACACGGGATCCAGCCAGCCCTTTGCCTTGGCAAAACGCCCCAGCCACGCCGCCAGTACCGTGACCCCGACACCGACGAGCAGGCCGATCCCGATCTCCTCGACAATAAGATGGGCGAGAAGTTTGCTGGTACTTCCCTCTCCCGAATGATGTCCCGTCGCGAGCGTCAGGAACAGCAGCAGCACCGGGACACAGATCCCGTCGTTCAGGCCACTTTCCACGTTCAGCGCCTCGCGGTAACTCCCCGGGATACTGGTGTTGGTAATCACAGGCTCACCCAGGGCGGCGTCGGTGGGCGCCAGCATGGTGGCCAGCAAAGCGATTTCCAGCGCGGACATATCCACAAAAAACACCCTGCCAATGAGGTAACCCAGTCCGATGGTTAACGGCAAACCGATGAGCAATAAACGCGCAGGTATTTTTGATACATGCCTGAGAATGCCGATGTTGGCACCAGCAGCATCGGTGAAAAGCACCAGTGCCAGGGTAAGCTCTGCCAGGGTTTTGATCGTTTCTTTGTCTGCCGCCAAGGGCAGAATGTTCAACCCGCTGGGGTTGACGATCAGGCCAAACAGGGTAAAGACGATGGCGGCACTGATCCAGGTGCGTTCGATGCCCCCGGCAAACAGGCTGTAGAGAAAGGCAAAGAATCCCAAAACGGCTAATGTTTCATACATCACGTTCCCCAACTTCAGGCGTGGTTTTGGAATTACTCATATATTATCCCCCGGTTCAGGATGATGTTTCACTGACTTGCAACATCTCCTTAATGAACCGGTTCGAGGCCACCCGGCTTCCATTTTTTGTCGAACCATGGCTTCAGCGGGCCGTAGAAACGAGGGATGGCGATATCCTGATTTGCCGCTTCGCGCTGGCAACCGGCGCGAGAAGGGTTAAAGCCGCGAAGATTAAAACCAGAGTAATTAGGTGCTTCTTTCATCTTTTCTCCCTTTATGCCGCCTTACAGGGTTGTTCTTCGCTGCCGATGCCTCCAAGGCTCATGGGCGGTGAGGTGATTTTCAGGAAAAGTCATATTCCGTGACAATCGACGGACGGCTCGTGGTCTTATCCAGGAAGTACTCATTGAAACAGAGCCCGATGAACCCGCCCGAGATATTGTACACCTTGTCGTATCCGTAGTGTTGCAGCGCCAGGCAGGCGTTGTAGGAACGCTGTCCCGAACGGCAGTAGATATAGACGGGCACGTTCCTTGGAATTTCGTCCATCCTTGGACGCAGCTCCGAGAGCGGGATGTGTTTGGCGTTCACAATATGCCCGACGTCCCATTCCTCCTGTTCCCGCACGTCCAGGATGAACGCCCCCTTCTCCGCGAGCCCACGAATCTCCGTAACATGCGCGTGCCTGAAGGTTTTGTGCAGGATATTGGAGGCCACGTAACCTGCCATGTTCACCACGTCTTTTGCCGAGCCAAACGGTGGCGCGTAACAGAGTTCCAAGTCCTTCAGATGTTCGACCGTCGCCTTGGCGGTAATCATCGCCGCGATGACGTCGATGCGTTTGTCCACATTCCCGCGTCCTACCGCCTGCGCGCCAATGAGCCTGCCAGTGGGTTTTTCAAAAATCAGTTTGAAGTGTAACTCCTCTGAGTCAGGCATTAGACCGACCTTATCCTTCGGCACAATCATGACGAAATCGTAGTTGATATCCATCTTGGAAAGGGCGTGTTCGTTCAGACCGGTTGACGCGCCGTTATAGCCGAACACCTTTACAACGGATGATCCGATGTAGCCGTGATAGGTGACCGGGATGTTGTGAATGTGGTTGGCGACGGCGCGCGCCTGGCGTTGCGCGGGGCCCGCCAGGGCCAGCGTAAAGTAATCACGCAGGATGGGATTGTAAACCTGGATGGCGTCCCCCACCGCGTAGATATTGGGGTCGTCCGTCTGATAATTGTGGTCGACCCAGATGGCCCCCGTGTGGCCAATTTTCAGGCCCGCCGCCTTGGCGAGGCCGCTTTCCGGGGTTACACCGATGCCCATCACAATCACTTCAGAAGTGATTTTTCTGCCGGATTCCAGCATAACCGTATTCGTGTCAAAAGAGGTAACCTTATCGCTTACGATCAGCTCCACGCCGTTGTCGATGAGTTCCTTGTGCAGAATCTGCACCATGTCGTCATCGAACTGCCCCAGTACCTGCGGCATGGCCTCCACCAGTGAAACCGCGTGGCCGGCACCCACCAGGTTCTCCGTCACCTCGATCCCTATGAAGCCGCCCCCAATCACTGTAATGCGCGAGGGTTTGATTTCTTCGATCGCGTTATGCAGTTTCTCAATATCCAACACGTTGCGAATGGTGAAAGTATTGGCCTTTTCAATTCCTGGGATCGGCGGAACAATCGGTCGGGCGCCCGGTGACAAGATCAGTTTGTCGTAATTCTCGCGGTACGTCTCGCCGGTAACCAGATTTTTAACCTCAACCTCTTTTTTGGCGCGGTCGATGGCGATGACTTCGTTATTCACCCGCGCGTCTATGTTATACTGCTTCCTGAACACTTCCGGCGTCATTAAAACCAGGTTTTCGGCTTTCTCGACTGTGCCACTCAGATAATACGGAAGGCAACAGTTGGAAAAAGAGACATGCGGCCCCTTTTCGAACATGATGATTTCATCTTCCTCACTCAGACGCCGCAGGCGCGCCGCCGTCGAGGCGCCTCCAGCCACGCCGCCAACAACAAGATACTTTTTAGCCATGTCTTGACTCCTTTTTATCGTTTCGTGGCAACGAGAAGTTCTTTTCCCCTTTGCCAGCGTTTCACAGGTTTCGCACGTTATTCATCACTGAAAAATGGCATTGCGATTCACGGCGGCCCGCTTTCTCATCATCCCCGCGAATGGGAGCATGATAATCAGCCCAAAAATCGCCAGGGCGACCATCGTGAGGATGATATCCGGGTCCTTGAAGTTCTGCGACGCCACCAGAATGGCCGCTGAAATGTTGCGCTGCCCCGTCCCGAGAGAAAGAACGATCCGCTTGTCCCGGTCCGCTCCGCCAAGCCCGTACCCGATGAGCATAGCCACGATAATCAGCAGGATAATGGCGATCAGACTCAGCCCCACCATGTTAATC
Organism: uncultured Thermodesulfobacteriota bacterium; assembly: GCA_964589315.1. GTDB lineage: Bacteria > Desulfobacterota > S145-22 > S145-22 > S145-22 > JAOZMY01. The sequence continues at coordinate 3,664 of CAZPTH010000210.1, forward strand.
AGGCTCCTTGTGTGCAGAATAATCAGGGTTACCACCAGCACAATCAGGGCAATGTTACTCACCTTGGCAAAAAACGGGAGGAGCCGCTTCGCCGCGGCCTCGGCCTTGGCTCGGAAGAAAATCGCCGCCAGCAAGGGGATCAGCATCAGGAGGATCAGGGATTTGGCGATGGCCCAGGAACTCACCTTGGCTCCCGCCAGCACGACCGGCAGCAAAAGCGGCAGGTAGAAGATCGTGACCACCATGAGCATCAGCATCAGGCCGATGGAAAAGGCCGTATCGCTTCGGGCGATTTCCGCCAGTTTTGGCAGAAAGGGGGCTCCCGCGGCCAAGGAAAGCAGGATCAGGCCAATTTTTACCCCTTCGGGAACCGGGATGATCGCGACCATCCCATAGACGAAGAGAGGGACCAGGACAAAATTGGCGACCAGGGAAAGGATGACCAGCTTCACGTTCCTGG
>CAZPTH010000211.1:0-4121 GCA_964589315.1 uncultured Thermodesulfobacteriota bacterium
CAAGAAACTTTTAATCCCCTCAATAACGATTCTGCTCATCCTTTTTCTGACGATTCCATGTCTGGCGCAGGAACCCCAAAAAAGCGGAGCCAGGTCCTGGAATTTTGAGAACGTACCGACAGGGCAGATTCCCCCTGGCTGGAAGGTGGAGGCCACGGGCCAGCAGAGGCCGTTGGCTACCTGGAAGGTGACAGAAGATCCATCGGCCCCCTCCGGGAAAAAGGTCCTGGCGCTCACGGAAATCAATCACCACTCTGGCGGCACCTTTAACCTTTGCTGGACAGACGAGATTTCATTCTTGAACGGAACTATCACGGTATCCTTCAAGGCCGTGAAGGGGCGGATCGATGAGGGGGGTGGCATCATGTGGCGTGTTCAGGACAGGAACAACTATTATGTTGCCCGTTTCAACCCTCTGGAGGACAATTTCCGCATCTACTATGTGAAGAACGGACATCGGCGGATGATCGCCACGTCCCGTGTGAAGTTACCCGCAGGGAAATGGCATGTCATGAAGATTGTCGCGAAGGGCGACCGATACGCCTGTTTCCTGAATGGTCACAAATACCTGGAAGGTCAGGATAATCATTTCACAAAGGCCGGGGGGGTAGGCCTCTGGACGAAGGCGGACGCGGCCACCTGTTTCGATGATTTCAAGGTCGACACGGGGGAATAGAGACCATGCAACCGGTTATACCCATAAAAAGAAGATGGCTTTTGCTCCTGATCGTTTGTCTCTTGTTACCCCTTGCTGTTTCCTGTGGCCGTTCGAAAAATGAGCCGGCAGCGAAAACCGTCGTCGCCTACGTCTCCGAGGACCAGGTCTTTTCCGAACCCATCCTCAAGGATTTCGAAAAGGAAACCGGGATCAAGGTGAAGGCGATCTACGACACGGAAGAGGCCAAGAGCACGGGGGTGATGAACCGGCTTATCGCGGAAAAGGATAACCCTCAGGCGGATGTTTACTGGGCCAATGAACCCATTCGTGCGGAAGTCCTGAAACAAAAGGGGATATCCGCCCCGTATGTCTCTCCCAGCGCGGAGGGGATTCCAGATAGCTTCAAAGATCCTCAAGGATATTGGACCGGCTTTTCCGCCAGGGCCCGGGTGCTTATCGTCAGCAAGGAGGTGTCTCTTTCGCCCGAATCCATTCTCGCCTATACCGACCCGAAATGGAAGGGCAAGGCAGTCATCGCCAATCCGCTCTTCGGAACGACGACCACGCAGGTCGCGGCCCTTTTTACCCTCTGGGGAGACAAACGCGCCACGAGCTTCATGGAGAAAATGAAGGGAAACGGGGTGAAAGTATCCACGAGCAATGGGGAGAGCGCCGATCTGGTCGCCTCCGGCGCCTTCGCCTTCAGCCTGGTGGACAGCGACGACGCCGTCAACCGGATTCGCCAGGGGAAGCCCGTGAAAATCGTCTACCCCGACCAGAAAGCGGGTGAAATCGGATGCCTGATCCTTCCCAACGCGGCGGTCCTCATCAAAGGCGCCCCGCACCCGGGACCCGCCCGGAAACTCATCGACTATCTGCTTTCGAAGGAAACGGAGCGGAAGCTTGCGGAGGCCGATTGCGCCCAGATCCCCCTCCACGCAGGCGTGAAAATCCCGCCCGAGATCAAACGCATCAGACAGATAAGAACCATGAAGGTCAACTACGCTGAGGTTGCCCGGAAACTTCAGGAGATTCAAGCCTTTCTGAAGCGATGGGCCGGTTTTTGATGCTTAAACGCCTTACCCTTTTGTCCGCCGTTTTCGTCCTGATTGTCGCAGGGTTGCTCCCCCTCCTTGTCATGGTTGGAAAAAGCGTAACGGTTAACGGGCATTTCAGCCTTGAAACCTACCGAACCGTATTGACGAGCCGAAGAGAGTGGACGCTGATCGCCCACAGCCTTCTTCTTTCCCTTTCCACCGCGGCCCTGGCCACGCTTGTCGGCGTGCCCCTCGGAATTCTCTTTGGGAAAACGGACCTAACGTTCAGGCGGTTTTTTACCGTCCTTTTTTCCCTCCCCCTGTTGATCCCCCCATATATGACGGCCATCGCCTGGTTTTTCCTGCTGGGAAGGCGGGGAATGCTTTCCAAACTCCTGGGATCGGCCGCGGGGGGGATTGCTTCGGCATGGCTTTTCAGCCCTGTCGGTTGCGTGTGGGTCCTCTTTACCTCATTTCTTCCCATCGTTATCCTGATAACCCTTATCTATCTGAAAACGATTGACCCGCGGCTCGAAGAGGCGGGACGGCTTATGGCCGGATGGGGCCACGTGCTTCGAACCATTACCTTCCCCCTCATTCTCCCGGGCGTTCTTCTCGCCACGATGCTGGTTTTTCTCCTCACACTTGGGGAATACGGTGTCCCCGCTTTCCTTCGATACAATGTCTTCCCCGTGGAAACCCTCACCCAGTTTGCCGCTTTCTATAATTTCGGCGGAGCGACCGCCTCGGCCATTCCCCTCATCGCCATCGCGGGCCTCGCCCTCGTTGTTGAATCGCGCTTTCTCCGTGAAAAAACCCTTCTCACCCAACCACCTCCGGGGGGGAAATTCTTCCTCCGGATTGATCTGGGACATTCCAGCATCTGGCTGACCGCAGCCATCGGATTGTTCGGTGTTTGTGTGGTCATTCTCCCCCTCAGCGTTCTGATTTCCCAGTCCCTTCCCGTCACTTTCTACCGGGAGGCCTTCATCAGGGCGGGGGATAGCATCCGGCGGAGTGTGATTTACGCTGGGGTTGGCGCCACGGCCCTGACGATTCTGGGCTTCTTTCTGGGATACCTGGTTCACACCCGCGCGTTTCGATTTTGGCGGGCCCTCGATTCTCTGACGTTCTTCCTTTTCGCGATTTCCGGAACGGTGATCGGCATCGGCCTGATCGCCCTCTGGAACCGCCCCGTCACGAACTTTATCTATGGAACGCCGGCGATCATCATGATGGGTTACCTTGCCCGCTACACCGTTATTCCTCACCGCATGACCGTGGCCACCCTCGCGCATATTCCCGGCACCATGGAAGAGGCCGCCCAGGTGGCGGGCGCCACATGGTTTCGCCGTCTCTTTTATATCCTCGCCCCCCTGTCGAAACGGGGGCTCATGGGGACGTGGCTGGTCGGATTTGTCTTCTGTATCCGGGACACGAGCGTGACCATGCTCATCAATCCACCCGGCCACGACACGTTGCCTGTCCGTCTTTTTACCCTGATGGCCAATGGAACCCCCGGCCTCATCGCCGCCCTCTGTGTCGTTATGATCGTTATCACCCTCCTTCCCCTGGGGCTTGGCGGACTCGCCCTCAAGTGCCGGAATAACGCGACGTTATGACAGGGACAAACCATGATTGAATTAATCCATGTAACCAAAACTTACGGGGACCATACCGTTTTCCACGACATTTCTCTGACAATCTCGGCAGGGGAGCGCGTGGTGATTTTTGGTCCCTCGGGTTGTGGAAAGACAACCCTGCTCCGTCTCCTGGCCGGTTTCCTGGCACCCGATTCCGGAAGCATCGCCATCAACGGAGTGGAGGTCGCCAGCAAGGGCAGGGTTCTTGTGCCCCCGGAAAAGAGGGACATCGGGATGGTTTTCCAGGATCTCGCCCTCTGGCCTCACCTTTCCGTCCGCGAGAACCTCGAATTCGGCCTGAAAGCGAGGAAGGTTCCTAAAGAGGAGCGGGAAGACAGGATCAAAAACGTCCTGAATCTTATCCGTCTGACATCCCGGATGGACGCGCGGCCTGCGACCTTGTCGGGGGGGCAACAGCAACGGGTCGCCCTTGCCAGGGCGCTTGTCCTTCAGCCGAAGATCCTGTTGATGGACGAGCCCCTTTCCAACCTCGACTCCCGACTTAACCGCGTGCTACGCGGGGAGATCCTTCACTTGCACCGGCAAATCGGCTTTACCCTCGTGTACGTGACGCACAACGAGGCGGAGGCTTCCGAGATCGGGACCCGGATCGTGGAGATGGAAGGAGGAGAAATCACCCGGGACACGTCAACCGGCGTGGGCGTGCCGAATCCAGGCCGTTGAAATGACACCCCTCCAAGGGGAAAAGCCATAAAACAGGCAGACATCATCAGGAGAATCCTGGTTAAAAGAAAAACCCCGAGCTATCTCGAAAAAACATCC